>JBBRGN010000023.1:0-28292 GCA_038240665.1 Chitinophagales bacterium | reverse complement strand
GTCTTTGAACTTAAATACACCTGGCATACTATATACGTCTACCCCCGCAACGTTAGGATTGAACTTCGGCCATTTTGCTACTTCTTCCTGCGTGTTGAAAATGCCTTCGACCACATAACCGTAGAATGACTCTAACGGCTTTCCTGTAACAGTAGCTGTATTAAAACTGGCCTCAGTGGCATTTCCAAAACGGATTTCATTCGGATTACCATTTAATTTAACTACCTGGTTTTTGAAATGGGAAATGTTAGCATTTACGGTAAAGCTCCAATTTTTAGCCATCTTACCATGATAGGTCAACATCAGGTCAAAACCAGTATTCTTCATTTCACCGATGTTGACATTTGGCAAAATCACTTCACCCCAGGTTGCAGGTTTGGAGTCAGAATAAAGCATATCTGTCGTGCGACGGCTATAGACATCTAAACTTGCTTCAAATTTTGACTTAAACAAGGATACATCAACACCTACATTCGATGCGATGCTAGTCTCCCACCTTCCTTCCGGATTTCCCAGTGTTGACTGGTGCATTCCGGCAGTAGATGAACTTCTGCTTGAACCGCTTATATTATAGTAAGACTCGAATCCGTTTGCGATAAAGGTTGTATATGCGTTGTAGTTACCTACGTTATCGTTACCATTCTTTCCCCAGCCTACACGAAGCTTCAGGTCGGTTAACCAGTTGATGTTTTTCATAAAATCTTCCTGGGAAATTCTCCATCCTGCTGAGAAAGCAGGAAACGTGCCCCAACGATATTTACCCACGAATCTTGATGACGCATCACGACGGACAACTGCCTCCATGAGGTATTTGCCATTAAAATCATAGTTTAACCTTGCGAAATAAGAGAAAAGGCGATTTTGGTCGAAGGAGCCTGTATTAGTCACATCCTTTTGTCCTGCATTTAAAACCATGTAGTTAAGATCGGTGAAGGCGAAAGTTGACCGGCTGCCAGTTAGGAACTGAGAACTGTTGTCAACAGCTTCTGTACCTACCAAAACGTTGAAATTATGATCGTCTTTTATTGTTTTGAGATAATTCAGCGTATTTACCCAGTTGTATTGCAAACCGGAATTCGAGGAGGAGGTTAAAATACTTACTAGTTGGGTCTGGTTAAATTCGGGATCTATAAGGACACGGTCTAACGATTTACCTTCATCGAAACTTACACCGAACAAAGTTTTGAAAATCAGGTCGTTTGTGAATGAAATTTGCGCATAGGGACTTGCCTGCAGCAATAATCTTCTTGTATAATCATCGTTGTTTCTCACCAGTTCAGCAACCGGGTTACGCTGGTTGCCGGTTAAAGGTGTCTTTGTCCCTGCAAAATTTCCCCTGATATCATAAATTGGAAGAAGCGGGCTAATGCTCAGTACAGTAGTTGCTGGTCCTGCTCCTACAGTGCCCTTTAAATCAATGAATGTACCACTGATGCTTACCCCGATTTTTGCCCAGTCGTTCACTTTAACATCGGCATTCGATCGTAGTGAGTACCTTTTAAAACCTCCATTTGTTGGTCCGTTAGAGGCATCTCCGGCATAATTTACAATTCCCTTCTGGTCCATCTATCCAGCGGATATTGAATAATTACTTTTACCTGCAACTCCACCACTTACAGCAAGGTTATATTCCTGCACCGGCGCTTTTACAAAAACTTTTTCGTACCAATCAATCTCGCCTTTGTTCGTCCTTGTTATTCCATTATAAGGAGTTGGATAGGAATAAGTACTTTCGTCAACCTGCCCGGCCATTTTACCGGCAGGAAAGATGTAATCGGGAACTACCGGTGTTGCACCGAATCCGAACTGGGTGTTGCCCCATCCCGCATCTCCTGGCTTAAGACCCATGTTTTTAAACTTCTGCCATAGGTTCTCGCCTGCCTCTCGGGAATTCATCAGATCAGGACGATTAGTTTTTGCCTGGATACCATACCGAACGTCAAAATTCAAAACTGGTTGACCACCTTTACCCCGCTTCGTTGTTACTACGATAACACCATTTGCAGCACGTGAACCGTAAATCGCCGAAGATGACGCATCTTTCAAAACCGTCATCGACTCAATGTCGTTCGGGTTGATGTCGGCTAATGGGTTCAATGCTGTACCACCAGCAGCATTAGATAAGTTTCCGCTGCTACCATCGTTCAAAGGAACACCATCTACCACAAACAAGGGGTTACCCCCGGCGTTGATAGAAGATACCCCGCGAATACGGATTGCCGCTGCGGAGCCCAATACCCCAGAAGTGTTGGTCATCTGTACACCAGATGCTGTACCCTGGAGCAATTGTTGTGGTCCGAGCAAGGGGTTGTTGTGAATAGATTCTGGATTAACCGTAGAAATACTAGAAATACGGTTGCGATTGCTCTGCGTACCGTAACCAATAACTACAGTTTCATCTAAGCCAACCGCGTCGGTTTCCATGGTAACTTCCAAGGTGTTGGAAGCGCCAAGAGCAACGTTCTGGGACTTAAAACCCGTGTAAGAAACCACTAAAACAGTAGTATTCTCAGGTACACTAAGCGAAAAAGCACCGTCAATGTCGGTTACCGTTCCACGTGTAGTACCTTTAGCCAGTATGCTAGCACCAATCAACCCTTCGCCTTTGGCATCTGTAACCTTACCGATTACAGTACGCTGTGCGAGAAGCGATGCAGCTCCAGCCACTAGTAGAAAAAAAACTAGTGAAAGTTTTTTCATTTTGAAAAAAATTTAGTGAGCGAATAAAATTAACATACAAACAACTGTTCGTTGGAATGGGGTAAAGATAAAAAAAATTTTAAAATGTTCTTGAGATCTATAATGGCCGTGTAAAATATGGAGACTGCTACTAAACAGCAAATAAGTTGGAGAACGTCATTAAACACCAAATGAAAAAAAAGGTTAAATGAAAGTTAAAAAAAATTACAAAAATCTTTTTTCTGCGATATCCAGGCCTTTTACGGGAGGAAAGCTTTACCCAAAAAATTAACTGTACGGTTAATGGTCTTCACTTAAAGCATTTCAATACCGAAAGACTTTTGATGTTAACCAAGACCACATTAGTCCCTCTAAAATCTTATCTTTGTTTTCTTTTGTACCACCAAGAGGGGTGCATTGAGTTCATAAAGATATTGCGTTGATAAACTCTTAACCTGATAAACGTGTTCAGCTGAGTGAATGATTAAAGATGTCTGGTCTAAGCAAAGGCCGGCTAATGCACATGGAAGACAATCGTCGTGAAACAAACATAAAACGCCAAGCAGAAGCGTTGATTCCTACCCCCTGGGGCAATTTTCGCCTATTGGCTTATGCCGAATCGGCTGATGAATGGATGCCCAATTTAGCTTTAGTTAGCGAATCTTTTAACCCGCAGCAACCCGTCCTTACGCGTTTGCATTCTGAATGCATAACCGGTGATCTTTTTGGCTCTAAACGCTGTGACTGCGGCGAACAACTGATGTACGCCATGCAAAGATCAGCGCTGGAAGGTGGCGTGGTGCTGTATTTGCGCCAAGAGGGTCGCGGTATCGGCATCATCAACAAACTCAAAGCTTACAATCTACAAGATTTGGGTTTGAATACTGTCGATGCCAATCTACACCTTGGTTTTGAAGCCGATGAACGCCATTACGATACCGCTTTGACCATGCTGGAAGATTTGGGGATCAAAGCCATTCGTTTACTCACCAACAATCCCGACAAGATCAAAGCTTTTGCTCATACCAAAATCGAAATCGTGAGTCGTGAACCGATCATCATCGAACCACAAAAAGAGAACTTCGACTACCTCAAAACCAAACAGGAAATGATGGGTCATTTATTGAGCTGGAAATGATGAAAGCAATCCTCGTAAATACGCCCGGTAACGTTGAACAATTGACTTTTGGCGAATACCCAACGCCGCAACCGGGCCCTAACGAAATCTTGGTAAAAGTAGCCGCTACTGCGCTCAATCGCGCCGATTTGTTGCAGCGGGAAGGAAAATATCCGCCTCCGCCTGGAGCAAGTCCCATCTTAGGTTTGGAAATTGCCGGCACAGTAACACAAGTGGGTGCGGACGTAGCGCATTGGAAATTGGGAGATCGCGTATGCGCACTATTGCCTGGCGGTGGTTACGCCCAATACGCAACAGTACACAAGCACCTAGCTTTACCGATACCAGAAAACTTAAGCTTTATACAAGCAGCAGCTATTCCCGAAGTTTTTTTGACCGCCTTTCAAACGCTCAATTGGTTGGCCAAACTTCAAGCTGGCGAAACGGCGCTTATTCATGCCGGAGCTAGCGGAGTGGGAACCGCAGCCATACAGTTGGCGCGATTTATCGGCGCTACTTGCTTGGTTACTGCTTCTGCGGGAAAACATGAACTTTGCCAATCTTTGGGCGCTTCGGCTTGTATTGATTATAAAATGCAAGATTTTGCCGTGGAAGTCTTACAATTAACACAAAATCGCGGGGTGGATGTCATTCTCGATTGCATTGGCGGTCCTTATCTCGAAAAAAACATTCAATCTTTGGCCGTAGATGGCCGATTGATTGAGATTGCCGTAATGGGAGGAAATCCCGTAGCTTCCCTAAATATGGCAGCCGTGTTAATGAAAAGAATCCATATTCAAGGCTCCACGTTGCGCGCCCGGGAGTTGGAATATAAAATCCGGCTTACGCAGCAATTTGCGGATCTGGCTTGGTCTAGTTTTGGAAACGGAAAACTTTATCCGGTGATAGCTGCTACTTTTCCTTGGGCGGAGGTAAAAAAAGCCCATCAGATGATGGAAGACAACAGCAATGCTGGAAAAATAGTATTAGCAGTAGACTAATTGAATGTAGCTTTGGATAAATCCCTTAGCGATTTCCCTTTACCTCCTTGGGTTTTTCGGCCAGCGTTACAAACCGTTCCCAATTTAAAAAACCTTGCGCGGAAGCCATTTCGGCCAATTGTCGATAAGATTGAAACAATTGCACCTGCTGCGCATTTTTTTCCTCTAAAAACTTGAGTACGTTCCTACGGCGTCGAGCATCTTGAACGTCCCTTATGTAGATTGCAGCTATCCTACCCGGGTATTTTTGATCGATTTCGTGGTACAAAAACGGGTCTTTTTCCCCACTATCACCAATGAGGATAAATTTCAAATCCGGGTAAATTTCCAATAGCCGAATGATGCTATCCATTTTGTGGTTTTGGTACGGATGCGTATGGAGTTTGTAAGGCCATCCAATGTCTTTTAGCAAAAGTGGCCCCTTGGGCAGGTTGTGGATTTTTAAGTAAGACTTTACCAAGTCGTAGATATTGCGCGGGCTATTGGAAACATAAAAGATGGGGTTAAACCCTTTTCCAGAAGCACCTTTCCTTAGTTCCCGAAAAAAGGCAGCTACTTCTTCAAAGGCTTTACGCTTTGCGGCGCTTTTGAAAAAAGTATTGTAAAAAACTTGCCATTTAAGCATGGACGTAACCCCAGTGTGGATGATGGTATCGTCAATATCGCTGATAATCCCTAAGGAAACCGTAGGCGATGGGATAAGCACCTTGGTAGAAGTTGACAAATGTAGGTCTTTAGTCCATGGAGTTCCCAGCAGTTCGATGTGTATTTTTTGCCAAGGATCCTTATCGGGTAGTACCAAAGCTGGATTGAGTTGGGCATTCAAGGTAAAATACCCTTCTTGATCAGTAATAAGGTCAAATTTTTGATCGGCAATGCTGATCCGCAAAACGGCATTCGGTGTCTCGCTCCCATCTCCTTTATAATAGGTGTTGATTAAGGCCCGCCAAACCGGTGGTAAATGGCGTAAAGATTTTTTCACCAATACTCTCCCTTGTACAAACAGACAATCCGGACGACCAAATCCTCGGTAGGTTACTATTTTAATGGGCAGTTTTTTTTCAACTCCTGCCGTTTTGACCAAACGAAAACGCAGGTTGTCAATAAAATGATCAATTCGCCTCATTAAACCTTGAAACAAAGTCTTTAGCGTGTAAGCGGATTTCTTGCTGTTTAAGATAAGCACTGCATTTTGTTGTTTAGAAAGCGTCTTTACCTGTGGTAGCATTTCTGACTCGGTAATCTAATAAATTTAGATCCATTTGGTAGGAATCAAAAATCCAAACCCAATAGCAAGCTGTAAACTCCGCTAAATTATTTACTTTAACCGAAAATTAAAGGATGAAAAACGGGTTAATCGTTATTTTTTGTTTTCTCCTGGTCGCTACCTTAAGCGGCCAAAATCCTACTACCAGCATTTCTAGTAGCGTTACATCCGTTGAGGTCAGAACCCTGGATGGAATCATCAGTAGTCTTTATAAAGTTATTTCTGGTCCGATGGGCGTTCGGCGCGACTGGAATTTGATGCGTTCGCTTTTCCGTCCTGAAGCTCGGCTTAACTCCATCAGCAGAGACAAAGAAGGAAAATCTCGCTTTTTATCGATGACCATGGAGGATTATATCCGCAACACCTCTCCAGTATTCGACACCCAAGGTTTTTTTGAAAAAGAAATTGGTCGTACCCTTGAGCAATACGGCGATTTGGCTCAAGTTTTTAGTGTCTATGAAACCCGCAAAGAGGAAAATGGACCAATAGATGCCCGGGGTGTTAACAGCATTCAACTGGTTTTTAAGGACGATCGTTACTGGATTTTGAACATCATTTGGAATCGGGAAACCGACCGTAATCCCATTCCTGCAAAATACATTAAGAAGTAACCCAACCCAACAACCCCATCAGGGATTAAAAAAGGGAGACGCACAACTTGTATCGCGCGTCTCCCTTTTTTATGGAGATGGTACCCAAAAATCTTACTTAGGCAAACGAAACACAAATCCATCAATTAAATACTGCTGTTTTAAAACTACAGCATAATTAGATGCTTCGCCTTGGGTATTGAACCTACCGGCGACCAATTTGTACATCATTCCTCCATTTCCGCTCCATGATTGTACGGCATACAAATCTTGGATACCCAATTTAGCAAAAGACTGCGCTTGACGGTGAAGATTATCTTGCGAGGTAAAAGAACCTAGCTGTATCGAAAAACCAGTAGCTCCTGTAGGCATCAATGGAGTAACCGAAGGATTAGCAAAAATACCTTTGGAGGTAAAAGTAGGCACATTGGCTGGTGTTGAAGTACTCCGGTATTCAAAAGATTGCGGGATATCATTGGCTGGCGGCGAATAATTATAGCTGGTCGGGGCGTTGGAAGTTATGGCATTGCTCCTTTTATACCGGTTGTCATAGGCTGGCGGTACCGGACCATAACTGGCTGCTGCGACATTGCTTGGCACCATCGCGTTGTAGTTAGAAACACTGTACTCTGATGGCGTATTGTTATTCCAACTGTTGTCAACACCACGGGGCTGAAATTCATTTACGGTAGAATTGCTATAGGCATTTCCCGAAAAATTGTAACTATCTGGTTGATTCGGATTTGCAGCGGTCAATTGCTGTGTTTCATCAGAAAAACCCACGAATTCAACGCTCACTTGTGCTTTGCCATCGCGTAACATATCTAAGGCATAAGCTGCTGCCGCAGAGAGGTCAACCACCCGACCTACCGCAAGTGCGCCACGGTCATTGACGCGAACAACCACCGATTTACCATTATCAGTTCGGGTTACGCGCAATAGGCTTCCAAATTGAAAAGAGCGGTGAGAACAAGTATATTTTGTACGATCGTAAATTTCGCCAGAAGTGGTTCGGGTACCTTGATAATTGTCAGAGTAGATAGAGGCTATTCCGATTTCAGCATTCTGCCCGAATAAGCCATTCACGTCCAACAAGAGCAAAATCAAGAGTAAAAAAAGTCTATGCTTTGGCTGCATATTTTCTGAATTAGTGTTAAATGAATTAGAGTTCTTGTGGAGGGAACAAAACTCTATAAAACCAAAAATCATAACGTATAATTAGACAAACAAATTATGCTTTATCAAAAAGAGAATCAACAAAACGGTGTTTATCAAACACCTGAAGTTGGCTGATGGCCTCTCCTACCCCTATATACTTGATAGGAATTTTGAATTGATCAGAAATACCAATGGCTACCCCCCCTTTGGCGGTTCCGTCTAATTTAGTAAGTGCCAAAGCAGTTACCTCCGTTACCTCCGAAAATTGTTTGGCTTGTTCAATCGCGTTTTGACCAGTAGTTGCATCCAATACCAACATGACTTCGTTAGGAGCCGTATCCAAACATTTGCTGATCGAGCGTTTGATTTTCCCCAATTCGTCCATCAAATGCACTTTTGTATGCAACCTGCCCGCAGTATCAATGATGGCCACATCGCAGTTGTTGTCTTTGGCGTATTTTACGGTTTCAAAAGCGACTGCGGCCGGATCAACGTTCATGCCTTTGCTATAAAAATCGCAGCCTACCCGCTCCGACCAAATTTTGAGTTGGTCAACCGCTGCAGCACGGAAAGTATCGCCAGCGCCAAGAACCACTTTTTTGCCTTCTTGTTTGAACTGATAAGCCAATTTACCAATTGTGGTGGTTTTTCCTACCCCGTTTACCCCTACTACCATGATAACAAAGGGGCCTTTGTCTTTGGGAATATCGAATCCTCCAACGTCTTTGGTATTATTTTCCGAGAGCAGCTGAACGATCTCATCGCGTAGGATGACATTGAGCTCTGAGACACCGAGGTATTTATCCCGCGCCACCCGAGCTTCGATGCGGTTGATGATTTTGACCGTGGTTTCCAGTCCGACATCGGAAGAAATGAGCAATTCCTCTAGATTATCGAGTACTTCAATATCAACGGTGGTTTTTCCGGCTACAACCCGAGCCATTTTGGAAAGAAAACTGTCTTTTGTTTTCTCGAGTCCTTTATCTAACTCTTCTTTTTCTTTTTTTCCAAATAAGTTGCCCAGTATGCTCATTACTTATCTTAATTGATCATCAAAATATAGATAAATCATATTTCTTAAATGCCAAATGCCTACATGCAGGAACCATTCCGCTCAAGATAATGAAATGTCAGGAAGATAGCAAAAGTTCAGTCTTATCGTACTGCTTGAAATGTAAAGAGGCTTCCCTGAAGAACAGGAAAGCCTCTTTAAGGCATTTGGCCAGGAGCAGTTACTTCAAATTGGCTAAGAATTCTTCTTTCTTATCCTTGTGCACCATGTGCTTTTTATAAGCGTATTTACCCGTTTTAGGATCTTTTACACTTACAACAATTTGGATGTAATCCCGACCAGAGCCAGCGTTGGCGGCACGTTGTGCTACCCGCGCGTTTTTAGATACCTTTGCCATGTGGTCATGTTTTTAAAAAATCAAGTGTTTACTTGATTTCGCGATGAATCGTTTTTTTCTTCAAAACCGGATTGTACTTGACAAGTTCCATACGATCCGGTGTATTTTTCCGGTTCTTCTGGGTAACATAACGAGAAATACCAGGCATACCCGATTTCTTATGTTCAGTACATTCCAGAATGATCTGGATGCGATTGCCTTTGCTTTTCTTAGCCATAACAATAAAAGATTATCAAAATTAACAACCAGGTTCTCCTCCTAGGGTAAATCCAACGTCTACACCTTCACTTTGCAAACGGGTAATGTATTGATAGATACCCAATTTACTGATGGTACGCATCGCACTGGTTGATAGCTTGATGGTAACCCACTGATCTGTTTCAGGAATATAGAAGCGCTTCTTTTGCAAATTAGGCAAAAAACGACGCTTGGTTTTGCGGTTAGAGTGTGAAACACTGTTACCTGTAATCGGGCGCTTTCCTGTAAGCTGACAAACCTTAGACATTTTTCTACATTTAAAAAGTTCAGGGTGTCAATTGGCAACTGCTTCTTTGAACTTGAAACCTC
Organism: Chitinophagales bacterium; assembly: GCA_038240665.1. Classification (GTDB taxonomy): domain Bacteria; phylum Bacteroidota; class Bacteroidia; order Chitinophagales; family Saprospiraceae; genus Haliscomenobacter. The sequence continues at coordinate 18,504 of JBBRGN010000023.1, read as the reverse complement.
GAACTTGCCTAGAAATCTTAATTTTTGGTGACTCTGTATGGATTCGAACCATAAACCTTCTGATCCGTAGTCAGATGCTCTATCCAATTGAGCTACAGAGCCATTAGCATTTATTTCCAAATGCGGATGCAAAGATAGTTCCTCTTTCGATAAGGAAAAAGGATTTTTCAAAAAAAATTTCAAAAAATAATAGCGCTCCTAAAACTTCCTGGATATTGATTCCATATGCAATTGATCAGATTGTACTTAGCGCATATCCCTGAAGGAAAAAATTTCTTACACACTTACCTGGCTTAGGAATGATTCCAACAAAAAATACTTTTTTAAAGAATATCCTCTCACCGTTTAAAAAAAGACTTATCTTTGGGTCACTATCCTTGTAGAGCGCTGTAAGTCTTAAATTCGCTCGTGAAATTTCCTCACAATTACGTGCGGCTCCTGCCCCCCTCGCAGGTGTTGTTATATTCCAACACATTTTAATTGATTTTGTCCCTGCATCTATTGTTCGCTATCGATTCAATGTTGCAATTGGTCATATTACAGCGTGGTATTCCTGTTTTTTTATATAGAAAAATTTTAACATAATCCTATGAAATCAACTTTTACACCCCTATTTTGGAGTCGTATCTATGGACTTTTTCTGCCTCTTAAAATGCCGTTTTTTACAGTCGTTCTTGTTTTTTTGTCTCTTTTAGATATACAACTACTTTATGCTCAGAGCAATAACTGTGCTTGTATTTCAAGAGTCAATGTTACTTTGGATCGCAATTGCCAGTTTAACCTTACACCTCAACAGATAGGGTTAGGCAGTTGCAACAAAAGCAACCTAAAAGTTACCGTTGATGATCGTAATCCCGCCAATGGCGGGATTATTGATTGTCCAGGCTTGTTTAAGTACATCGTTCGCGACGCGAGCAATGTGCTGGTTTGCTCGGGGGAAGTCCTGGCTGAAGACAAAGGTGGCGTACTCATTGATGGTGTTGAATTTTTCAACGGCACTTTGCTTTGCTCCGACATTAACTTTGTACTTAATAACAACAAGACAATAGGATCGCTTAGCAATTCGACTTCTCGTTACCCCTTGTACACCGGTTCGGTAATTGATACCGATGTTAAAAACCTGGGGATCGTAAACTTTAGCGATAACTGCAAAACTTGTGGTTGCAACGTTACAGTCAACTTTTCTGACCGGGTGGATTACCTGGACTGTAGCGAGACTTTAAGCGCTGGTCTTTTTGCCCGCATCTACCGTACTTGGGTGGCTACCGATTGTAATGGCGCAAAAAGAGACACCACGCAGGTGATCAACTTTCGCCGTCCAGCGATCGGTGAATTCAAACCTACTAATGCCTCCACCAATCCTTTTTATCAATCGATCGTCATGGTGCAGAATTGTACCGCTGATGCCAGCATCCTCACCAAAGAGCAACAATGGCCTTATGTGACCAACTATTGGGGGAAAAAATTCTACCTTAATGAATTGGACTGTAAGTATGGTACCGCGGTTCAGGATATTACTTTCCCTACTTGTAATGGCCGAGGCATCAAAATTGACCGCAAAATCTTGGTCATGGATTGGTGCAGTGGTCAAACTTATGAAGCTTTTCGCTATCTCATCCAAATAGGTGATTTAACACCTCCAAGCATCACGAAACCCGCTAAAGGGGTGGTAGTTTCCACTCGTCCAATGGATTGTACGGGTACTTTTCCAACTACAGCATCTGGACTACAACAATTGGGCATCTCACTGGTCGATAATTGTTCTTCCGTTTCTTTTAGTATCCGCATCCGCAGCAAAGGGAAGTGGGTGAACGGGATTCAGATTGACGCAGTAAATTGGTATGATGTTGATTACCAAGTTATCGGTGGCGTTTTTGTAGGCATCCCTGCTGGTCAACATCAAGCCATCATTGATCTTTATGATGGCTGTGGCAACAAAACCCAGGAAACTCTTGATTTCACCGTACAAGACCGCATTGCGCCGGTCATGGTTTGCGACAATAAACTCAACATTACCCTTTCCAATGGGAATGGCTATTCCGCAGGCTACGGCCGGGTAGATGCCAAGGATGTTGATGAGGGAAGCTGGGACAACTGTGGTTTGAAGTGGCTCAAAGTAAGACGCAATGTAACCTCCAGTTGTGAAATTAACTTCATCAACAGCGGGTATGACACTAATGGTGACGGCAAATTGGATAAAGACGATGGTTTTACAATCGAAAACAGTAAAAAATATACCCCACTAGCAGATTTTGCCGAGTTTTTCTGTTGTGATGCCGCTGCTCCAGTCGAGATTCAGCTTTGGGGAGAAGACCTTAGCGGTAACCGCAATTACTGTTGGGAAGAAATCCTCATTGAAGATAAAGTCTCGCCAACTTGTATGGCGCCTGCTAATCTTACCATTCTTTGTGATGACAAAGGCCTAGGTACTTTGGATAGCAAAAAACTTTCTGCGTTGGCTTATGGCGATATCCGCATTATGAGCGGGAATGATTGCGTTGGGCTGGATACTGCTTACTCGGTGGTTCGCAAACTCAACAACTGCGGCGCAGGAACCATTGAAAGGATATGGACTTTGACGAAAAAATCATCAAAAGGAAGTCTAACAACCACTTGTCGACAGGTAATAACGGTGGGGGTTTATCATGAGTACGACATCTGTTTCCCCAAAGATGCCACTAGCGATTGTAAGAAGGTTCAGGCGGACTCGATCTTGACCAAAGGTTTGGGTTGTGATATTTTGGCCGTAAATGTAAGCGACAAACGTTATGACGCCAGTGGCGATGAGTGCTACAAAATATTCCGAACGTATACGGTAATCAACTGGTGTACTTATGATGACCGCTGCGGCGACCCCATGAAAACGGGTTCCGTATACGTTGTTGATCGCAAATGGAGCAATTCTGGTGCCAGTCAAATTTGTGTGTTGGTTCGCGATCCCAATCGTTATGGTAACGAAAAATTCTTTTTGTCGCGCGATCGTACCGTTGGAACGACTTTCCTCAGCGATGGCAAAGTAGATGTGGCCAATGACGAGCAATTTGTACCGCCTTTTTGCAATGTTTCGGGCGAATACTACCACAGTTTCATGTACACTCAACAGATTTTGGTCAAAGACGACATCCGTCCAGTGGTGAAAATACCTACTTTGAAGCCTTACTGTACGGATCCCAACACTTGTTTAGGTTCGGTCACCATCAGTTTCCGGGCAAGCGACAATTGCACAGAAAGTTTGGATCTGGAAACGCAACAAATCTTTATTGCACCCAACAAGACCGTTATTCAAAGCGGAATACTACCACCTACTGTTTTTGATCCCAAATGGTCAACGCGTAAGATCGGAAACGATTCTTTCTCCATCAGCATCGCCAATCTTCCTGAAGGCAAACATGATTTATTAGCGGTTGTCCGCGATGCTTGCGGCAATTTAAGTTTGTCTACACGGATTCCATTTGAAGTCAAAGACTGCAAAGCGCCAGTACCCACTTGTATCAATGGCCTATCTACTTCTCTGATGCCCGATGGCAAAGGCGCCGTAGCAATGATCGTTTGGGTAACTGATTTCATTGCCAGTCCAGCATACGACTGTAATGGTCAAGGCCCCGAAACTAAAAATGGATTAAAGAAAATCACCAAATACTCGGTTAATCGCATAGGCGTTACTTCGCAAATTTCGCAGACCAACATTACTGTCGACTGTAACGATGCTGGCAAGCAACTGGCAGTTGAAATCCATGCCTGGGATGAAGCTGGAAATCAAGATTTTTGCGTGACCACTTTGAAAGTTGATGACAACCGCGGTTTGTGTAAACCTGGCGGCCCTTCTAATTTTGGAACCATTGCTGGTGCCATCGGAACCGAGATCAATACCAAAGTGGAAGGCGTTCAAATGAATTTGAGCGGTGGTGCCACCATGATGTACATGACTGATAACCAAGGCGCTTTCAATTTTGCCAACCTTCCGATCGCCAATAATTACTTGGTAACTCCAGAAAAGGATGGCGATGCCAAAAATGGGGTAACTACCTATGACCTTATTTTGGTGCAAAAACATGTTTTGGGCACTGGTTTGCTGGATAGCCCCTACAAAATGATTGCTGCTGATGTCAACAACTCTAGAACCATCACCACCCTGGATATCATTCTCATTCGCAAAATGATTTTGGGGCTTGATACGCAATTCCCCAACAACAAAAGCTGGCGTTTTATCCCTTACCGCTATAAGTTCCCAGATGCAAGTAATCCTTGGCAAGAAACTTTTCCTGAAACGGCCACTTTTACCGATTTAGGTAGCGAAGCGCTAACGATGGATGCAAGCTTTATGGCCATCAAGGTTGGTGATGTCAACAATAGCGCTATTCCAACAGCCGCTGCGCCGCGAAATGCGCCCGCACAATTGGTGTTGAACATTGCCAACAAAAATCTAGTTGCGGGTGATGAAATCACCGTACCCGTACAAGCCAACTTGTCTGAAGTACAAGGCTATCAATTTGCCTTGTGGTTTGATCCGGCCAAATTGGAAATGACTAAGGTCAGCTACGGCGTAGGTCAAGCAGAACATTACAGCTTTCATCCTGAAGCCGGCGTAATTGCAACAAGTTGGAACCAAGTTTCAAAACAAAGCACTACCAACGATCAAACAGTTTTGTTTACTTTGATTTTGAAAGCCAAATCGGCTACCAACATTGCAGAAGCACTCAAATTGTACAACCGCGCCATGGCACCTGAAGCTTACAACACGCGAAATGAAGTTTTGGGTATAGATCTACAAATGCGTTCAACGCCAGTGGTAAGTACACGACTTGAATTGCTGCAAAACGTTCCGAATCCATTTTCTGGCGAAACCCTTATTGGATTTAATTTACCTGAAAGTGGAGAAGCGATTTTGACCATTCAAGATGTTACTGGGCGAACCATCCAAGTGATCCGTCAGCCTTATGCAGAAGGATACAATCAAGTACGCATAAAATCCAACACCTTACCAAAATCAGGCATATTCTATTATACCCTGATCCAAAAAGGTGCGACCGTAACGAAGAAAATGGTCTTTGTGGAATAAGCTGAATGAATACAAGGCAAAAAAACGCCGCCAACAAAGTCAATTTTTGGCGGCGTTTTTTTTGGTACTATGCCATTTCGCTTAAAACAGTTTTTCTTGCATCAGCAATACATTTTCCAATCCACGGACTTCGATCTGTAGCCCGGGCTGAGCCCCCAACCAATCCAATTTGAGGATACCAAAATTGCGTTGATTAACGATTTTCCCCATCCGATAGCGATTGGGTTCCGAACCTGCTGCTTCATAAGCATGGGTGAGTCCGCTGGTGGTCAGCTCATACAAAGGATAACCCAAATTCGGCAATTCCATTTTTGATAATTCAGCCACGTGACGATCGCCGCTCAATAAAATAGCTCTTTTGGGTTTGGTTGTTGCGATGAGTTCAAAAAGTCGTTGGCGTGCTTGAGGGAAATTGGCCCATTTTTCAAAACCTTGTTCCTCCGGAATCATTTGAATACCACAACCGATAAAGTTAAATTGAGCGGTACTATTTTTCAACTCATTTTCCAACCATTTCCATTGTGCTTGGCCCAGCATATCGCCTTGGGGGTTGACAAAATACCGTGGCGTTTGCAAGGGGTTGGCTTGCAATTCATCGCGAAAATAGCGTCCGTCCAGTAAGATAATTTTTACTTGTTTCCCAGCAGGGCCAAAGGTAAAGGATTGATAGGCCCCTTCCCGTTTGCGTACTGGCGCGTTTTTTGGCACATCCAAAAAATCAAGCAGCAACTGCTGACTGGCTTTTTTTGGGGGGTAGTTTTTATCGCCATCATTTACGCCATAATCGTGATCGTCCCAAATACCGATAACCGGCGTTTTTTTGCGAAAAGCTTGATAGGCAAGGCCTTGTTTCTGCAAGCGCCAATTGGTTTCCATCAGTTGCATGTCCTCGGTATCGGAGTAGATGTTGTCACCCAACCAAATCCATAAATCGGAGTTGGCCTGCTCGATGGCCGCCCACATGCGTTGATCCTTGGTTTGATCATCACAGGATCCCAGAGAAATGGTTTGCATTACCCGATCTAGCGGTAAGTTCTGGCCTTCATAAAGCGGCTTAGGAGGTTCTTTGGAAGCAGACTTTGTCGGTTTACATGCGCCCAGACTTAGCCCGAGCAGCAAAAGGGCAAATAATCGATTCATAAATACAGTTGTGTGGTTAATTCTCGGATAAAACCCCCTTTGCCAGTTCAACCTCAATCCTTAGGCTGGTCGTGGTTAGGATATACCAAACCAATTTCGCCGCGAATAGCATCTAAGGTTTCCATCAACAACAAGGAAAAAGACAAAGGCAAGTCAGGACTTTCTTTCCAACCTTGATCCAAACAACGCATCACCTCTTCAGCTTCGTAGCTGTACCCCGTTGTAGTGTATTCAAAGCCAAAAAATTCGGGACGTTCATTCTCCCGCAGCAAGGTCATGGAGGAAGGCTCATGCCAGCGGCTATGCAGGTGAATCGTTCCCATTTCCCCAAAAATGAAGGCTTCGGTTTTCGTACCCGTACGAATGGTAGCATGTAGGTGCGCCATAGCGCCATCAGCATACCGAAAATTAATGGCCGTATCTTCATCTACTCCGGTGCTACCGATATGTGCCAAAGCCTTGATGTCACTAGGTTTTCCCAACAACAACAGCGATAAAAAAACCGGGTAAATCCCAATGTCCAGCAAAGCCCCACCACCTAAATCGCGGTTGTAGATGCGATCTTCAGGGTTAAGCGGCGCGCGAAAACCAAAATCAGCTTTTACCGATAGCACTTTACCGATCTGTCCGCTGTTGATGATGTCCAAGGTTTTTAAAGTCAAGGGCAAAAAACGGGTCCAGATGGCCTCCATCAAAAAAGTACCATGCTCGCGAGCAGCAGCAATCATTTGCTCTACTTCACCGACATTCATCGCAAAGGGCTTCTCACACAAAACCGGAATCCGATGTTGGAGATAATAAACCGCGTTGATGCAATGGGAAACGTGGGGTGTAGCAATGTAAACCGCATCCAATTCTGGGCAATGTACCATGTCCTCGTAAGTCCCAAAAACATGCGTTACCCCATATTGTTGGGCAAAATGACTGGAACGTTCCATGTCCCTGGAAGCAACCGCATGAAGGCGAGCATTGGGGATTTTCGCTAGATCAGCGGCAAATTTGTGTGCGATTCGGCCTAAACCGACTATTCCCCAGTTGTATATTTTGTTCATCAGTAAATACTTCTTAAAGCTTATTCGCTTATTTTTTAACGCTCTTTTTCTTAACATCAGCCACTGGCAATAGATCCATCACTGCGCTGGTCATACCCATAACCCCGGTGGTAATCGAAGGTTGTGGTACCGGGGCAAAAAATGAAGAATGTAAAGGCGGTAATTGTTTTCCTCCATTTGCGGCAGCGGCAGCTTTTTCTGGATCTACAGTACCCAGCCAAAAAAGAAAAGAAGGAATTTTTTCGGGCGTGCGACCAAAACGGGCAAAATCCTCCCCTGCCATAGATTGTAAAACTTCCTCCACTTTGTCGACACCAAGTACGCGACGGTAAACGCCAATCATACGCTCCGTCAGTGCTGGCGTGTTATAGGTAGAAGGTGTTTCTTCGGTTCGCAACACCACTTTTGGGTATTTATCTTCTGGAAAACCTCCCGCTATGGCCTCGCCCAGGCAAATGCGTCTGATCTTTTCTACCAAATCCGTACGCACCTTATCTGAGTAAGAGCGCATGGTCAACTCCATTTTTACTTCATTGGGGATTACATTGGCTTTCGCGCCGCCATGAATGGAGCCCACCGTTACGACGGCCGGCTCCAAGGGGGAAGTTTCCCTACTCACGATCGTTTGCAAAGTAGTGACGATGCGCGCCGCTAAAACGATGGGATCTTTGGTGAGGTGAGGATATGCACCATGCCCGCCCACTCCGTACACGGTAATATCAATGAAATCGACATTAGCCAAAGCATATTCGTAGCGGTAGCCGATTTTTCCAGCTTCCAGCGTAGGATGTACGTGTAAGGAAAGGCAGTAATCTGGTTTGGGGAATTTTTGATACAACCCTTCTTCCAGCATGGCTTTAGCGCCAACACTACGTTCTTCTGCCGACTGACCAATAAAGACCAGCGTTCCACTCCACAGGTTTTTGTTTTTAACCAAAGCCCTTGCCGCTCCCGTCCAAACGGTCATGTGGATGTCGTGACCACAGCCGTGCATTACGCTCACCGTTTTTCCGCTTTCGTCAACAGTGGTGACTTTGCTGGCATAAGGACGACCCGTTTCCTCCAGAATGGGAAGCCCATCCATATCGGCTCGAACCAGTACAGTAGGGCCAGGTCCATTGCTTAAAACACCAACAACGCTTGTTCCTCCAAAATTTTCGGTAACGGTAAAGCCAATTTGCTTTAGTTCAGCCGCCATTTGTTTGGCCGTATTTTTTTCGTAGAGAGAAAGCTCTGGGCTTTGATGCAGCTGGATGTATAGTTTTTCCAAATAGGGATAATCCTGTTTTATTTGATCGGATAAACTTTGTCCTTGCAAAGCCCCTACCCATACCAATCCAAAACAAAAAACGAGAAATTTTTTCATGTGTAAACCTAATTATATTCCAAGGCAAAATAAGCATAATTGTGAGAAAGCGCCCTTTCAGACCAGAATTGATCATCTACCCTGACTTTCGTATTTTTTTGCCAAAATTAGCCAAATGCAAAAATACCGCCCCAACTGGCACATTTTTAGTATATTAGCTAGACAATAAATTACCGATGAAGCAGATTTACTTTTTTCTGTTTTTGTTGTGCTCGGTAGTTTCAAGAGCACAAACACCTCTAGAGCAGCTATACCCGGGCTACATTGTGTCACTCAATGGGCATGCGCTTACGGGTCAGATTGGTGGACTTAAACCCGTTGATGGCCGAGTTACCGTCGTTTTTGTCAATGATTACGGCAATAAATACACCTTCGCAGCAGCATTGATTAGGGGCTTTGCCTTCCATGAAAAAGAAGAAGTTCAGGGTTATACCACCCGAAAGATCAATGGCATTTGGACTTTTTTAAGGGTGGTGCAACATGGACCGGGTGCTATTTTGTATGTTGCCCCTTTGATTAGGGTTTCCTTTAACCTTTATGGCGAGGATTATTATTCAATCACCGAACCGATCAGTAATTATTTTTTAGAAACCGAAACGGTTAGTCTTTTTCATATCCGACCTTTGCGATTTAAAAAGCAGTTGCCGCGCATTTTCAACGATCAAGATCAGGAATTGGCTTCAAAAATTGGGACGCCAGGATACCGATTTAAAGATTTGGAAAAAATAGTAGCCGAGTACAACGAGACCATCCGCTATATTAAAAGCAGAACAAAAAAGATATAGACTTATTTAATGCTGCTTCTTACGATTCTTTTAGCCGCTAAATCCAAGTAAATTGCTGCAGTAGGACCATAATTACCGTTTCCCAATCCCAGGTTTCCCACCTCTTTTTGTAGCGCATCGTAAGCTGGATAAAACCCATACTCTTTGATCAATTGCAAGGTACTGCGGCGCAAGCGCTCAGCAAGGTCGACGAAATCATAGCGCAGCAAACCGTAATACATCAGCCAATTGACTAGGGGATCCACATTACCCAAAAAAAGCTGATCGGTTTGCGTTTGTGGGCTATTGAGGCTATAGGTAGGCAACCAACAGTGTTGAGCTTGAATGAAATTGGATTCCAGTGCTTGTCGCATCATTTCAGCTTGTTCTTGGTTGGGAATACCGCCCGCCAATTGCATCAAGCCGCCGATGGAACCAGAAAGAATGCTTTGGTTTTGCGTTACATCAAAACTCCGATAGATCCCATATTCCTCGTCCCAAAGTTTATCATTGAGCGAGTAAATGGTCAATTCTTGGCCTTCGATGATGTTGCTTACGTCGGTTTTTAATGCTTTACCCAGGTCAATCAAACATTCATTGGCCCAACAAAAAACGGCATACCAGGCGGCATCTTGGATTTGTGGACTTTCAGTTTCTCCTGCTACTGGCCAAATTCCGGGGGTTGGCAAGAACGTTTCGGTCGCGTTTTGGAGGGTGATCAAACCTTCTTCTTGTGCATCGCGGTGGAAGTACCAATATTCTTGTGCCGCCGTCAACCGAGGGAATAGAGGTCTTAGCCAGGCTAAAAAAGCAGTTTTATCTTTTGTTTGTCGGTACCACATCCAAGCCAAGATGGGGTGAATGGGAATCATTACTCCTCCAAAGGTCGGATCTAAAAAACGAGGGATACTGCCATCATTTTGCTGCTGGCTCAGCGAATCCTCCAAAATTTTTTGTGCTAATGCGACATCAACATAGCTAAGACCTACACTGGCCAATAATATTTGCCAAGGATCTTGAGGCTCTTCCGTTTCTTTCAACTGAGCGTGGTACCAACTTTCTAAAACAGCAGAAGCTGCTATAGCCATTGCAGTATTCAAAATTCAGGTTTATATTGTTAATTAGTTGGGTGTAGATTGGCCAGAACGATTAGCAAATTTAAATAAAGCTGCCGATTTTTTTCGAAAAACGAAAAAGTGTTCAACGCTTGCTTTACTCTCCAAACTTTATGTACGCAAGAAGCGATGCATGGTTTGTTTTTTTCATAAAAAAGAAAGCTTAGGATTGACTCATTTCTAGGTTCATCGTTACTCAAAAAAATGAAAAACCTTCTGATTCCTTCAGCCTGGAAAAAGCTAGGAACTTTCCTCTCCTACCGCGACCAGCAAATTTTTCTACGCTATGAACCTTCGGCTGACAAACCAGCCTTACTGCTCATTCATGGTTTCCCCACTGCATCCTGGGATTGGTCGATGATTTGGGAAGAATTAAGCGCTCATTTTAGCTTGATAGCTATTGACATGATCGGGTTTGGATTTTCCGACAAACCGCGGCGCTACACTTATTCTATTTTTGACCAAGCCGAACTACATGCAGCAGTACTGAACCAACTGGGCATTAAAAAAGTCCAATTGCTGGTACACGACTATGGCGTAACGGTGGCCCAAGAATTACTAGCCCGACAGTTAGAAAGGAAAGATGATTTCACCATCGAGCAAATGGTTTTTCTTAATGGCGGTTTATTCCCTGAAACGCATCAACCTCAACGGATCCAAAAACTGTTGGCCAGCCCCATTGGTCCAATTTTAGGACTGCTGATGAGCAAAAAAAGCTTGACCCGTACATTCCACAATATCTTTGGACCCAACACCCCGCCCAGCGAGGAGGAAATGGATCACTTTTGGGAGTTGCTGACCTACAACCAAGGTAAAATGGTCATACCAAAACTGATTGGCTACATGGCCGAACGCCGGATCTGGCGCGAACGCTGGGTGGGCGCTCTGCAAAAAACACCCATTCCGCTGCGGCTCATCAACGGCTGTATGGATCCCATCTCTGGTCGACACCTGGCCGAGCGCTACCAAGTTTTGGTTCCTAACCCCGTTGTTGTTTTATTGGAAGACATTGGCCACTACCCGCAGGTAGAGGCACCCGATCGCGTGTTAAAAGCTTTTTTTGATTTTCAAGCATAGCCCCAAACGGAAATACATTTGTAAGGCTGGTACCTTTTTGTATTTTCACTTTTGTATTGCAATATAATCTCAAAAACTATTATCATGCGCATTGCTTTTATTGGTCTATTTTTATTAGCCCATTGCAGCTTTTTTGCCCAATCCCAATTGCCCCGCACCGAAATCGATCTCCGGTTTTTGCACCAGGCGTGGGATGCCCGCTGGATCACCCACCCTACAGCAAGCACCAAAGATTTTGGGGTTTTCCATTTCCGTAAAACAATTCAACTTGTTGATAAACCCGAAAAATGTATTGTCCACGTCACTGGCGACAACCGTTATCGCCTCTACATCAATGGCCAGATGGTTTGTTTTGGACCTGCGCGCAGCGATGTAATGCACTGGAATTATGAAACCATTGACATCGCACCTTATTTACAGGCTGGGAAAAACAGTATTGCCGCCGTGGTTTGGAACTTTGGTGCCAACCGCCCGGTCCCACAACAAAGTTGGGAAACTGCCTTTTTACTTCAACCCAACGATTCAGCTTTTTTGGCCTTAAAAACCGATAAAACCTGGAAAATCTACCTCAATCCCAGTTATTCGCCGGAGATGGAGGGCATCTACAACATGCACAGCTATTTGGTAAGCGGCCCGGGAGAACGCATCGATGCAGAAAAATATCCTTGGGGCTGGGAAAATGTTGATTTCAATGACGACAATTGGAGCAACGCCAAACCCATTTGGCCAGGTATGCCGCGCACCAGCGGTACCGAAATCAAGTGGGGGCTGGAACCTCGACAAATCCCTTTTATGGAATCTACCGTTACGCGTTTGGGATCTATTCGCCAACAAGAAGGTATTACGGTGGATACGGCTTTTTTAAGTGGCAATAAAACACTGCTTATCCCGGCTAAAACCAAGGTTCGCATTCTTTTTGATCAAAACTACCTCACCACAGCTTATCCCCAACTGTCGACCAGCGGCGGTAAAGACAGCAAAATCACCCTCACCTATGCGGAGGCGCTGATGGAAGAAAAAGGCTACATGGTCAAAAAGAACCGCAATGAACTGGACAATAAAGTCATTAAAGGCTATCAAGACATTTTCCTATCCGATGGCGGGGACAATCGTTTGTTCAGCCCGCTGTGGTTTCGAACTTATCGCTATATCGAAATGATTGTGGAAACCCAAGCAACACCTTTAGTCATCAATAATTTTTATGGCCTTTTTACTGGTTATCCGTTTGTAGAAAAAGGCAGTTTTAGCAGCAGCGACCCCAGTTTGACCGCTATCTGGAATACAGGTTGGCGTACGGCCAGATTGTGCGCTGGGGAAACCTACTACGACTGCCCTTATTACGAACAGCTCCAGTATGTAGGCGATACCCGCATTCAAGCACTCATTTCGCTGTATGTGAGCGGCGACGATCGCCTGGCACGCAAAGCCATCAATGACTTTGGCAATTCCCTCAATTTTGAGGGCTTGACGCAGAGTCGTTATCCGGCAGGCACTCCACAGATGATTCCCACTTATTCCCTTTTTTGGGTGAATATGCTGTACGATTTTCACATGCACCGTCAAGATCCAGCTTTTGAAAAACAATGGTTGTCGGGAGCATCCACGGTGTTGGATTGGTTTTTGGCCAAACGCAACCCCAAAACAGGATTAATTGAAGATCCAGGATATTGGAACTTTGTCGATTGGTGTTTTGACAATGGCGTTCCAGATTTAAAGGGCGGTTCTTCCGTGCTTTCTTTCCAGCTTGCTTATACCCTGCGCGATGCAGCGGTATTGTTTGCTGCGCACGGAGATTTGCGGCGAGCAACCCATTACCGAACCTTAGCTGCGCAAATCATCGCCCAAGTCAACGAACAATGCTGGTCGGTAGAACGTAAAATGTATGCCGATACCCCGGCCAAAAAAAGCTATAGCCAGCACGCCAATATCCTCGCGGTGTTGATTGACGCGCTGCCCGTTTTGGATCAACCTAGTTTACTCAAACGCATCATGACCGATACCGGGGTAGTAGAAGCCACTTTTTACTTTAAATTTTACCTTTTCCAGGCCATGAAAAAAACGGGTTTGGGCGATGGTTACCTGACCCAGCTTAAACCCTGGCATGACATGCTGGCGCTAGGCTTAACCACTTTTGCAGAAAACCCCGAACCTACCCGTTCGGATTGCCACGCTTGGAGCGCAAGTCCCAATTACGATCTGTTGGCTACCGTTTGCGGCATTCGGCCAGGAAGTGCCGGTTATTCAAGCGTATGGATCGAACCCAGTCTGGGAACTTTGCAAACCGTAAATGGAAAAGCAGCACACCCAAATGGTATGATCGCAGTAGAATTTCGGCGCATTGGGACCTCAGGACTAGATGCGCAAATCAATCTACCCAAGGGTTTGGGGGGCGTACTGGTTTGGAATAAGAAAAAATTCAGCCTTGTTGGCGGTCCTCAACGAATCACCATCAAATAAATGACGCTCCTTACTGATCAAATGGGGCGTAAGCTGATGTTTACGCCCCCTGCACGACGGATCATTTCATTGGTTCCTTCGCAGACGGAGTTGCTGTTTGACTTGGGTTTGCAAGCGGAAATAATGGGTATTACCAAATTCTGTCTCCATCCTGCCCAAGCTTGTCGCCTAACAACCAAGATAGGCGGCACTAAAACCCTTGATTTTGCAGCCATTCAGGCCTTAAATCCCGATCTCATCATTGGCAATAAGGAAGAAAACAGCAAAGCCGACATTGAGTACTTAGCGCAACATTTTCCTGTATGGATGAGCGACATCATCACCATTGAAGATGCTTTGTCGATGATGAGTCAAGTAGGAGCTTTGGTAGATCGAGCCACAACAGCACAACGACTGGTTGAAAAAATCACAACCGGATTTGCTCAATTGCCTCTACCTACCTCGCCCATACCTGTTGCCTATTTCATTTGGCGCGCGCCGTATATGGTAGCTGCTGCGGATACCTATATTGATCACTTGCTCTCCCGTTTCGGCTACGTCAACGTTTTTGGGGATAGAAAACGCTATCCTGAGCTTAGTTTGGCCGAATTGGCAGCAGCACAACCCCAGCAAATATTGTTGTCTTCGGAGCCTTACCCATTCAAAACGAAACACCTACTGGAGTTTCAGGAAGCCTGTCCCAATGCGGAAGTAAAGTTGGTAGACGGCACGCTGTATTCTTGGCATGGGAGTCGCTTGCTGAAAAGCTTGGAGGAGCTTAGGGTTTAAGCTTGGGGTCACAAGGGTATATCCAAGCTCAGCACAAAAAAAGCAGGAATGGCTTCCACCGTAGAAAGATATAAAAAATAATCGGAGCGCTGCAACGAGCTAAAGTTGCGGGTATTCTGGAGGTTATATATGTTCAACATCAAATTGGCTTGTTTGCTGTTTTTAAAATTGATTTGCTTTCTCAGCCGACAGGTGGTGGTCAATAAGTTCACCGGATTTTGGCCCTTGTTTGTAAAATAAGTCCGGTTCAATACCAACGCTGCGAACCAAGATTTGCTGCGCCACAAAAGTGAGACATCGGTTTTCCAACTAAACAGGTTGTTTTTCAAGCTTCCAGGGGTAGCTATCGTATTTTGAGACAAGACAAAGCGGTTAGAGAAATCCAACTTAAATTGACGCCAAAAACTATGAACTAAGTCAATGTTAAAATTGACGGTTTTGAGCAAAATAGGGGTATTTTCATTGTTGATTCCATAAAAACTTTTAGCGCTCGTTACATTACCGCCAAACCTCAGGGTCAATTTTTGTTTAGGAAAAAATTGGTCAAAATTTCCAGCTAGCCCAAAGCTGTTGTTTCCAGATGTAAAATAGGGCAATACCACTTGTAGGGATTGCGCAAAAAAGGCATTTTCATGCCACACATTTTCATTGAACCTTGCCTGGATCCGAAAGTAATGCGAGTGAAATTTGGTATAATTTCGCCGACCGTATTGAAATATAAGATTTTGTCCTCCTTCGGTTCTAAAACGCGGAGCAAGCAAAATAAGGGTATAGGGATCCGGTAGATAAGCCGATGTTAAAAAATTCTGTACGGTATTGGATCTCACCGAATAATTGTACCCAAAAACAGCGTTTCCGCCATCCGCAAATTTGTGTTCCAGATTGGCATTAACTCTAAGCAAGGGGATACGCGCCAAGGTATCTGGTTGATGAGTTTCGATCTGTTGTTTGCCCAAAACTGCCCGAAAATTCAATTGATCGCGTTTGTTGAGGTTTTGGCTCATTTTTAGAACTTGCTGGAACAAGTACCGATTGACGATGCTGTTTCCTAGGTTAATCGGAAAACCAGTGGCCGCATCTAAGGTAGTTAGCAACTGGGTATGAGGTAAAAATTGCGCCCTAGAGAAGGTATTTTGAGTCTCTATTTCGCCAGAAAACGAGCCTTTCGCAAAAATATAGCGCAGGAAGAAATTCCCTTCTCGATAAGGCGCTTCCAGTTTTTGAATCAATTGGGTTCTAGAGCTGTCCAAGTTCCAATATTTTGGATAAGCCGTATTTTGACTTTGCAAAGTTTCCGTATCTTTTAGCTGAAACACATTGAATTGAACTTGCCCTACGCTGTGTTTGCCCATTTTCTGGGTATACAAACCCGCGATGCTAAATTCCGCTTGTTGGATCTGGTTAAAAGAGCGGTAATCTTTAAGTTGGTTTTGCAAAGTCTGGGCTATGCCCTGGGTACTTTGATCATTAGAAAGCTGGAATTGAGCATAGACAAAAAAACTGCGGTTGGCGTTTTTGCTGGTGTGATTGAGGGTAGTTTCTCCTTGGTAGTAGAGGTTTGAAATGTGGTTTTTTCGCGCTGTTTTTAAAAAATAGGTATTGGCATCATAAAGATATTGTTGTTGCTGAGCAGTAGCCTGGTTGTCATTTTTACCACCAAAAGTGCCATTCACCTGGAGTTTCCAGTTTTTTTTCAGGGTAAACACTGAACGCATAGTAGAAAAAGCATTCTGGGAATTGTCGACAAAAAGATTGGGTACGCCGCCGGGATTATCGATGCCCACTGGGTTTAAAAAGCTGGTTATGGAGGGGCGTGTCAAGCGGTAATCAACACTTTCTGGGTCGGAGTAGATGGCCTTTAATTCCCCAGTATTAAATTGATTGCCGGTATTGCCAATGTTGGTCAGCCACAAGATTTTGTTTTTACTGGCGAGCGAAAAAAGATTGGACTGTAAAGAATATTTCCATTCGCTTCCCGCGCCCATGCCTACATCCAGTGAGCCGCCCGGCGCAATTTTAAGCCGCTTGCTGACTTTAAGATTCATCACCATTTCCTTGGATTGATTGATGTCGCGCAGGACGGCGTTGCCTTGATAATGGTCAATGACTTCGACTTCGTCAATCATATTCGCCCGGATATTTTTGGTTCCCAGCGTATATTGATGCCCAAAAACGTCATCACCTTCAATCATTACCTTAATTATGTCTTTGCCATTCACTTTGATGTTTCCGGATTCGTCGATTTGCACCCCGGGAAGTTTTTTGATGACGTCCTCAATGTTGTATTCTGTGGAATCCCGGAAGTATTTCAAATCGTAGCGCACCGTATCAGAGTGCACCACGATTGGTGGTTTTTGATCTTTGATCACCACTTCCTTGATATCGAACTGTTGAGGCTGCATGCGCAAGCGGATAAAAGCAGTATCCGTTTTTTCCAAGGCTAGCTTTTGTGGTTCGTAGCCCAGGTAGCGGACTTGGAGCCATACTTTTTGCAAGCTATCCAGGGAAAAAGAGAATTTCCCGCTGGCATTGGTATTGGCAAAAAACAAAGGCGCGGCAAGGGTATCCGCCGTCAAGTAAACAAGACAGCTCGACAGCGGCTGATCTTGTTCGTTGAGGATCATACCGCGGATGGTTTTTCCACGCTGCGCGATCAGGGTATTACCCAGCAAAAAACAAGTTAGTAATCCGATAAAAAAGGCAATTCTCGTCATTTATTTCTTTTTGGATTGGCTGGCACGCTACCATCTCGCTGGCGTTTGTATTCCGTAATGTAGAAGTACTTGTTTTTTTCAATTTCGTAATCCGGTATTGGGTCACCATTTGTAACT
This sequence comes from Chitinophagales bacterium, assembly GCA_038240665.1. GTDB lineage: Bacteria > Bacteroidota > Bacteroidia > Chitinophagales > Saprospiraceae > Haliscomenobacter. Next base: position 875 of record JBBRGN010000023.1, on the reverse strand, counting down.
TTAACTTGATCAGTTGATAATGCTTCTACACTCAGTAAATTATTAATGACAAAGGTTCTAAATTCTTCATCCGTTATTTCCTTACCTGATTTAGGCTTTTCTAACACAACTAAATCCTTCGTATTCGATTCAAAACTTTGAAATTTGTACTTGACAAAACCGTCTTCCGAATAAACTTCGAGAATTAATCCAGGCAACCCGCCAAATTTATTAGGCCCATAAGGCAACGGAATATCTGGTGTAAACCAAACATTGTAGGTACGACCACCAAAAACGCCTTTTGCATGTATGGCTTGCAGGGTTCCAATTTTTCGGCTTTCCGGTAAGATCGACCAGTTGATGACTGGTATTTTTTCTTTTAAAATATAGCTCTGAATCGGTGAATAGTAGTCCACTTTAAAGTACACAACGCCTTCCTTACGATCGGTAAAAATGGGGGAACCTTCTGAATCCCCTTTGGTAAATGAAATTGAATTGGTGCCCAACCCACCGTATTCATCTTTTTTTGGGTAATCGTTGTGGATGTAGAGGCTTTTTTCGGCTGTAAAGTAAAGGGTATTAGTACCGTTGTAGCCCTCAATACCTTTTTGAATCAATGATTCACATTTATAGACAGCTTTGGCAATATGATCCTGAGAAAAAGCAGGCTGTAAAAAAAAAACTAAAAAGGAAAGAATAAAGAATTTTTGAGCTCTTGATTTCATTATGAGTTTGTTTTAAAAAGTGTGGCTATGATCATACTACTGGACATTTTTGAAAAAGGCGAGAAAAACGGGATATTTGAGTTTGACCAAAAATCCAAAAATCCATGTCTTCCTCGCACTTCCACAAATTTACAAAACAGTATGAAAAATATGGCCTTGGGGCCGTAAAAA
>JBBRGN010000022.1:0-28353 GCA_038240665.1 Chitinophagales bacterium | reverse complement strand
GGGCGGCAGAGTCAATTTTTCGCAGAGGTATCGCTTTTATGACTGCTATTTGCTACAATTTCGCCGAATTCATCACGTTTGTCCTAAAGGCATTGAAAGGACGAAAAAACAGTGTTTTTAAAAATGTCCAGTAGTGTGGTACCGGACACTTGATCCCCAGTAACCTTTATTTCCAGGGTCTCCTTGCTTGAGGTTGGAGCATCCGCCGTTGCTGGCATTTCATTGGTGTAACAGCCATCAATTGATGGCGATGATTGGCAAGCAAATAGAGCTGACAGTAAGCCGAGAAGAAATATTTTTTTCATATTCTTGAGTTGGTTTTTGAATCCTTAACAAGTTCAATGATGGTACGGGAATTTAATAGGGTTGGCACAATGATCGCTCCAATTCTATTTTACAAAAAACTCCCGTACCCGCCTTCTTTACTTAGGAAGCGACCCGCGTATACATCAAATACAACAAAAATATAGAAACTACCGTAACGACTCCAATAATGGCAAAAACGCGCCGTGCATCTTTGGCTTGCGCCTCCGATGATTTGCTAGGCCCATTTTGGTGAACGGATCGCATTCCAGGTTTGCGGTATGGTCTGTGCTTTTTCATTGCTAATTGGTTTTAATTTGTGAAGCTATAAAAAAATGCGAACACTAGACTCTTTTGAATAGAATATTTGGTAAAAATGGAATATTTAGATTTATTATTTTTACAACCCTTATTTGAAGAAGTTGACAAAATCATCGAAAAAGAAGCTGAAAACGCAATCCCACTCGTTTCGAAGTTCAAGATGTAAAAAGGATAATCAATAGGAGGAGATTTCTTAAAACAAAAAATGAGTATCTTTGTACAAAAGTATTTGAATGAACGAACCACTTTTCATCAATCCTTTTACTGATTTTGGTTTCAAAAAGATCTTTGGGGAAGAGCAAAATAAAGATCTCCTTATAGATTTTTTAAACGAGCTGTTGGCTACTCAAAACCAACATATTAGTGATCTGGTTTTCAAAAAAACCGATCGATTAGGCATTACTGATTTGGATAGAAAAGTAGTCTTCGATCTGTATTGTGAAAATGAAAGAGGGGAAAAATTTACCGTAGAGCTGCAAAAAGCCAAACAGTCCTTTTTTAAAGATCGGATGCTTTATTACAGCAGCTTTTCAATACAAGAACAAGGCCAAAGAGGCAACTGGGACTATCAACTTAAAGCTATTTATGTCATTGCCATCCTGGATTTTGTGATCGACGAACATAATCACGATAAAATCGTAGTGAGTAAAAACAAAATCATGGACATTGACCGCAGTAAGGTCTTTTATGATAAACTTACCTTCGTCACCCTCCAAATGCCTAATTTCACTAAAACGGAATCCGAACTGGAAACCAATTTTGATAAATGGCTCTTCATTATTAAAAATCTTCATCAATTAGACCATATCCCTGAAAAAACTCAGGAAAGGATTTTTAAAAAATTATTTCAAATAGCCTCCTATCCGGCCCTTAGTAAAGAAGACAAAGAAAAATATGAGGACAGTTTGAAGTATTACAATGATCTTAAGAATTCATTGGACACTGCTCATCAAGAGGGATACCAGGAAGCTTTGGTTCATTTTGAATTAGAGATTGAAGAAGAACGCAGGCAAAAAGAAGAAGAACGCAGGCAAAAAGAGGAAATTCAACAACAGTTGTTCCTTGCCATCAAAAATATGCACCAGTTGGGGATAAGCCCAGAAAATATTGCACAAATTTCCAATCGCTCAATCGATGAAATTCTAAGCTTGATCCAGGATCTGAGCTGAATCTCGCTTATTTAATCGCCTGATAAAAATCCACAATCCGCTGATCAGTAAGGATATCCTGTAGGTGGATGCGCTGGCGCAACACAATTCCATCTAAGGTACGACAACGGCTAAGCGCCACGTAGGTTTGCCCATGTTCAAAAGCCCCGCCTCCTAAATCGATGATCACTCGATCAAAAGTTTTTCCTTGCGCTTTGTGAATGGTGACGGCCCAAGCCAGCTTTAAAGGGAATTGTGTAAAAGTACCCGTAATTTCAGTCTCAATTTCCTCAGAATTATCCGACTTATAGCGGTAACGTACTGTTTCCCAAGTAGCTGGTTCGATCTGTATCTCCTGGCTGTTCCCTTGGTGATCCTCGATCCTAATGGTTATTTTTTCCTCCTCCAGCCGCACAATCTTCCCGATGGTACCGTTGACATAACGGCGATCTAGGTCGTTTTTTATCAACATGACTTGCGCCTCTTCCTTTAGCTTCAATGCCAAATCTGTCGGCGCAATTTGAGGGTTGAACTCCCCAGTCAGTTTTGCGCCATATACCTTTGGAAAAGCGTCAATTTTTGCCAATTGTTTTTGATTGATGCCATCGGCGGTCGCATTGCGCGCGGTAAGGGTAATGTAAAAATCCTGCGATTCAAAAGCAGGTAAAAAGCGTTCATTCAATTCCTCTAAGTCATCCTGATCCGCATGATTTTGTCGAACAGCATCCAGTAACCGCAAAAAATGGCGGTTGTCCTGGCGGTATACTTTGCGCAACTCCAACATTTCCATAGCGAAACCTTCCTGAAAAAGCTGCGCCGAAAAAAAATAAGGCGAAGGGTATTGGACTTCAAAAAATGATCTTTCAAAATCAGAAGCTACCACCGGCGGCAATTGAAACAAATCACCAAAAAAAACGACTTGTACACCGCCAAAGGGTTCATTTATTTCCCGATTGAGCCGGAGAAAATAATCCATATGATCGATCAAGTCTGCCCGAACCATTGAAATTTCATCAATAATTAGAACATCGATCTTCCGGTATAATCGGCGATCCCGGCGTTTCATGATCTCTTTACGGGGAAACATATTGGGAGGAAAACCGAAAAAAGAGTGGATCGTTTGTCCGCGGACATTGAGTGCAGCTACCCCAGTAGGTGCAAGCACCACTACATTTTTGCGGGTGGTATTGCGATACAATTGAAGTAAGGTAGACTTGCCAGTTCCAGCTTTTCCAGTAATAAATAAATTACTCCCTCCTTTCTCCAAAAGATCGAGCGCATCGCGAAAACCCACGTTGAGTTCCAAAGGTGGTCGGTCAATCGGCACTTTTACTAATTATTTGATGCTAAAATTAAGTTTTTTTGCTTCATTTTCATTTGCGATCATTATTTTGAAGCAGCTTGTACTAACTTTGCACTGTTTTGGATTCAGGTTTAAAAACTAGAGAAGTGGCAAATAAATCTACAGGGGAAGAGCATCAGTCTTTTCAATTTAAACAATTCGCAATCGTTCAGGATAGATGTTCGATGAAAATCGGTACCGATGGTGTCTTGTTGGGGGCTTGGGCCAATCTGAATGATGCGCAACGCATTCTCGATATTGGAACCGGTACCGGAGTGATTGCCGTAATGATGGGGCAACGCAACCAAGAGGCGCTTATTGACGGCGTAGAAATTGACGAACAAGCATTTGGTCAGGCAAAGGAAAACATGGCTGCGGCGCCTTGGGCCGATCGCCTAAATGCCATTCAGGCGGCTATTCAAGATTATGCCCCATCGGCTAAGGGCGTTTATGATGTGGTCGTGAGCAATCCGCCGTTTTTTACGGGTGGCACTTTTTCCGACAATCAAGATCGACAAAGCGTACGCCATACAGTGAAATTACCCCACGGAGATTTGCTTCATGCTGTTCAATTGTTGCTAAAACCAGAAGGGCGGTTCTGTCTGATTTTACCGCTGATTGAAGGATTGCGGTTTCAAGAATTGGCTGCTACTTACAATTTGTTTTGTACGCGATTGGCTGAAGTCATTCCTACACCCCGCAAACCAGTGGAAAGGCTGTTGTTGCAATTTGAACGCAAACAAAGAGCATTAATCAAAGAGCAAATCATCATCCAGTTAGAGGAACGCAACAATTGGACTTCGCAATATGCCAGTTTGACCAGCGCTTTTTATTTGAAAATGTAAAAAAAGAGGTCTGCCGAATGTACCGGAGACCTCATTGCTTAAAAATATGATCATCAAGTTGCCTAGCCATGCGGGATTGTCCGGTAGCTGATTGTGGATTCACAATGATATACCTAGACATTCCCTTAATTTTTAGCAGCATGAGCAATTATTTTTTTGGCCAATTCCAAAATGGCAGTATCCTCTAAGTGGCCTATTCCGCCTTCTGGACCAGGTTCTATGTGAATACCTACATAGTTCCCGTCTTCATATTTGGTAGCACCAAAATAATTCCTAATTGCTTGCTCAGTGGTATTTAGTCTTTTTGAAATTAAACCAATGCTGCCCGTTGGAAGCTGGTGTTTAATTTCCCGAAGCGCATTGAACGTAATATTCATAGGCAAAGAATTTAGAATATGCTCGGATCTGCCCCCTTCGTGAAAACGAAAGACACAAGGTAAAAAACTCAAACATATGCTTTATGAAAAAGGACTGATGACTGTTGAATTCCTAAATTAAACAATAACCACAGAAACAACAAGTTTTTTGGTGCTTTATTTTAAATTAATTTCGCCTTGAGTGCTTTTTACCAAATTATCAACAACCAATTTTGTTTATTTTGAAATAAATCAATGCCGTTTTCTCAACAACATTAACCGCTTTCCCTCCGAATCCCCCCTTTGTCCAGCTGGTTAAAGCAAGCGAAAAGATTCCAAAAACCGTTCACTGGACGGGTTCAATGCCATCGTTTTTGGCATCACCGTTTGCACGGTATAAAACCTATTCCTTACAAAATAAGCGCGGGTTTTGATGGTTACTTTCCCTCTACCATAATCTATACGCCAAAGTTTGCCCGGATACCCCAGAAAATTGGCATCATCTTGGTAAATGACGTCGCCGTTGATGCTGAATGCCGCTTCTTTTATCGTTTCTTTAAACAACTCCTCTACCATACTTGTAGAATCGGAATGCACGCTTCCCGGCGGGTAATCACAATAACTGACCATATAAAAAAAATTCTCCGCGCCTCTAAATTCCGGTTGATTGAAAAAAAGATGGTACGCAATCGCCCCCATTGGTGTCTTGGCAGTGTCCTGTTTTTCTTTCATCTCCCCTCCTGGCGTCATCACCGTAAATTTACCTTCGTAGGATTTATATGCTGCCCAAGGGATTTTGGGAGCGCTGTATTGAACTTTGGTAGTATCCTGCGCCCCTAAACGAGCAATAGGCAAAAAAAAGATGCATGCCAATGCTATGATCATCCCCTTGACAGGCATTTCACGACTACTTCTGGATTGCTGGTTGTTGTTGTTCATTAATTTTTTCATCAGTTGAATCATTCCTTAGACGGTTTTATTGACCTTCCGGTTGTTCTAACCAAAAAATAATCGGCTTTTTTTGCAAAAAAAATGAACCAGACTGGATTTATTCTCAAAAACCGCATACCTTAGTTTCGAAATAAAACTAAGTATAAAATGAAAACCAGTCACCTTCCCGAATTGTACCGCGACAAGCTGGCTTTGGCCGCTGATTTGTACCACCTTACCATGGCTTATGGTTTTTGGAAAAACAAACTTCATGATCGACGGGCTGTTTTTCAACTGTATTTTCGTAAAAGTCCTTTTGGTCAATCTTTTGCCCTAGCCGCTGGCTTGGGTTTAGTCATAGATTACCTGCGCAATTTCCAGTTCAGCGTTGCCGATATTCAATACCTGGGTTCTCTAAAAGGAGCCAATAACGAACATTTGTTTGAAATCCCATTTCTCAATTACCTACAGCGCATCAAATTCAATTGCGATGTTTCTGCAGTACCAGAAGGAACCGTTGTTTTTCCCAATGAGCCTTTGATTCAGGTCACCGGCCCGATCATACAAGCACAGATCATCGAATCCGCGCTCTTGAGTTTGATCAATTTTTCTACGTTGATCGCCACCAAAGCCGGACGAGTAGTACAGGCTGCTGCTGGCGATGAGGTGCTTGAATTTGGTATGCGCCGTGCTCATGGCCTTGATGGCGGGCTTACTGCTTCCCGCTCAGCATACATCGGCGGGTGCGATGCAAGCAGCAACTTGCTCGCTGGCGCGCACTATGGTATCCCGGTGCGGGGAACGCACGCTCATAGCTGGGTAATGTCCTTTGATGATGAACCAACTGCCTTTTCGGCCTATGCCAACGCCCTACCCAATAACTGTACTTTTTTGGTAGATACTTATGACACGGCTGAGGGCATTCACAACGCGATCCAACAAGGGATTTGGTTGCGGGATCAAGGACACGAATTGATGGGCATCCGATTGGATAGTGGAGATCTTAATGCCTTGAGTCAGCTGGCGAGAAAAATGCTTGATGAAGCGGGTTTTGAAAAAACATCGATTGTTGCTTCTGATAACCTTGATGAAAAAACCATCACGGAGCTTAAAGCCAATGGCGCTAAAATTAATGTTTGGGGCGTGGGTACTCAATTGGTAACCGGCGGGCAGCAATCTGCTTTAGGTGGTGTCTATAAATTGGCCGCTATTGACGATGCTACAGGCGAGTGGAATTACCGGATCAAAAAATCTGCCGACTTAGCCAAAATGTCAAATCCTGGTATCCACCAAGTAAAGCGTTTTGTCGACAAAAAGAACAAACCGCGGATGGATGTCATTTTTGATGCTACACAAAATCACCTGCCCCTGAATATGGTAGATTTCGAAGGCAACAAACACCCTATCCATCCAAATTGGGAAGCAAAAAACCTGTTGGAACCTATATTCCAGGCAGGAAAACTGGTTTACCAACAGCCTGAGCTGGATGCAATCAGAACATATAGCCTGGAACAACAAAAGTTGTTTGCCCAGCACCAAGTGGGTTATGGTTATGGCTTAGATACCTATTTGTACAAATTGAAACAAGATATGGCCAGTTCAAGCACAAAGGTTGAGGGGATAAATTAAGGACAGGGTGCGAGAACTCGCTAGTTTATACTTATATTTATTTCTGTTTAAATAGGTGATAAAAAAAAAGAGCATGTCTTATACTTATGAATATCCTCGTCCAGCTGTTACTGTCGATTGTATTATTTTTGGACTGGACGAAAGCAGTTTATTAAAAGTGTTGTTGATCAAAAGAGCACACGATCCTTATGCTAGCTGTTGGGCGCTTCCCGGTGGTTTTGTAGAAATGGACGAAGATTTGGAGACGGCAGCCCTACGTGAATTGGAAGAAGAAACTGGGGTCACCAACTTATTCATCGAGCAATTGTACACCTTTGGTTCACCCGAGCGCGATCCGCGTGGTCGGGTGATCAGCGTTGCTTACTTTGCCTTGGTTAGTTTGGAAAGACACCCCGTAAGCGCCAATACCGATGCCCAAGATGCTTCTTGGTTTGCCCTGAACGAGTTACCACCCTTGGCATTTGATCACGCCCAGGTACTTGCCGTCGCGCACAACCGCCTACAAGCCAAGGTGCGCTATCAGCCCATCGGGTTTGAATTATTGCCCGAAAAATTCACCTTGACGCAATTGCAAAAACTCTACGCCACCATCCTCGGCATGGACGATACCCAAATCAACAAACGAAATTTCCGTACCCGGATCCTGAAAATGGGCGTCCTTCGCGAAGAAGGCATGCAAGAAGGCGTATCCCATCGTCCAGCAAAATTGTATAGTTTTGACAAAGAAAGATACGAGGAATTGCAACGCATGCGCTATCAAGAACTCATTAAGCGGGGAATTGATTTTGAAATTTAAGGAATGTCCTATTCCTAAAATCATCCATAACCAAAATAAAGCCACATCATCATGCGCAAACTTATCGCTACTATTTGCTTGGGCAGTCTTATTTTTGCCTGCCAAACCCAAAACAATACCGACACCATGAATAAACCGATACCTGTTGCTTACCCCAATACCCGTACCGACGGCGTAGTTGAAGACTATCATGGTACAAAAATTGCCGAACCTTACCGCTGGCTTGAAGTAGATACTGCCGCTGAAGTGGAAGCTTGGGTAAAAGCTGAAAACCAAAGTTCTACCGATTATTTGGAAAAGATACCTTACCGCAAAGCCATCGCCGAGCGTTTTTCTGAACTCTACAACTATACCAAGGTTTTTGCGCCCAGTAGAGCAGGGGAAAATATTTTTTTCTATAAAAACGATGGTTTACAAAATCAAGCGGTCATTTACCTTCAAAAAGGCGCTGTGGCGCAACCCGAAGTCTTTATTGACCCCAATTTGTTGTCAAAAGAGGGTACCGTTACCGCTAATTTAGCCGGTACGGATAAAAAAAACCGCTACATGGCCATTACGCGGTCGCAAGCTGGATCCGACTGGCAAGAATTGCGCGTCATGGACATTGCTACCAAAAAAGAACTAACGGATCGTTTGCAATGGGTGAAATTCTCTGGCGTGGCGTGGTCGGGAGATGGTTTTTTCTATTCGCGCTACCCTGAACCCAAAGCAGGGCAAGCGCTTTCGGGAAAAAATGAATTCCACAGCGTTTACTACCACCACTTGGGTGATGAACAATCCAAGGATCAGTTGATTTATAAAGACCTCAAAGAACCCAATTTAAATTTTTATGCCGGCACTACCGAAGATGAAGCATACCTTGTGATGAGCGCTTCGCCTGGCACGGATGGGTTTGCCACGTTCATCAAACCACTGGCCAAACCTGGTCCATTTCAATTGCTTTTCCCGGGTTATGCCAACAAAAGCTCGATTGTCGAGCATTTAGGCAATGGCCATTTTTTGGTACACACCGACATCGATGCCCCCAATTACCGCTTAATCGAGGTAGATGCTGCCCATCCTGAACCCAAAAACTGGAAAACCGTTATTCCTGAATCAGAAAACTTGCTGGATGGTGTAAGTACGGCAGGCAAAAAACTGTTTGCCAGTTACCTGCAAAATGCTACTACCCGCATTTATCAATACGATTATGATGGTAAAAACAAAAAAGAAGTAAAACTCCCCGGCTTGGGAACAGCAGGTGGATTCAGCGCTACTCAAGAAGAACAACAGGTGTTTTATAGTTTTACGTCCTTTGTCAACCCAGGCGGTATTTACCAATACGATATCAAATCTGGTGCAACTTCAGATTTTTACACCCCTTCTTTGAAGTTCAATCCTGCGGATTATGAAGAAAAACAAGTCTTCTATACCAGCAAGGACGGTACCAAAGTTTCGATGTTTTTGGTCTACAAAAAAGGCTTGCAGCTCAATGGTCAAAACCCGACTTTCCTTTATGGCTATGGCGGATTCAACATCAGCTTGACGCCAAGTTTTAGTACCTCACGGATTATCTTACTGGAAAATGGCGGCGTTTATGCCATGCCCAACCTTCGAGGTGGCGGCGAATATGGTGAAAAATGGCACCAAGCGGGCATGCTCGACAAAAAGCAAAACGTGTTCGATGATTTCATCGCCGCTGGGGAATACCTGATCAAAGAAAAGTATACCTCCAAAGAAAAACTGGCCATTGCTGGCGGTTCCAATGGGGGATTGTTGGTTGGTGCGGCTATGACCCAACGACCCGATTTGTTTGCCGTTGCTTTTCCTGCCGTTGGTGTAATGGACATGCTGCGCTACCACAAATTCACCATCGGTAGAGCTTGGATACCAGAATACGGTTCCAGTGATAATCCCGAGCAGTTTAAAAATCTATTGAAGTATTCGCCCCTACACAACATCAAACAGGGCATTCGTTATCCATCAACAATGGTGACCACTGCCGATCATGACGACCGCGTAGTTCCTGCTCATTCCTTTAAATTTGCCGCAGAATTGCAAAAAAAACATGTGGGCGACAATCCCGTGCTGATCCGTATTGAAACCAATGCAGGTCATGGCGCTGGCAAGCCTACTTCAAAAATCATTGAAGAACAGGCGGATCAATGGTCCTTCTTTTTTTACAACACCCATTCTCCGGTGAAGTACTTCAAAAAATAACCAGAAGCGGCGAAAGAATAGATTACTTTCGCCGTTACTATAGCTTAAACCTTTTATGGATCCAAAAATCTCCGCCCAACTGTATCAACTTGATGCATTACTTGACCTGATGATTGCTAAGTTGTTGAAAATCAACCCTGAGAAGCTAGCCCATAAATCCAGTCCTGAACGCTGGTCGGTCTATGAAGTCATGCAACATTTGATGGCTACGGAAGCTGCTGCCTACCGTTATTTGCAAAAAAAATTGCAAGAACCTAAATCTCTAAGTACTGCTGGATTTGGCGCTGCGGTACGTGCGTCCTTGTTGCGGACTAGTTTAAGATCCAAAGTTAAATACAAGGCGCCTGCATATGTCTCTACTGAGGTGTTTGAAGAAGTGGCTAGTTTTGCTCAGCTTTCCGGTGAATGGCAGGCGCAAAGAGGAGCCTTACGCGATTTACTGGAAAAACAATCGGAAATCATCTTCAAAAAAGCTGCTTACAAACACCCCCGCGCTGGCCGAATGACCATCTCCAGCATGTTGTCTTTTTTCAAGGTACATTTTGAGCGGCATCTAAAACAGATCAACAACAATTTAAAAGTGTAATTGCTTAGTTGAGGGCATAAAAAAGGCGCATAAACATGATTGCTGATGCGCCTTTTTTTTATTTATTCCCAGTTTATTTATTGCCTAGCTTGCTGTGTTTTCTGCTATATGTAAAGTAGATAACAAATCCAATGGCCAACCATACGATCAAACGAATCCAAGTATCAAGTGGTAAGAAAGCCATCATCCCAAAACACGTCAACACCCCAAGAATAGGAACCAAAGGCACCAACGGAGTTCTGAAAGGACGATGAAGATCTGGATCGGTACGCCGCAATACGATGATGCCAATACACACCAAAACGAAAGCAAATAAGGTACCGATTGAGGTCATTTCACCTACAATACGTGCCGGAACAAAAGCGGCAAATAATCCTACAAACAACATAAACAAGGCATTCGATTTCCAAGGTGTTTGAAAGGTAGGATGTATTTCAGAGAAGATTTTTGGAATCAACCCGTCTTTTGACATGGTAAAAAACACCCGTGATTGTCCCAACAACATGACCATAATCACCGATGTATAACCGGCTAGGATGGCTAAGATAATGGCCTGTTTCATAAATTGGTAAGGCGTTTTCTCTATCGCCAAAGCTACCGGTGCAATACCATCCGCCCCTGCAAATTCTTTATAATTGGCCAAACCTGTCATTACGTGTGCAAAAGCGATGTACAGAATGGTACAGATCAACAACGAGAGCATAATGCCAATCGGCATATCGCGCTGGGGATTTTTTGCTTCTTGAGCAGCTGTAGAAACCGCATCAAAACCGATATAAGCAAAAAAGATAATCCCCGCTGCTCGGATAATCCCACTCCAACCAAATTCACCAAATTTACCGGTGTTTTCGGGGATATAAGGTACATAGTTAGCCGGATTGATGTAAGCCCATCCTAGCGCGATGAACAAAATAACAACCGTAACTTTTATAACGACGATGACGGAAGTTACCGCTGCCGAACCTTGCGTACCGCGAATCAACAACAGGGAGGTCAAAATGACAATCACCACTGCCGGAAGATTGAACAAGCCATGAGCTACTGTCCCATTATCCATCGTAATGGTATCCCACGGCGACAAGGTCAAGGCCGGCGATAATTCTATACCTAAATTATGAAAAAACTTTACAAAGTACCGCGACCAACTAATCGAAACGGTAGCTGCACCAACGGCATATTCCAGTACCAAATCCCAGCCAATGATCCAGGCAACAAATTCACCTAGCGTAGCATAGGAATAAGTATAAGCGCTACCTGCAATTGGAATCATCGAAGAAAACTCTGCATAACACAATCCAGCAAAGGCGCAACCTACCGCCGCAATGATAAACGATATGGTCACTGCCGGACCAGCATTGTTCGCTGCAGCGCCTCCAGTAATGGAAAACAAACCAGCGCCAATGATCGCGCCAACACCAATCATTACCAGAGCAGTAGCCGATAGGGAGCGTTTCAGTCCGCCCGCTTCACCTTCGGTTTCTTTCATTAATTCGCCAATTGGCTTTTTTACAAATAATTTACTCATGCGATTGCGAATTTTTTAGGTCGATAACGCCATTCCTCCGCGGTGTTATGCGACAGTATCATGATTGAAAGTTGTTCCTATGAAAAAAAAGCAGCGGTCAAAGCTGTCATAAAACAAGCTACTGATCCGGCAACCAAAGCCTTTAACCCCAGTTCGGTCAAATTTTTTCGCTGCCCCGGTGCCAATGCGCCAATACCGCCAATTTGTATCCCGATAGATGCAAAATTAGAAAATCCACACAATGCATATGTGGCAATCAAAATGGATTTTGGTTCCAATTTAACACCGGCAATCTGCATTTTCCCCAGTTCACCATACGCTACAAATTCGTTGATCATCGTCTTCATTCCCAATAATTGACCAATGACGGTGATGTCTTTGGTGGGCGTGCCCAACAACCAGGCCAAAGGTGCAAAAACCTGTCCAAGCAAATAGGTAAAAGTTAAGCCTTCAAATCGGCCAGAGGTAGCGGATTTAATGGCTTCGTTTAGGTGAAACCATTTTCCAGGTCCTTCCAACAAGGCGGTATTCAACATATAGATCAAGGCGGTAAATACCAGCAACATCGCGCCTACATTGACTGCTAGCTGTAATCCTTCCGTAGTTCCTCTGGAGATGGCATCCAGAACATTGTTGTCCAATTGTCCATCAATGTTGAGTTGCTCTTCAATGGGTTTACGGTTGGTTTCGGGTACGATGATTTTGGCGGCTACAATGGCCGCTGGAGCCGAAAGAATCGAAGCGGTCAACAAATGTTTGGCAAAATACAAACGGCGAACTGGATCGTCGCCCCCCAAAAAGCCTACATAGGCCGCGAATACTCCACCAGCAAGAGTGGCCATCCCGCCCGCCATCAAACACAAAAGCTCTGAACGGGTAAATTTTTCCAAAAATGGCTTTATGAGCAGCGGCGCTTCGGTTTGTCCGATAAATACATTGGCAGCTGTAGCAAAACTTTCGGGCCCAGAAAGTCGCATCGTGCGGCTCATGATCCATGCCAACCCATAAATGATGCGCTGTAGAACACCGTAATAAAAGAGTACCGAAGCCAAAGCAGAGTAAAAAACGATGGTGGGCAATACCTGAAAGGCAAAAATATTACCAAAGGTCTGTTCATTGGTTATCAGACTGCCAAAAATGAATGCCGACCCAGCTTTAGAAAAAATGACCATCTGATTAAAAAAACCAGCAATAACATCAAAAACTTGGCTTACTCCGGGTACTTTAAGAATCAAAACCGCCAAAACAGGCTGCAAAATAATCCCTGATATGACGGTACGCCAATCAATAGCCCGGCGGTTTTCACTAATCAAATAGCAAATCCCCAACAATACAAAAAGCCCGAGTAAAGCGCGTAATAGGGTCAACAAGAAATCCATGAGCGATAGAGGTATAAATATGATCTACCGCTAAAACTAAAAAAAAAATGTCAGGTTTATACTTTTCTTGAAAAAACCAGGGTCAAATTTTGAAAATGCAACAAAATTTTGGACAAATGGCGTTCATCAACCTTAAAAAAAACGCTACCGTTTCCTCCTTGAATGGAACTTTAGCATCCTAGCGCTGGTTCACCCTCCAGTTCCTAAACAAAACCAACTATGCTTGCCCACATTTTCCACTCTAATCGATGGCCCTTAATTTTTATTTACGTGCTCAACATCATCGAAGAGCTCAGTTACCTGCTTATTCCGGCCTCCGCAGGTGCTTTGATCAACTCCTTTATGACGGGCAAAGGTTGGGGTTTAACGGCTTTTGTAGTCAATTACCTTATTTGGCAAGGCACCGCAACTGGTCGTAGAATCATCGACTCGATCGTTTTTTCCAAAATCTACAATGTCGTGGTACTCAAAACCATCGAACATCACAAACAAGAAGGCATTGATGTTGGCTCCATCAATGCGCGGATGGAACTACTCAAACAAGTGGTTGCTTTTTTTGAGGGTGATTTACCTTACTTGATCAATAGCATTGCCATGATGTTTGGAGCTGCCTTTTTGCTGTATTTCTACAATTCAAAGCTGATGCTGGTGTGCATCATCATTATTGTTCCTTCACTGATCTTGAACTATTTTTTTGGCAAAAAAATGGTGCAGGTAACTCATTTGGTCAACAACGCTTACGAAAAACAGCTGGAAGTCATTACTCAAGAAGAATTATCTGGCATCAAGAGCTACCTGGAATCTGTGCGAAGCCTCAATATTCGCAAATCTACCTTGGAAGCTTTCAATTTTGGAACCTTGGAGATTTTTGTATTTATCATGATCGTATCCTCCCTGTACATCATTTGCCAAACACCCAACATCAATTATGGCGATATCGTGGCCACCTATGGCTACATACTCCGTTTTGCTTATAGCTTTGATTTTATACCCCACCTCACCGAGCGCATAGCCACTATCCGAGATATTCAAAAACGTTTGCAGGAA
Organism: Chitinophagales bacterium; assembly: GCA_038240665.1. Classification (GTDB taxonomy): domain Bacteria; phylum Bacteroidota; class Bacteroidia; order Chitinophagales; family Saprospiraceae; genus Haliscomenobacter. Next base: position 13,947 of record JBBRGN010000022.1, on the reverse strand, counting down.
GTATATGCATGAATTCTGAAGTCGGTTATTATTTACTGCCAAATTTCCTCTAAATTTGACATCAAATAAATCTACCCAATGAAACCATTGATCATCGGCATAACTGGAGGCAGCGGCTCCGGCAAGACTTCTTTTATCAAACAGTTGGCACAGCATTTTTCCGATGATCAAATCTGTATCATTTCACAAGATGATTATTACCAACCCCGCGAAATGCAAGCCAAAGACGATCAAGGCATTTACAACTTTGATCTTCCAAAAGCCATCGATAAAAAAGCATTTTTAAAAGATGTGGAAAAATTGATTCATGGAGAGGCGGTAATCAAAAAAGAGTACACCTTCAACAATGAGAAGGCCAATCCCAAAATGCTAACTTTTCATCCAGCGCCATTGATCATCGTGGAAGGCTTGTTTGTACTGCATTTCAAAAAGATTAAAAAGCTGCTTGATCTAAAAATTTTCGTCAGCGCTAAGGACAACATCAAGGTAATTCGCCGCATTCGCCGGGATCAGGTAGAACGCAATTACCCCGTAGAAGATGTATTGTACCGTTACGAACACCACGTCCTTCCCGCTTTTGAGAAGTTTGTTGAGCCTTATATGCACGACGCAGATATCGTTGTCAACAACAACCGTTCTTTCAACATGGGGCTACAAGTGGTTTGTGGTTATTTACAACAACACCTTGCTACACAGGCCATTCAAGAAGCAGTTAAATAATCACATCAAACTCGTCTGCTTCGTTTTCGACATACGTACGCAACATGGCCTGATTTTTGGCTTCGTGCATCACTTGCAAGATCTCCCCTACTCTATTGAGCAAATCTGCGTCAACCAAGCGTTCTACATCTTCAAAATTCTCCATCCCGTCGCCAGTCCTAAATTTATAGGTCTGCTCGTACAAACCCGATTCAAATTTAACCGAGATTTTGTTGTCCATCTTAAAAACGGTAATCTTAAGTACCGGGTGTTCAATATTGCCAATGATGCGCATGTTTAGTGGTGCTTGGTGTTTTTTTGAATAGAGGTTGAAAAAAAAGTGTACAATTTTTGCAATTCGGGTTGATCTGCCAAAAGCGCCAAGTGGCGGCTGATCGTAGTTTCGTCCCGGCGAATGGCAGGACCCGTTTGCATGTCAAGTGGCGCGTGTTCTTTTACTTTGGCCGCAGTTTCCTGGATCAAGGGCAACAACAATGAAAAAGGCAATGCCTGTGGTTCCAGGATCGTCTCGCCAATATGGTACAGATGATTCACAAAGTTATTGACAAAAACCGCTGCCAAGTGTAGGATTTGGCGCTGCTCAAAACCAATCGGATGTACCACCTGCGATAATCGATAAGCAAATTTTTCCAAGGGTGGGTAATCCTCTGGCCGAGCGGTTTCTAAGCAAAGTGGAAGTTGGGAAAAATCAACCGTTCTGGTTTTTGAAAAAGACTGCAAAGGATACAGCACCCCGCAATGGGCGAAATGATTTTGTAAAACCGTCAAAGGTGTAGCGCCAGAAGTGTGCACCACAAAAGCTGATGGAGGCAGTTCTTCGCGCATTTTTTTTACAACCGACGCGATTGCCGAATCACTTACCGCCAAAATATAGCAAGTCGCAGTGAGATCAATTGCTGCTAGGTCGTTAATAGCGCTAGCATCTACTAGCTGGGCAAGTTCAAAGGCTTTTTCTTTTTTACGACTGTATACTTGCAACACTTTTATCCCTTGCACATGCGCACGCTGTGCAAGGTTCCAAGCTACATTTCCTGCGCCAATCAAGACGACCCTTAAACTGTTCATGCCGATTGGGCGCTCAACTTCGAGCGCAAACGCTGAAACATACTGAATGCCAAACCAATCATCATCAACAAGGAACCGGCCCAAAATAAGTTGATGCCTGGGAACAAAATGGCTTCCAATACAATGTAATCCGAACGCAGCGAGTCTGAAGCAACTTCAACGGTAATGTTTTGACCTTTTGGAGTCGACTTGGCTAGGAGCAGTTGTATGGATTCCGTTTTGGGGCTCAACAAGGCAAAACGCAGGTGAAGACCCAATTCGGGAACTTCCACTTTCAAGTTGCCCGGCTGCCCATCGCGGATCAAGAATACAGGTTCTGCCTGATAAGTTTTTCCATCTCCAGTACGAATATCCAGTTTAGCACCTACTGCTAAGTCGCCATTTTGCAGTTGCAAATCCGGGTGTTTGGGTTGGCGATCAAAACCGTTAAAGGTCACGTTCAAATCATTCCACTTTTTGTTTGCGCCTACACCTAACTCTAAGGTCTGATAATTCAATTCTTGTTCAAAAGAAAAAACTTGTGGTATTGCCTCCTGATTCAAGCGAATTTTGGCGCTTAATGGATCGATTTGCGAAGAATAAGTATAAACCAGCTGTTCGCGTAACACAATGACCGGTTCAACAAAGAAAATTCGATCATCATCGTTGCGTTGCACTTTGAGTTTAACCCCAAAGGCTTTGTCCCCAGCTTCAGGGTTGTAATCCTTGTGTTTGGGTTGAAGATCAACCGATTCCATAGTTATCTGGTAGTTGAAATTCGAGATCGAATCTTGGTTTCCCATTTTCAGCGCATCAGCAAACGGAGTAACCTGACCGAGTGCCAAGGTTACCGGCTTGTATTTCAGGCTATCTTCCTTTTGTTTTTTCAGTTCAAAATTCTGTTCCACTTCCGGCAAAGAAGGGATGTGGACAAAGATATCTTTGTGCCAATAATGCTCCGTAGATGGGTTCGAAGCCGCAATTTTGGTATAACTTTTATCGTACAGGATATTAGGATACAGATCAAATGTTTCAACCGTTTTTCCCTGTTTGTCTTTGCGTTGAAAATTTACAGTGAAAGTTCGATTTAAGCCATCCAAAGTATCAGTCAGGTAAGTAACCAGGTAGCCATTCATTTCCATTGGCGCGTCTTTAAACAGCAAGATGTTTTTGCGTGCCGTCATCTCATCTGCGCCCTCGATCAAGCCTTCCATCATAAACGGATTGCTGGAAATGATTTTTTTGTTGACCCCGGAAGCTAATATCCCTACGATCATCACGCCAAAGCCAAAGTGTGAAAAAGCAGAGCCTGCTAATTTCATATTACCGCGCGCCACAAAAATCAAGTAATCCAAATTGGCGATCACCGTAAAATAGGCGCTGATCAGCACCAACCAGTGTTGCCAAATTTTCATTTCAATCCACAGACTGGTCAGGTAAGAAAGTCCACAAGCGAGTACCAAGGCAGCGCCAGAATGTGTCAAAAACGCTCGGATATTAGCCTTCCAATTGGGTTCCTTCCAGCGCAAATACTGGGCAAAACCTGAAAACAAACCAATAAAAAAAGCGATGTAGACCTGGTATTTGTTGTAATGTTCAACGGCTTCTGTGATAACCCGACCTTTGTACGTCGGGTCAAAATATTGCATGATCTTGTTAAATACCGGCAAAGAGGTAGATCCGGCAATCAAGATGGCAGAAAATAGAAAAACCAAGGAACCAAAAAATATCCAAAACTCCTTTGAAGCCAGGGCTTCTTCCTTGGCAGGTGTAGGAATTTCTCGGTATCGAACGGCCATCAGTAAGATGCTCATCAGAAGGAATAGCCCTAAAAACGCTACCAATTGCCAGCCCAATCCCATGTTGGTGAACGCATGTACGGAGGTATCACCCAAAACGCCACTGCGGGTAAGGAAAGTGGAATAAATGACCATCAAAAAACTAAGCAGATAAAACATGTAGGTACTACGGATCGACTGTCCGGTACTGCGTGCCACCAAATTGGTATGGATCCCGGCGATTAAGATGATCCAAGGAACCAAGGACATGTTTTCCACCGGATCCCAGGCCCAATAACCACCAAAATTCAGGGCCTCATAAGCCCAAGCACCACCCATCAAAATACCTGTACCCAAAATGGCACCGCTAAACAAAGCCCAGGATAAAGCTGGTTTCATCCACTCGGTATGTTGCCGCAACCACAATCCGGCAATCGCAAAAACAAACGGAATCGATGTAGAAGCAAAGCCCAAAAACAAAGTCGGCGGATGGATCACCATCCAGTAATTTTGCAAAGAAGGGTTCAAACCATTTCCTTTGATCAACTTGAGGTATTCCGCATTTTTGAATAGAGGAATGTCCATCGTATAACGCAGGAGCAACAAGGGGTTGCTGCCCACTTTGGTCGGATCATCGCCCCAACCCAAATAAACCCCCAAGAGCATTGAAGCAATGACAACTTGGATCAAGGATAAAGTTGCTAAAGTGGAGGTTTCCCATTTTTTTGCCGTAAAAATTAACATAGCACCCAATACCACATGCCAAAACATCCACAAGAGGAAGCTGCCTTCTTGTCCTTCCCAGAAAGCGGCAAAAATATAGCGAAACGGCAGTTCATCCGATACGTGTTGCCACACATATTGGTATTCATACTGCTTATAAATCATCAAGTAAAAAATGAGCCCGATCACAAAGAAAGTGGCCAATCCATGGGTACCAAATGCCCAGCGACCAATCCTTCGCCAAGAATCGCTTTCTGGTTCATTCCGTTTTTGCGTAGCCATAAAATAAGCTACCGCGGCCAGCAAAGCTGCAACAAAACTCGTTACAATTGCAAAATGGCCAAGATAGCCAGGCCATAAATCTTCGTTGATATATTGGATATTTTCCATTCAATGTTGGGCAAAAGTTGTTTTCAAAAAACAACTAGGTAATTAAGTTCTTCCAAAAACAATGTCTACAATAACAAAAAAATCAGCCCTTCTTCTCCTCGCCTTTGATGTAAACTTCTTCGTCTTTGTACTTCGAAGGGCATTTCATCAAGAGGTCAGTAGCGATGAACTCTTTTCCTTTCATTTTTCCTGTAACCACAATTTGCTCAGAGAGTTCAAAATCTTGGGGTTTTGCTTTCAACAACACCACCTTGTGTTCTTCGCCTTTGGTATCGCGGATAAAAAAGCTAAAATGGTTGGGATCTTTTTCAGGATTGTACACCATTGGTTTATCTTTAGCCAGCTTACCAGCAATTTTCACTTTGTGGCTGATGGATCCCGCTTCCGAAAAAGTGGAATAAGTACTCATGTCATTGGCCGCATTGACGATCAAGGAAATCGCAACGGCAATCATGATAATTGCAACAACATATATCTTCTTCATGGTTTTTGAATTTTATTGATTCAGCAAATTTAACAGTAGTTTGATGTATAAATGCAGTTCTTGGGTCACAATGGTGTAAAACTTCAAAATAGGGTTTATTTTTGGCCGAAGTTGCTGAGAAAAATCAGCTTGAGGCTTGAAAAAAACTTTTTCTCGTCCAAATTGTAGAACCCAGCAAACAAAGTTTCCGTCAAAGCGATAAAATATGGAACACCTCATCGTTAGCCTTAAAGACGCCCTCATCTACCAAGAACAAAACTTGGTGCTAAAAGATGTCAGTCTTCGTATCAATAAGGGAGAATTCACCTACTTGATTGGAAAAACCGGCAGCGGAAAATCCAGTCTCCTCAAAACGCTTTATGGCGCGCTTCCCTTGCGCCAAGGCAAAGGACAGGTAGCTGGTCATGATTTGCTACAGCTCAATCGCCGTAACATACCGCTTTTGCGCCGTAAGTTAGGCATTGTCTTTCAAGACTTTAACCTACTCAATGACCGCTCCGTAATGGAAAACCTGCTTTTTGTGTTGCGTGCCACGGGCTGGCGCGTATCCAAGGATCAAAAAAACCGGGCGGAAGAGGTTTTGGCGCAAGTAGGTTTGGTTGGTCATGCTCATAAAATGCCGCACCAACTTTCAGGGGGCGAACAGCAACGGGTAGTCATCGCACGCGCGCTACTCAATCAACCTGAACTCATCATTGCTGATGAACCCACGGGAAACCTCGACCCAGAAACTTCTGATGAAATTCTGCTCTTACTGCGCCAACTGGCCCGTCAAAACAACTCGGCGGTGCTTTTTGCTACCCACGACTACCGCATCTTGGAAAATTTTCCAGCGCGCATCATCCGCTGTTTGAATGGTCGGATTTTTGATGATCAAGAGCTGGAAGTCAAATAGGTTGGCTTGAAATAAAGCGCAGTGCAAGTTTTTGTTTTTCCGCGTAGAAATCATTAAATTTATTCAAAAATTAAAGATCATGACGGAATCTAACCTACCAATAACCAGCCTTGACCAGTTGAACCCCGATGGTTTGTATTCCTACTCCGATTACCAGACTTGGCAATTCAAAGAACGGGTGAAATTGATTCGCGGAAGGTTATTTCCCATAAGTTCGGCTCCCAGTACCTTGCATTAACGTACTTCCCGACAATTGAGCTTACCCTTATTTACTTTTTTTAATCGATCCGCTTGCCAGGTTTTTAGCGCGCCTTTTGACGTTCGGCTACCCATTTTACTGGATACAGTAGCATCGACTACCGTAGTTCAACCAGACCTTTGCGTTATTTGTGACGAAAGTAAACTGGAAGAACGGGGTTGCAATGGTGCTCCAGATCTAATCATTGAAATCTTATCGCCAGGAAACACCAAAAGCGAAATGCGTGATAGATATAAAGTGTATGAAGAGCAGGCGTTCGAGAATATTGGCTGGTACACCCATTAGACAAAGAGATTAGGCTATATGTACGCAATTCCAAAGGTGTTTTTGAGGGCTTAGCTCCTTTTATTAAAGATGATACAATGAGCTCAACCCTCTTTTCTGAGCTGAAAATTAGTTTAAAAGAAGTTTTTGCCTAAGGAATGAGTCAACGATAAGTTGATCTTTCAATCTACGTTGGAAATGAAAAATAAATGATATTTTTTAAAAATAGAAGTAATTATTTGATTATGAATAATTTATTGTAAATTTTCTTGATAACATCAAAAAAAACAGCACGCGATCAGAGGCAAATTTCTCTAACCTTTTTTTGTAGATAAAGATGTTGTAAATTTGTGCAATAACAATAACCAAATAATGCGCCCATGATTCGTTTAGCATTTTTTATTCTATCGATTGGTTTTAGTCTAGTTCTTTCTGCTCAAGAAAACCAAGGTGGTATTGCTTTCCAACAAGGCGATTTTCAAGCCATGCTGGACAAAGCAAAAGCCGAAAATAAATTGGTATTCATGGATGTGTACACCACCTGGTGCGGCCCTTGCAAAATGTTGGATCGCAATACTTTTTCCGATGCCCAAGTAGGCAGTAAATTCAACGAAGAATTCATCAACTACAAACTCGATGCTGAAAAAGGGGAAGGCATGGGCATTTCCCAAAAATATGGCGTACGCGCTTATCCCAATATGTTGTTCATCAATGGTCAAGGCGAGTTGGTACACCGTGTAGTCGGTTATCACCCACCCGAAGATTTATTGAATGAAGCAGCAACCGCTGGCAAACTCGCCGGAACATTGAAACCACTGTCTTGGTTTGATGAAAATTATAACGCAAAAAAGCTGGATAAAAGCTTTATGAAAACCTATGTTGGCCAACTCAAAGCCGCCAATCGCGATAACTCCAAAATGCTGACGGAGTACTTCGCTTTGCTTTCTGCTAGCGAAAAAACTGCCGAATCCAATGTAAAGCTGGCCGCTGAAAACCTTCAGCAGTTAGAAGGATCCGCTTACAACATATTGGCAAGTGTGATGAAGGAGTCTGCAAAATATGCTCGCGGAGTTGTTCAGGCCGCTTATTCCGGCTTAGCGCTAGCAAAATCTACTACCTTTCAAAAAGCGGTAGATAACAAAGATCGTAAACTGTTGGACAAGCTTATTACCGTATGTAAAAATCTTGAGGGTACAGGTGCCAATACCCAAATCGCGGAATATGAAGCCCAATTTGCCAAAGCAACCGGAGATTTGAGTTTGGTGCGCAAAAGTACCGAGCTCAAAGCAGCAGACTTGGTGAAGAAAAGCAAGGAGGAACTGGCAAAATTGGATGCCCAACAATTTGCCCGCTACAAACAACGACTTCCGGCCAATACGGACACCACCGCCAGTCAGTACACCACCATAAAGGAGATCATGCTACATGCCGCCACCAAAGGCGCTGCTGAAGAACTCAATTCACTGGCTGCTGGCTATCTGGAAAACATGAAAGACCAAGCTGACTTGACCAAAGCACTGGCTTGGTCTGCGCGCGCCTTGGAATTGGACCGCAAAGCCATTTATCTTGATACCCAAGCACAATTGTTGTATAAATTGGGCAACAAACCGGAAGCCATCAAATTGGCTACCGAAGCAGTAGAAAAAGCCAATTCTGAACAAAAGGAAGGTTTTCAAGAGTCATTAGAAAAAATGAAACAAGGGAAATAGTGATTTTTTTAAAGCATAAAAAAGAGACCTTCCAGAATGTCACCATCTGGAAGGTCTCTTTTATCCCCGGACTTTTTTGAGCCTTCAGGACACTTTTTTTGGAGATCCTCATTCCTTAGCTTGGAAAAAAACTTTAAACACCGAGCCCTCCCCTTCTACACTTTCCACGGTAATTTTTCCGCCCATGGCCTCAATTTGCGTTTTGGTGATGAACAAGCCGAATCCGCGGGCATCCTCGTTGCGGTGAAAGGTTTTATACATGCCAAAAATTTTATCACCATACTTAGCCAAATTGAGTCCTAGCCCATTGTCTTTGATGGCTAAAACAACGTAAGCAGCCTCTTTTTGGGCATGAATTTGTATTGAACTGGATCTATTTGTAGAGCGGTATTTAATGGCATTACTCAATAAATTAAGCAAAATACTATCGAGATAAGTATCTACTATACAAATACTTAACTCTGCTGGTATGTCCACTAAGACTTGAATATCATTTTTTGCAATAACACCGTTCAAGATATTTAAGGTCTTATTTACTTCTTGTTTTAAAAGCTTCAGGCTTTTTTCTTTGGCCGTATTTTCACTGATTTGAATGATTTCATTCAGATTACGGATGGTTTCATCCAAGCGATTGGTACTGATTTCCAGCATGTTAAAAAATGCAATTCGATCATCCTCAGTAGGAGAACTTTTTAGTACTTGGATCAAGCCCGAAAGGTTGGAAGAATGCGAGCGAATGTTGTGCGAAACGATGTAGGTAAAACTTTTGAGTTTGGTGTTTTGTTCGCTGATCACTTGCAACAATTCATTGGCTTTTTCCAAATTTTCAACTTGCTCCGTGATGTCAAAACCAATGCACAGGATTTCATCAAGATTGCCTTTTTTGTCCAGAATACCTTTAAACTCCCACTTACCTGCTTTTACCAAACCATCAACAGTAGGTTTTTTTAAGATGACTTCATGTGGGGTTTCGGGTTGAAAAAAGCAGCTTTCTACCGCTTTGCGCAATTTTGGGTGATCTTCCTCCACTACAATGTCGCTAAAATAGCGCCCTAGTAAATGGCTATTGCCTTCGGGGGCAAAACGCTGCAGAAAATAATCGTTGATGTACGTGTAATTCCCCGCAAGATCCGTTTTTAGTACATAAACCGATTGGCTATCCAAGATTGATTTGTATTGTTTGGCCAGCGCTTGGGCTCTATTCTCAGAAGTGATCAATGCTGACTGGGCTTTTTTGCGCTCTGTGATGTCCTGCTGAATTCCAAAATGCCCAGTAATGCGGCCTTGTTCGTCGTATAAACAAACGTAATCCCCTTCAAAAATCACCTCTGAACCGTCAATTTTTCGCTCAATGATTTCAACCTTTTGGCGGCCTTGATCAAAAAGCCCCACCCAGACGGTTTTGGCCTTTTGTTTATCGCCCGAAAAAAAATCAAGCGGTCGATAACTCAGAAGGTCAGATTTTTTTGCACCATATTGATCCAACATGGCTTGATTAACCCGCGTAATACGTTGATTTTGAAAAACATATTCTAGTATTTTTTCTTTATCTGAATCATCATTCCAGACAATCGGCTGATCCAGCATCATAAAAAAAGCACCCGATAAAGCATTATTAAAAAACAGATCCAGCTCCTGTTGTTGTTCTTTAATGGAAATTTCAGCCCGTTTTTTTTCCGTTATATCCCGTAAAAAAACAATATTGCCCAGCAGCACATCATTGTTTAAATTGGGCATACAATCTACCGACAACCACAGTTGATCTCTACCCAGGCCTCTGAATATTTCTATATTTAAGCGTTCTGGAGTTGGATTATTCAGGGTCAATAATTCTGGCCATTGTGCCAATGAAATACCAGTAGGGCGGCCGAGGGAACTAGGATTAAGCCCTAAAATCTTGACCGCTGATTTGTTGCTAGCGACCAAAAATCCGGCGGCATCGGTAACCAATACACCGTCGGTCATGTTTTCAAAAAGCGATTTATAGGCCACCGGAATCATCGAAAACAATCCAAATTGAAACAAACCCAAATAGATGATGATGCCACTCACCGCAAAAGCAAAAGGAACCGCATCCAAATCCAATGGAATCAGATGCATTAGGTGTAAAAAATAAGCCGTCCAGGAACTCAGCGAACCAATCAATACCATCAACACCTGATTTCTATAGGATCGCGGCACGTTTTGAATCATTTTAATCAACATCAGGTTGCTCAAAAAAATCCAAAAGATGGAATAAGCTTGGTGTACCCAGTAAAGAAACCCTTTTGAAGAATCCAACACATAAAAAAAGCCATTGTAAGATCTGCGGAATTCAGTATAAAACCAATGATGCTGGTTGTTGGTGAACACCATGATCAACAAAAAAACGGGAAAAGCAAACAACAACAAATGATTGCGAACCGTAAGAAAGGAAGTTCGATCCGCGTATTTACAAGTGAATACCCATATCAAGGGACCTAATGCGACTGCGCCGATGTATTCTAGCCGAAGAAAAAACGTCATCAAGGGTAGCTCCGACGAGCAAATTTCCAAGGTGTAAAAGAGGGCGTAAATCGTACAAGCTATCATCAAGAAAGAAAAATAGCGTTCCCCTTGGTTATTGCCTTTTGGCCAAGCATACAATCCTAAGCCCATGGTTATACACCCTGCAAGGATAACCGGAAGGGAGAAAAGATTAAAATGAAGCGAATGAACGAAGGTGTTTTCTAGCATGGCTTTAACTTAGCGTTCATTTATACATTTTCTTAATACGTACTATTGGGGGTTTGGTTGTACAATATTAAAAAAAGCATAGCTTAAGTAATTTTTTTTACATCAAAAAAAACATTCAACATTTTTATTTCCTTGATAAGCACCAAATTAATTCCAAATTCATTATTTTCACTGTACTTAAAACAAATACCATTGAAAACATTAACATCAGAAAATCTATTGATAGATGTCTCTTCTTTTTTAAGAGCTAGTTGGTTTTTCTTTCCTGGACTACTTTTTATTATTTTGGGTTTTGTTGCCTTTTCTCAACTTCCCCAAGGTATTGATTTGCTGCGGCAAAGTTTGGAGCATACCTCTGGTGGAAAGTTTCTAATCATGCTAGGGCTAGCATTCTGGGCATTTACATCTTGGTATACTTCTAGAATTTTGGCCTACAATAACGATGACCTATTTGATGAAGCACCAAAATTAACAACCATTTTTCCTCGACTTCTCGGTTTTTTGGTCTTTACTGTGGTGGGAATAGGGCTTTGCAAAGCTCAGGATAAAGCTGCAAACATCATTCCTTTTTTTACAATTGATACAATTGTTTTTATTATAATATATTTTTTATCCAATCGCGAAAAAGAGCTTCAAGAAAAAAGAGAAAAAGAAAACCTACCAATCGAAAATAATTACATCACAGAAATAGCCATTGGAATCTCTTCCTTGGGTTTTTTGGCGCTTTTCTTCTCCTGGAATGTTACAATTTGGAATTTAGGCAGTTTAGTCCTTATTCAAATTGGGTCATTAATTTGGGTCTCCTTTCGAAATCAGAAAAAGGATAAAAATACCCGCTCAAAAATAAACTCGATAACTACCGGCGATCAAAATGTTAATTTAAAGAAGCCTGATGAAAAAAATGATTACGTAGGTAAAATGATAAATTTCATATTTTTAAAAAAGACAAAAATTGTAAGCCCTGATCTAGTTGAAAGAAAAATAAAGCGAGGAAATAATAAAGGCAAAAACGTTAACGTACAAAGAGTAAAAAAAAGGATGATTAAAAAAAGAAGTCTAAGAACTGAATACAAAACTCAACTTTATTTCACCGAGCATAATATTTTTATTGGCTACCATATTATAGCGATACTTGCAATTATTTGTTACTTCACGATCATTGGTTCCATTACCGTAGGCAGAAATGCGGGTTCCTTCGTTTTTTTACTTTTGGCATTTGGCATTCTATTGGGTCTAGGTAATATGGTTGCCCTAATTTCCTACAGAACCAAGATCAGTTGGCATTTGATCGCAATTGCCGTAATTGGCATTGCAGGAATATTTGTAGAGCCTCATCAAGTTCGTACCATAAAATTAACAGCTTTCAATGGCTATAATCAACGTCCGGATTTAAAAACCTACCTCAAACGATGGATAAACGATCCCATCCGTTCAGCGTTAATTACTCAAGATTCTATTCCTGTATTCTTTATTTTAGCTGATGGTGGGGCTTCCCGTAGTGGGTATTGGACGGCAAATATATTGAGTCGTTTGCACGAATCAACAAAAGTTAGCTCGAAAAACTACTCCCTTTTCCAACAGCATCTTCTAGGATTAGCAGGTGCGTCCGGAGGGAGTGTTGGCAATGCTTCATTTGTCACTGCCCTAGTAGCACAACAGAGGGACTCTTGTCTGCTCACTTCCAATTTAAATGGAAATTTCCTGAAATTAGATTTTCTGACCAACGCCTTAGCGCGAATGCTGGGGCCCGAATTCGTCAAAACATTGTTCAATCCATTGTGGGGCGACCGCGCAGATGCGCTAGAATACAGCATGGAATCTCCCAATTTAAAAGATACTTCGTCTATAATGATGGCTAAGATGATGGCCAGTAACATCAACCAGCTTTTTGTAAAGCCTGGGTTTGTTCCTCCTATCTTGTGTATCAACACCACGAGCATGCAAGATGGAACACCCGGTGTCATTTCCAATATCCAAGATGCTTTGTTTAAATCCCGTAAAGACGTATTAAAGCTATTGTGCCCACAAGATGGAATGAGAATCAGTACAGCTATGGTTTTAGGCGCAAGATTTCCTTATTTAAGCCCAGCTGGTCGCATCGGTGACGACTATTTTGTGGATGGTAGTTATTTTGATAATTCAGGTGCTGGGCCGATTATTGAAATCATCGATAAAATCCAGCAATTAAAGCTTGACCCGGATACTTATTTTGCCAAGATTATACAAAAAATGAGATTTCATGTTATCCATATTCAGAATACGCCTTTGAAAAAAAGTAATCTGAGTAAGGTTCATCCTTTTTTTAATGACCTTGCAGCCCCTATAATAACCTTAATCGGTTCTTATGGCACCCAAACTAACTTTAACGATGAGCGATTAACCAATATAATAAACCGTAGTAAAGGGTCTTACCGTCGAGTTAATTTATACAAAAAAGAAAAAGAAACCTATCCAATGAACTGGGTGATTTCTAACCCATCACTATTAAATATTGATACCGCAGTAATGAATGAAAAATTTGTAGATACGATGCAAAATCATTTATCTCATCGACAATTTAGGACGCTGAAATTTATAGCGGGTAATAAAAAAAATTGGTACTAGCGCTGGGATTAGAAAGTTTAGTTGGGAGCTAATTTCTCAAATAAGCGCTAACACCACCGTGTTGCTATCATTTTTGATTCAAATGTTGTATATAATCCCCACTTACTATATGAGCCAATCCTGTGACTGGCCAGCTGTAAACGTATACATAGCAATCCATCATTACCCCGGTTTCCATTTTTACAGGCAGTATAACCCGCTCATATTGATCGGGGTTTGGATTACTAAGGTCAATTCCCTCGTATACGTCTAGGTGCTCTAAAACCAAATCAACGTCCAGCAGTTCCACCACTTGTCCATGTACGTTGCTCCTGGATGATGCGTTCCAAATGGCACCTGGGTAACTTCCTACATCGTAAAGT
>JBBRGN010000021.1:0-28377 GCA_038240665.1 Chitinophagales bacterium | reverse complement strand
TCCTTCTAGTTTAGTACGTTGTTCTGCGGCTTTTTCGGCACGGGAATGGGCCAGAGAATTGGCTTCTTTGGCCAATAGGGCACGGCGATTGGCTATTTTTCGCGCATCTTCTTCCGTTAAAAGTACTGGATTGTCCATTGGACTGACGTTGCCGGTGTAAACGGGATAATTTCCGCCTCCTGCTTCTTTATTGAAATACCGCCAGGTTCCATCTGGACTAACTATGATGGTCTCCCCATTTTCGTTTTTACGGATCTCCTGAGCAGAAATCATATTGGGAAATAAAATTCCGCTCATTAGAAGGGCAATTAAGTACAACTTTCTTGTGTTCATAGGATATTGGATTACTAGCTTAAATTACTACAAATTTAACGAAAAAACCCATACAAACGTTTCATGTTGCAGGATTTTGTAAGTTTGGAACCATGATTGTACTTTTTAAGATCGGTTTTTTGCCCATTCGTATTTGGGACCTGCTGGATATTCTCATTGTAGGATACCTGATGTACTTGATTTATCGCTTGCTCAGGGGCAGCATTGCGTTTAATATATTTATTGGCTTAATGACGCTGTACCTAGCCTGGTGGCTAGTGGATCGACTCCGCATGGATCTTTTGGCCAATGTACTTAAGCAGTTTGTTCAGGTGGGGGTGATCGTGATTGTGATCATTTTTCAGCAGGAAATTCGGAGTTTTTTGTTGTTTTTAGGAAAAAGCACCTTGACTCAGCGCTCCAATGTATTGTTCAAACTATTTGATCGTAACATCGTCAGTCAACGGGAAACCGACCCCATGATTGGGATACTCAAAGATGCCTTACTTAAACTTAGCGCTCAAAAAACGGGTGCCTTGATTGTGTTGGTCAAAGAAGCTAATTTTCAAAGTTTTTTAGGAGCTGGTACGCTTTTAGACGCCAATTTGAGCGAAGCACTTTTGTTGAGTATTTTCAATAAAAACAGTCCACTTCATGATGGGGCAGTATTGATCAAAGAAGGAAAAATCAAGGCTGCAGGCTGCGTTTTGCCCGTTTCGGAAAATGAAAACCTTCCGCAAACCGCCGGATTAAGACACCGGGCTGCCTTGGGAATAACCGAGCGATTGGAAGTAGCCGCCTGGGTAGTTTCTGAGGAAACTGGCCAAATTTCATTGGCTTTTGATGGCGAATTAAGCTTTGACATAGCTCCTGAAGATTTGGAAGAATTATTGAAAATCCATTATTAGTGGCAATGAGAATTGAACATCAAGCGGAGTATCAATTATCGGAGAAAACGCACCGTGCCATACAACAGTTGTTGGAAGAGGGTTTTGAAAACTATCCACGTGCGCGGGATTTTTTTCGACAACTGCCAACTTCCCGGATGTTGGCTTGGTCAGAAGAGGGTGAACTAATCGGACATTTGGCTGTTGAGCACCGCATCGTCAACAATGATGGTCAGCTGTGGAGGGTTTTTGGAATTGCAGATTTTACAGTAGCCAAGGCTCATCGAAATCAACGAATTGGAAGCACTCTTTTACAATCATTAACGGAACTAGGACGTAGTTCTGGAATTGATTTTTTGTTACTTTTAGCGCACGACAGCGGGTCGATTTATGCTCAAAATGGTTTTCTTCCTATTGATGCCCAATGCAAATGGTTGCTGATCAATCAGGATCAATCTTTGGGTGTATTGAATCGCTATATTGCCAATAGTTTAATGATCAAACCACTAGGAAATGCTGTTTGGCGTTCAGGTTTTCTAGATTTTTTAGGACATATATTCTAGCTTTAATCAAATATGCAAAAGACCAATCTCTACATCCAACAACACCGCGATCGCTTTTTGGAAGAATTGCTAGACTTGCTGCGCATTCCATCCGTTAGTGCTGATCCTGCTTATGCTCCCGATGTACAACGGGCGGCAGATTTTGTAGCCGAAAAATTAACCGCTGCCGGAGCGGATTCGGTAGCGGTTTTTCCAACTGCTGGTCACCCCATTGTGTATGGTGAAAAAATCATTGATCCCGCAAAACCTACTGTTTTGGTATATGGGCACTATGACGTGCAACCTGCTGATCCCATTGATTTATGGCATTCTGGGCCGTTTGACCCAGTGATCAAAAAAACGGAATTGCACCCTGATGGTGCCATTTTTGCCCGTGGATCAGCAGATGATAAGGGGCAGTTCTACATGCATGTGAAGGCTTTTGAAGCCATGTTGGCTAACAATGAACTAACTTGTAATGTGAAATTCATGATTGAAGGCGAAGAAGAAGTCGGTTCTGCTCATTTGGCGGATTTTTTACGCGCCAACCAACAAAAACTGGCCTGCGACGTCATTCTGATTTCCGATACCTCCATCATCGACAACCAAACGCCTTCA
Organism: Chitinophagales bacterium; assembly: GCA_038240665.1. GTDB lineage: Bacteria > Bacteroidota > Bacteroidia > Chitinophagales > Saprospiraceae > Haliscomenobacter. The sequence continues at coordinate 26,018 of JBBRGN010000021.1, read as the reverse complement.
ATTTCGGTTGGTTTACGCGGACTTTCCTATGTAGAGGTGGAAGTTACCGGGCCAGATCGCGATTTGCATTCCGGCGTTTATGGAGGCGCAGTGGCCAACCCGATCAATACCTTGTGCAAAATGATCGCTTCGCTCCACGATGAAAACAACCACATCACCATTCCTGGTTTTTATGAAGCGGTACAAACCATAAGCGCTGACGAGCGGGAAGAAATGAACCAGGCGCCATTTAACGAAAAGTCGTACAGGAAAGACTTATCGATTGAGTCGGTTCATGGAGAAGCGGGTTATACCACGCTAGAACGTACTTCCATTCGTCCTACCTTGGATGTGAATGGAATATGGGGCGGATATACCGGCGAAGGCGCTAAAACTGTCCTTCCTTCCAAAGCTTTTGCCAAAATCAGTATGCGGTTGGTACCTGATCAAACCGATGATGCCATAACCGAGCTTTTTACCAATCATTTTAAAAGCATCGCGCCTCCTTCGGTTAAAGTTGAAGTAAGACATCATCACGGGGGATTGCCTGCAGTTACGCCTACCGATACGCCGGAATACCTCGCTGCTGCAAAGGCGATGGAACACGCTTTTGGGAAAAAACCAATCCCGCAACGCGGTGGTGGCAGTATACCGATTGTAGCCCTGTTTGAGCAAGTTTTGGGGGTAAAAACCGTGATGATGGGTTTTGGTTTGGATAGCGATAACATCCATTCGCCTAACGAACATTATGGATTGTTCAATTACTACAAGGGAATCGAGACCATTCCTTACTTTTTTCTATATTACGCAGCAATGAAGCTCTAATTTAATGGAAGTGAGAATGATCGGCTGTGCCGCCATTTTCACTTCCATTCCCTTTTTAACTTTTACCAGCCAAGTTCAAATCCCCTTTGATGTTTATTCATGGGGCTGTTTTTATTTAAAAATGGCCTAAATGCTCGGAATTCAATCAATTGTTATACTTGAAATTTTGACAACATGTTTACAAAAAAAATGCTTTGTTTGCTGCTGGGATGGGGTCTGGTAAGTACTACCATTTTTGGGCAAACCGATGTTTATCTACAAATTGATAAAATGGCCGATGAAATCGATGCTAAAGTCATCGCCTGGCGTCATGATTTTCATGAAAACCCTGAACTGAGCAATCGGGAGTACAAAACGGCTGAAAAAGTAGCGGCTTATTTGAAAAGCTTGGGTTTGGAAGTAAAAACCGGCGTAGCAAAAACAGGAGTTGTCGGCATTCTGCGTACTGGAAAACCCGGCAAAGTGATCGGTTTACGTGCCGACATGGATGCGCTCCCCGTAAAAGAACGCGCTCCATTGCCTTACGCTTCGAAAGCAAAAGGAATGTACCAAGGTGCAGAAGTCGATGTCATGCATGCTTGCGGGCACGACACCCACGTATCCATGCTCATGGGCGCGGCCACGATCCTTTCCAAAATGAAAAACCAATTGACCGGCACTGTAGTTTTTATTTTTCAACCTGCTGAGGAAGGTGCTCCTCCGGGAGAAAACGGTGGTGCTGGCTTGATGATGGAAGAGGGCGTGCTCAATGATCCCAAAGTTGACGCCATTTTTGGACTGCACATCAATTCTGGCACCGAAGTAGGAACAATCAAGTTCAAACCAGGTGGCATGATGGCAGCAGCTGACCGTTTTACAATCAAGGTTAAAGGTAAACAAACGCACGGGTCTACTCCTTGGACGGGCATTGACCCCATCACGGTGGCCTCGCAGATCGTAATTGGTTTGCAGATGATCATTGCTCGTCAGACCGATTTAACCAAGGAACCTGCGGTAATCAGTGTTGGAAAGTTTTCAGCTGGCGTGCGCAACAACATCATTCCTGAAGAGGCAGAACTAGTTGGAACCATCCGCACCTTGGATGTGGGTATGCAAAAAATTATTTACGATAAAATTCGCCTCACGGCGACCAACATCGCAGAAGCGGCAGGTGCTACCGCTGAGGTTGATATCCAAATAGGTGTTCCCGTAACTTACAATGACCCAGCCTTGACACAGGCCATGGGACCTACCATGAAACGCGTGGTAGGTATTGATAACGTGGTGCTTACTCAAGCGATTACCGGCTCGGAAGATTTTTCCTTTTTTGCCAACAAAGTACCTGGCTTGTTTTTGTTTGTAGGTGGAATGGCCAAAGGGCAAGATCCTAAAACCGCTGCTCCCCATCATACTCCCGACTTTGTCATTGAAGACAGCGGGATGAAAACCGGGGTACGCATGTTGTGTAACCTTACGGTTGATTACGGAAAAATGAAGTAAAGAGAACAAGATATATTCTCAAGAGGCAAGTCGAAGCTTATTCGGCTTGCCTCTTTTTAGTACAAAAACCATTTTAAGAAATAAGCCAACCCAATGCCGGCGTAGTTTCCAATCGCTATACCCAGTAAGGCCACGGCAATTCCTGGAAAAATGACTTTTTGGTTTTTAATGGCGCTGGCCACTTGGGCGATAAAAGGTGGGCCAAAGATAGTTGCAGTAGAGGTGATCAAAAAAGTATCGCGGTCAATGCCAAACAAACGAGCCAATCCCAGGTGTAAGAAAATTGAACTGTACATTGTAATTGCCGAAAAAAGCAAGATGACTCCACCTTTGCCAGCTATTTCATTCAGATCCGCCAACAAACCCAAGCTGATGCAAAAAATAAGCAGCAGATATTCGCCAGTGTGAAAAGCATCGCTTAGCTTTTTTAACCAAGGCGTTCGAGTCGCCAATATGCTTAAAGAAGTCAGGGTGAGGATCAAAAAACTAGTAGAATTCAAATTTCCAAATAGGAGGAAGGTCAATCCAGCGGCTGTTCCACTGATGGCTATGCTGGATAGGAGTTGTAATCCAATTTGCATCCAGGAATTTTTATCGTTTTCGGTTTCTAGCGTGGGGCCTTGATTTTTTCCTTCCTCTAAAAAATCGGGCAAAACAAACCGCAATAAACCATGCGCTACCGAGGTTAGCACCAAAAGATAACTCCCCCCGATGACGATATCTACGGCATTCAACATGACAAAACTGGATTGGGAAGCTTGTAAAGCGATGCCAATGGCTTGCATATTTGCTGTGCCACCGATATAAACCCCTGCCAACATACCTGCTGCTTGCCAAACGTTAGGTAAACTATGTTGAAAAAAATAAGCGATAAGCGTCAAACTGACCAAACTGGCTACTACCGAAAGCACGAATGAAAACAAAAAGGGTTTGGCATGGCCCCCTACAAAACCTAGATCGGTTGAAAAAAGCAACAAAGGCAAGGCTAACAATATACTTCCCTGACTAAATGCAGTACAGATGGCAGCGTTGATGGGAAAAAAGTGGAAATTTTTGATTACAATCCCCAATCCATAGCAAAGTACTACTGGACTGAAAAGATCGCCATAGCGCGTACTGTTGCTCAAACGGCGACTAGCATAAGGGGCAAAAAACAAAATCAGCAATTGTAAAGCGATGCTCCAGTACATTTATCTAAGTCGTTCTTGGTGAATGAGGGTTCAATAGCGTTGGTGCGATAGTAGCGAGTAAGCTAAAAAAAGATCATTTTTGAGCCAATCAGTCTACCGTCTCCCCAACGGTTATAATCAAGATGCCATTGTAATCAATTTTTAGAATCAACCCATGTGCAGTTGGATTCTCGAGTAACCAGCGGGCGATCGAACTGGTAATCGATTGATCAATGGCACGTTGGAGGGGTCTGGCACCATAGCGTTCGTCAAAACCAATGGCCGTTAGGTAATCAATGACCCGATCTGTAAATTCCAATTGTAGGGCTCTTTTGGTAAAACCTTCGCGTTTTCCGAGTTCTTCGAGCTCTTTTTTGGCCAGATTGCGGATGTCATTTTCAAATAAGGAATCAAATATGACCACACCGTCGATGCGATTGACGAACTCTGGTCGAAAATGAGCGGCCATCGCGGATAAGTAACGGTTTTCGTCACTGGTGGTTTCTTGGAATCCGATCCGTTGGCGATTGGACGCCCCCAAATTCGAAGTCATGATGATGATGGTGTTTTTGAAATAGGTCACCCGCCCATAAGCATCCATCAAAATGCCTTCGTCCAAAACTGCCAAAAGGGCATCAAAAACCGAGGAATCGGCTTTTTCAATTTCATCCAGCAACAATACCGCGAAAGGTTTTTCGCGAATTTCCTTGACCAACACCCCTGGTTCAGCACCAAAACCAAAGAGTTTACCCAACTGAGCTGGATGTTGGTATTCGCTCATGTCAATGCGTATCAAGGGTGTACGACTCTGGCCATGACCAAAAAAGTAATCGGCCAGGGCTTTTGCGCTAGCGGTTTTCCCTACCCCCGTGGGACCAGCAAAAACAAGTGTAGCAATGGGTCGATTGGGGTTGTTGATACCGGCTTTGAATATTTTGACCAAGCTACAAAGTTGTTGAACCGCGCGGGGTTGACCCAAAATTCGGCTACTAAAAAAGCGGTAAAGCTCCTCTTCGTCGAGCTTTTTTTGATCATTGACCAGCAGCTCTGGCAATCCGGTTTGTTGGATAAAATGCTGGGTGATATCGGCTACGGTAATCAGATTTTTTTTAGCCAATTTCGCATCCGATAAACATTTACCCAGAAACTTGATGGCTTTACCGGGGAAGCTCTCGTATGGAAAATAGCGCAACAACAAGCGGTAACTGAGTTCTAAAGCTTTGGGTTCGATTTGTATTTGGTGGGTTACTCGGGTATAGGTGCTGTATTTTTGCAGAATGGATTGGATCTTATCCTCGGGCAATTCGTCTACACGCACAATACGAAACGCATCCACAAAACTAGGAAGCAGCCTACGCATGCTCTCTAATTCTTGCGGCGTTGCCTCGCCAATCATTTGTAATCGGCCTTTTTGTAACGCTGATTTGAAAAAAGCAGCTACGCTATTTTCTACTCCTTGACCACCAGTCATGAGTAAACGCATCAGCGATACTACCCAAAGAATGCCATTGGTGGTGGCGAGCTCGCTGATGATTTCTTCACAAGTTTCCTCCCATTCGCCAAGGTATTTCGAACTTCCGGTTATTCTTTGTGGCAAAATGCGCCAAAAACTAATCCCTAAGCGTGCACTTTTGGCTCGATTTGTCATTTTTCGGATCGCTTGTTGCAATACTGCGCTTTTTCCGGAGCCTGGAGAGCCTACCACCAACACATTGCTGCGCGAACTCAGTACTTTTTCTACAACTTCCTCTACTTGTTTTTCGCGTTCCCAGGCAGCTTCTGGTGCAACCCTTTGTAAGCGTCGCACCGCCTTAGTGGCCGGATACAGCTCGGCAATCCGGCTCAAAGTAGAATGCTGTCGGCGAAACATAGCGCCTCGATCCCAGCTCGACGGGTAGCGATCCTTCACCCGCAACTCAATGGTTTCCATGTACGGCGTGCCGTATTGCATCAATTCGATGACCTGATCCGGGGTATAGGAATTGAGATAGGATTTGGCAATGTAGTCGGTTAGCGGTTCAAAGTGGACAGGTGAAAAATAAGGAAAATGACTATCGAAAAAAGGTAAATAGCAGTAGAAATTGCCCATTGGGTTTTCTCCAAAAACGGCTGGAATGGGGATCTGCAAAGTATATGGCAAAGGGTAAACCCCATTGGCATTGCGATAGGCCGGTTGAAAGGGCACGGTAAATATTTTCAATTGCGGATCGCGCAACTGGATATCAGGATAAGTATCAAATTTTTTGTACTCCTTACGCAAAAACTCTAAAAACTTAAGTTTCAACGCGCCTACATTGGTCGCTATCGCTTGATGGGTAGTACCAACGAGCATACCCATGACCTGATCTCCAGTCAAACGAAAACAAAGTAGGGGAAAGTTGATCCGTTCCATTGATGGTTGTTAAAAATCTCTATTTTTGAGGGCAACCGCAACCGCCACCCCAACTCTATTCAACATAAACCACCAGTCCTTTGAGGTATTCCCCTTCTGGGTGGAATAAACTCACCGGGTGATCGGGTGGTTGATGCAAATGGTGCATTACGCGAACTTGTCGGCCAGCTTCAATTGCTGCGGCCACAATGGTATCATAAAACAATTGTCTATTCACCACTTGCGAGCAAGAAAAGGTAAATAGAATTCCGCCCGAAGCTATTTTTTGCATCGCCAAAGCATTTAGCCTTTTGTAGCCTTGGACAGCATTGTGTCTTTTTTCCAAATTTTTAGCAAAAGCCGGCGGATCAACGATCATGACTTCATACCCTCCAGGATGTTCTTGCAAATAGCGTACAACATCGGAAGTATGCGTTTTTTGTTGACTTTCGTTGAACCCATTGAGCAGCATGTTTTGCTCGGTCAATTCATTGGCTTTTGCCGAAGAGTCTACAGAATCTACAAACGTGGCACCAGCTTGGAGTGCGTAAATAGAAAAACCGCCCGAATAAGCATAGGCGTTTAAGACTTGTTTTCCTGCCGCGTATTCCGCCAGCAAGCGGCGATTTTCCCGTTGATCAAGGAAAAAACCGGTTTTTTGTCCTCTTACCCAATCAATTTCGAATTGATGGCCGTATTCCAGGGCAATACCCGTATTTGAATCACCCAATAAAAAACTGTTCTCCAAATGCTCCGCATATTGTTTGGGAAGTGTTTCGCTGCTTTTATCATAAATGGTGCGCAGTCGATCTCCGTAAACATTTTTTAAAGCAGCAATAATGGCAGCTTGATCCAAATGCATCCCAATGGAATGGCACTGTACTATGGCCGCATCACCATATACATCAATGATCAACCCCGGCAATCCATCTCCTTCCGCGTGGATGAGGCGATAACAGTTGGTTTTAGGATTGCCAATCAAGCCCAATCTCTCCCGATATCGAAAAGCAGCTAGGATTTTTTCATTCCAAAAATCTTGATTAATGGCTTGATCACCAAAGCTTAACAAGCGTACACAAATGCTGCCATCTTGGTAATGCCCTTTTCCCAGCACTTCTTTGCGACTGGAACATACCTCTACCCATTCGCCGTCTTGCAAACTATTCGGTTTCCTAGCAACACCCCCAGAAAAAACCCAAGGATGGAAGCGTTGTACCGATGCTTCGCGTTTATCTTTAAGCACGATTTGTTTCATGCCTTGAAATTATATTTTTTCCTGTAAATTAGCCCTAAACATCAAAAATATGAAACTCGGATTAATATTTACTTTGTCTTTTTTTATTATTTGTTCTCTCAATGCGCAAAACGTGTTAAAGAACCCATCATTTGAAGAAGTGATTGCGCTGCGGGGAGCTGGTAATCCTCAAATCTCACCGGACGGTAAACAGGTTGCTTTTCAAGTTCGTACCACCGATTGGAAAACCAATCAGTACGATACCGAAATTTGGTTGTCAAAAGATGGTCAACCAGCTTTCCCTCTAACGCACACCAAAGAGGGCAGCAGCACCGGACCACTTTGGTCTCCTGATGGTCAGTGGATCGCTTTTTTGGCCAAGAGAGGAGAAAAAACGCAGATCCATGTCATCCGTTTGGAAGGCGGTGAAGCATTTGCAGCAACCAATGTAGATGAAGGCGTACAAAGTTTTCAATGGTCCCCTGATGGCAAGGAATTTGCTTTTTTGGCGTCCCCAAAAGATGGTAAATCAGAAAAAAGTAGGGTAGAGCGCTACGGTGCTTTTGAAGTTGATGATGCCGAGTACAAACAATCATGGTTGTATCTAGTTGATTTTGAACCCAGTATGTTGGGCGTAGAAGAATTGCCCTGCTACTCAGAAAAAGATAAAAATGCACAACAATGGCCATGTATCAAGTGGCCGGCACCTAAAGCCTTGATCGATAGCGTTGAATACACCATTACCAATTTTATTTGGTCGCCGGATGGAAGTAAAATTGCGTTCAACCACCAACCCAATCCGTTGATTAACGCATCAGTGGATGCCGACATCTCCTGGGTAGATGTAAAATCAAAAAAAGTGACCGCTCTAGTGAAAAATCCAAGTTCCGATGGCTTAGCAGCATGGTCGCCGGATGGTCAGTATGTTTTGTATTCCACCAATGGCGCCAACCGGACTTCCAATTTTTATACCAATGATTTTTGGTTCAAAATAGCGATCATTGGCGGTACGAATACTCCATTGGCTACTGGATTTGATGAAGAATTGGGGGATGTAAATTGGACGGAAACGGGGATTTATGTTACAGCTTACCAGAAAACGGTTCGGCAGGTGTTTAAAATTGACCCCATCAGCGGACAAATTAAAGTGTTCGGTGCTGCGCCTGCGCAGATTTCCAGCCTGTCTTTTTCCAAAAAAGGCAATAAGATGGCCTTCTTGGGCACTGACCCCGCCACTTTGAGCGAGGTTTATGTCACCGAAACCGGTGCTTTTCAACCCAAGTCCATTACCAATTTTTCAGTTCAAATTGCTGGCTGGCAGCTGGGTAAAAGCGAAGTTATTTCCTGGAAAAGTAAGGATGGAGCGGTAATCGAAGGCGTTTTACATAAGCCAGCCGATTATGATCCCAGCAAAAAATATCCCTTGCTGGTCGTGATTCACGGTGGACCAACAGGGATCGATTTCCCTGCACCTGTTCCTGGTAGCGTTTATCCTATCTTGCAATGGCTCAACAAAGGCGCTTTAGTCTTGCGTCCGAATTATCGGGGCTCAGCGGGTTATGGCGAAAAATTTAGATCGCTTAATGTTGAAAACTTAGGGGTAGGAGACGCTTGGGATGTCCATTCTGGGGTTGATTTTTTGAAAAATAAAGGCTGGATTGATACAGCGCGGATGGCATCCATGGGCTGGAGTCAAGGTGGGTACATCTCCGCTTTTTTGACTACAACCACCAGTCGCTTTAAGGCTATTTCGGTTGGTGCTGGAATCTCGAATTGGGTAACTTATTATGTCGGTACTGATATTCATCCCTTCACCCGGCAATATTTAAAAGGCAATCCTTGGGATCGAGAAGCAGTTTACAAAAAAACTTCACCAATGACATATATCAATCAAGCAAAGACCCCCACTTTGATCCAACATGGGGAATTTGATCGTCGGGTGCCCATTTCCAATGCTTACGAACTGCTCCAGGGATTACAGGATAAAGGTGTGCCTGCCAAACTGATTGTGTACAAAGGCTTTGGTCACGGCATCACAAAACCGAAAGAACGTTTAGCGGCCATTTGGCACAATTGGCAATGGTTCAATAAGTACATTTGGGGTGAAAACATCGATATTCCACTAGAACATTAATGGGTTTCCAGGTTCAAGTAAAGCAAAAATTAGATTCCTATTTTTCACAAAAATCGTTTATGTATCAACTTAGGCCTTTTTTAATATTCTTTCTATTTTGGTCATGCTTCCAGCTTGGTGCCCAAGTGGTATGGACCGAGCCCTATTTTCCCAAAGCCACTGATCCGGTTACGATCTACTATGATGCTAGCCAAGGAACCGCTGGATTGAAAGATTGTGGCTGTACGGTTTATATCCACACCGGAGTGGTTACCAGTCAAAGCCTTTCTTCTTCTGATTGGAAAAATGTAATCACCACCTGGGGGGTAGCCAATGCCAATTGGGCGATGAAACCTGTTGCTGGCCGACCTAACGTGTACAGTTTTTCTATTATGCCTGGAATTCGGGCTTATTATGGCGTCGCTTCCGGCATTGACATTCAGCAGCTCGCGATGGTGTTTCGCAATGCCAATGGCTCCAAAGAAGGCAAGGACGTGGGCAGTAAAGATTTATTTGCTAAGGTTTACAATCAAACCGGTTTATTGACTGCTTTATTGAGTCCTTCTACCCAAAGCTTGGTTGTAGATCCTGGCGCAGTCATCCCGGTACGAGCGGTGGCCTCTGAGTCCGCCAATTTGACTTTACAAGACAATGGCCAGACCCTTTACAATACCAAAGGAACATTATTGGAATATTCCCTTACCGCAGCAGCATTTGGGACACATAAAATAAATTGTGTCGTCGCCACACCAGCAAAAACCGACACCTTGTCCTTTGTTTATTCGGTTAGGAATTCAAAACCGCCGCTTGATCCGCCTTTTGGAACTCAAGCAGGCGTCACTTTTTTACCGGATAACAAGGTGCGTTTGGCTTTGTATGCGCCAGGAAAAGCTGGTATTTTTTTGGTGGGCGACTTTAATAACTGGACTGCTTCGGATGCCTTTCAAATGAATCGGAGCGTGGACGGAACTTTGCATTGGATTGAAGTAAATACGCTTGCGTCAGTTCAGACCTATCTCTATCAATATCAACTGGAAAGTGGCTTGAGAATTGGTGATCCTTACAGTACGCTGGTACTTGATCCCAACAATGATCGATTTATTCCCAGTGTTACTTTTCCAAATCTTCCAGCTTATCCAACTGGAAAAACAACGGGTATAGTGACGGTTTTGCAAACTGGAAAGCCAGCTTTTCCTTGGAAAAACAACAATTTTGCCAAACCGTCCAAAGGTAAGCTTCAGGTTTATGAGTTATTGGTGCGGGATTTTATAGCGCGTCATGATTACCTGACCCTTATTGATACCTTAGATTATTTGCAACGTTTGGGGATTAATGCCATTGAGTTGATGCCGATTCAGGAATTTGAAGGCAACAACTCCTGGGGATACAACCCATCGTACCACATGGCTTTGGATAAATACTACGGCACACCCGAACACCTCAAAGCTTTGGTAGATGCTTGTCATAGCCGGGGCATAGCCATTATACTCGATGTGGTGTTCAACCATGCTTTTGGACAAAGCCCCTTGGCACAAATGTATTGGGACAATGCCAATCAGCGCCCATCCGCTGACAATCCTTGGTTGAACCCAACGCCGACCCATGATTTCAACGTTGGCTATGATTTTAACCACGAAAGCCCAGCTACGAAGACCTTTGTCAAAACCGTATTGAACTACTGGCAAAAAGAATTTAAAGTTGACGGTTTTCGTTTTGACTTATCCAAAGGTTTTACGCAAAAAATAACCCTTGGCGATGTAGCCGCTTGGGGGCGTTATGATGCTTCACGCATCGCCATTTTGCGCGGATATGCCGATGCCATCTGGTCGGTAGATCCGCAAGCTTACGTTATATTGGAACATTTTGCAGACAATGTGGAAGAGTTGGAATTGGCTCGACAAGGGATGATGTTGTGGAGCAACCAAAATTTTCAATTTAACGAGGGTACTTTAGGTGTCAATCACGATTGGGGTGGTTTAAATTATCAAAACCGCGGAATGGAGTTTCCAAATGCTGTTCTTTATATGGAAAGTCATGATGAAGAACGCATTATGTACAAAAACCTCCAGTTTGGTAGCCGTAATGGTGCTTACAATGTCAAGGAGTTGAACACAGCCTTACAACGTACAGAAATGGCCAATTTTATTTTTTATAGCGTCCCTGGGCCCAAAATGCACTGGCAATTTGGGGAATTGGGCTACGATTATTCGATCAACACCTGCGAAAACTTGGTCGTATCAAAAGATTGTCGGCTATCCATCAAACCCATTCGTTGGGATTATCAACAATTGGCGGCGCGGAAAAAAGTATACGATTTGATTAGAGTCATGGCGTTTTTACGGCGTACTTACCCCGTTTTTCATACCAATAACTTCTCCACTACTTTGAGCGGGAGTGATTATAAACGCGTTGTACTTACGGATGATAAAATGACGGTAATGGCTTTGGCGAATTCCACTTTGACCGCACAAACAACAACGGTTACTTTTCCGGTGCCTGGTTGGTGGTACGACTATTTCCAGCGGGATAGTTTCTTTTTGTCAGCAAATAACCGGACAATTGCCTTGCAACCAGGTGAGTATAAATTGTTTTCCACCAGCAAATTGAGGAATGTACCAGCAGGCGTTATTACTTCAAACAAAGATTTTATTGAACAGATGTATGCGGTAAAACTATCGCCGAATCCTACTGCTGGACCCGTACAAATCCGTTATTTTTTACAAGACCCAGCCTATGTAAAAATCAGCATCACCAATGCATTAGGGCAAGTAGTCCATAGCCTCGTGCGCGAGCGCGAGCCAGCAGGCGAACAACTGCATGAATGGAATCCAAGCACCGGTGCTGGAATGTATTGGGTGAATATACAATTTGAAAACGGGGTCATTTCCAAACCCTTGGTGGTACACTAACCAAAAAGCGCTTGACTCAGCCATGAGTCAAGCGCTTTTTTCTTAAAAAAAGATCAACAAGAAGTATTATTCTTTTTTTTCTTTTTTACCTTGATGGAGCAATTCACGGGAGATCACCAATTTTTGAATTTCGGTGGTTCCTTCGCCGATGGTACACAATTTAGAATCGCGGTAAAATTTTTCCACCGGAAAATCCTTCATGTAACCATATCCGCCATGAATTTGGATGGCCTCAGTAGAAACCTCAACTGCAGTTTCGGAAGCAAAATACTTCGCCATCGCGGATATTTTAGTCACTTTCTCGCCTTCATTTTTAAGGTCAGCAGATTTGCGAACCAATAGCTCTGATGCTTCAATTTTGGTCGCCATTTCTGCCAATTTGAAAGCTATCGCTTGAAAACTGGAAATGGGTTTACCAAACTGTTCTCTTTGCTGGGCATAATTGAGGGAAGCTTCATAAGCCCCTTTGGCAATGCCCAATGACAGCGCTGCAATCGAAATCCGGCCTCCATCCAATACTTTCATTGATTGGATAAAGCCTTCGCCTACTTCACCTAGAATTTGGCTGTGGTGAACCCGACAATTGTCAAAGATCATCTCCGCCGTTTCAGAGGCGCGCATCCCCAGTTTGTTTTCTTTTTTTCCAGCCAGAAAACCTGGTGTTCCACGCTCTACCACAAATGCAGTCATTCCCCGGCTATCCAATAAATCGCCAGTGCGGGCGATAACCACAGCTACATTTCCAGAAGCGCCGTGCGTAATGAAATTTTTGGCACCATTGATCACGTAATAATCGCCATCGCGTTTGGCAATACATTGCATCCTGCCCGCATCGCTGCCGGTGTTGGGCTCCGTAAGACCCCAGGCTCCGATCCATTCGCCGGTTGCCAATTTGCTTAGATAGCGGTATTTTTGGTCCTCATCACCAAACATTAAAATATGATTGGTACAAAGCGAATTGTGTGCGGCGATGGATAAACCAATCGAACCACATACTTTAGCTATTTCTTCAATAACTGTAACGTACTCTTGGTAGCCCAATCCCGCGCCTCCATAAATTTCTGGCACCAGAACACCCATGAAACCATAAGTTCCCATTTGATGAAATAGATCAACAGGAAAATGAGAAATTTCATCCCATTCCATGACGTGAGGGCGGATATAAGTTTCGGCAAAATCCCGCGCACTCTCTTTAATCATTTGCAAGTTCTCAAGCATTGCTGCACTACTCATAATTCTATTTTTTTAATCTTAGCCGGTGATCAAGATCTGGGTATATCACGCTTCAGAAAACTGAATTAGACATATTAGGAATGAATCAACAATAAGTATCAATTGTGTCTGTCTCTTTTGCCAACACGCTGCCTATCTTTTTCATTTGAAAAGTAGGTAGTCAAACATAATCAATGACCATCATTATTTTCAACTGTCTATCTAGCCCCACTTTTTGCCTCAAAAGATAGTTATCTGTCAACAAAATCGGCTAGTCTAAATTAATACCTTATCATTGACACATTCCTTAAGTAAAATAAAACATTCAATCAAATGTTCAAAAAGGAAACGTTATTCCATCCTGTATACGTGTAGAGAAGTAAAAGATCTGGTGGCTATCAGGATCTTAAGGTGCTCAAAAGGTTTGATTATTTTTGATAGGAGCTGGCAGCAGGGTTTTGTGGCTCAGGAAAACCCAAAGCAGCACACATTTTTTTGTAAATCATGGTATTTTCAAAAATTCCGGCAAATTTTTGCGCCATTGGCCCAAAGGCAAAAACAGGAACCATGGTAGCCGTATGGTTGATGGTGGTAAAAGAACATTCCAAGCGATTCATTTTCGAGCCTTCGTTAATCGATAGCCCTCCCGTTTCGTGATCTGCCGTGACGATGACTAAAGTATTGCCGTGACTACGAGCAAAAGCAAGCGCCTCACCAACGGCTTTATCAAAATCAAGGGTTTCTTTGATGCTTAATTTGGCATCGTTTGCATGACAAGCCCAATCGATTTGCGAGCCTTCTACCATTAAAAAGAAACCTTTATCGCTGCGTTTTTCCAAATAAGTCAATGCTTTGCGGGTGGTATAAGATAAATAATCCCTACCAGCAGCCACCGTAAGTGGTTGTTTATCGGCTGTAAAAAAGACAAAAGGTTTGGCTGGATCCCATTTAGCAGTACCGATGTCCTCTTGAGAATAGTCTGAAACGCGGTATCCCTTTTTTATTAATTCGGTGGTGATGTCACGGTTGTCATATTCCCGGCGATCAAAATATTTTTTACCACCACCAACCAGTAAATCCACATTGCTTTCGGCCATGTCAGAAGCTATTTCTTCATAAAATTCGCGTGATTTGGCATGGGCTGCAAACGCAGCAGGCGTAGCATGCACGATGGTTGAAGTAGCAATTAATCCAGTAGCGAGACCCAATTCTTTAGCTTCTTCCAAAATAGTTTTTACGGGTAAAGAATCTTTATTAAGTCCGATGGCATTGTTGTAAGTTTTTATACCGCTCGCGAAGGCGGTGGCTCCCGCGGCAGAATCGGTCACTAAATCATCGGTAGAATAGGTTTTATGGAAACCGACAAAGGGCATTTCGGTTATATTGAGTCGGTTGTTGTTGCTGTAAAGTGCTGCAGTAATCTGGGCTAAACCCATTCCGTCGCCAATCAACAAAATAATGTTTTTTGGTTTTTCTGCCAAAGGCGCATCAGGTACGGCAATAGCTTTGCTGGAGGAACAAGCTTCCAATAGGGTTATTGCAATAGCTAAAATAAAAAATGAACGTAAAAACCTCATGTGCTGCTTTTTTCTGCTAATCCAGTCGATAAAATTAGTTAATCTTTTTTGATTGAATAGGGTAGTAGGGAGGAAAATAGGATTTATGAGGTAAGTTGCTGTTTTTTATAGAAAAAAAGGAATAAATAATGATAAAATCTTGAAAAGATCGGGATAAGGGCTTAAATTTTCACATGATAGTTGTTTACAGCTTTGTCAAGCCACAGCAATGATCTTTCTTCTCTTCTGGATATCACCAATAAAATACCTAAAATGCAGATTGTCTTTTTACTAAAAAACAGTAACTGGATTCTATTCCTATTCATTTTTTTGTCTCATACCATGGTGGCTCAAGGAACGCTGACCAAACCGAGCATATTTGACCTTCTAGGGGGCAAAGGACTAAGGGAAACGACCTTGAAGTTAAATATGCAAGAAATGGAAAGCAAACGCAAAAGTGTCGCCAATTTTCCTGGAGTGCTTAGTTTTACGGATAGCCTTGGACAATCCTCTACTTGGAAGGTAGATTTAGTGGTCAGGGGAAAATTTCGGAGGATGACTTGTGGTTTTCCACCCCTTGAAATTCAATTCCCGAAAATACAATTGACGGAGGCCGGTCTAGCAAAACACCGCGATTATAAACTGGTCACGCATTGTCTTTTGGATGAGGCGCAATCTGATCAAATCATTTTGCGGGAGCATTTGGTTTACAAAATGTACAATCTTATTACTAGCAACAGTTTGCGGACTCAGCTGCTACGCATCAGCTATGTAGACGTCAATGATAAGCATGCCAATAAACTGACTAGGTACGCCATTTTGATCGAAGATGAGGATGAATTGGGCGATCGCCTCAAAGCGGTAGATTGTGGGGACTGTCGGGTTATTGGGTCTGCAGAGATGCCTGTGGATCAAGAAAACCTGATGGCAGTTTTTCAATATTTTATCGGCAATACCGATTGGTCTGTGACTGGGCGGCGCAATGTGAAAGTTTACAAACCCAAGGAGGGTGGTTTAATGATACCAGTTCCTTATGATTTTGACTGGAGCGGTTTTGTAGACGCTCCTTATGCTGTTCCTACCGCTGCTTTGAAAAAAACTGATGTGCGGCAACGGGTTTTTCAAGGTTTTCCAGCAACAAAAGAAACCATTGACAAAACCATTGCGCTTTTGGAACAAAAACAAAATATGCTTTTTCAACTTATTGACGACGATGCTTTTTTAGAAAAACAGGTCAAGAACAATTTAAAAAAATACTTACAATCGTTTTATAATCGGGATGCTGCAAAAATTCCGCATTCGTCAAAATGATAAATTCCGCTTTGTTTAAAGGTATTTGTCTTTCCAGCGTTGTTGAAGCCAGGTTTTTATTTTGTCTTCCGCAGGATTATCTGCTGGAGTGAATATTTTTTTGCCGCTTAAAGATTCAGGCATAAATTCTTGATCGACAAAGTTGCCTGGATAATCATGGCTGTACAGATAATGCTTGCCATAATCCAGTTTTTTCATCAAAGCAGTTGGGGCATTGCGTAGGGCGAGAGGAACGGGTAAGTTTCCGGTTTTTTGTACCAGTTCTTGCGCCTGGTTGATGGCCATATAAGCTGAATTACTTTTGGGTGAAGTCGCTAAATACAATACAGCTTGAGACAAGATGATGAGGGCTTCGGGTAAACCTACCGCTTGCACGGCCTGAAAAGTCGTTGTCGCCATCAACAAGGCATTGGGATTGGCCAAACCAATGTCTTCAGCAGCTGCGATCACCATGCGTCGGGCGATAAACTTTACATCTTCCCCGCCCTCGATCATGCGTGCGAGCCAATAGACGGCGGCATTGGGATCGCTGCCACGGATTGATTTGATGAAAGCTGAAGCAATATCGTAATGCATTTCCCCGCCTTTATCGTAAACCGCCATGTTTTGCTGTACCGTTTCAGTTACTAGTTCATCGGTGATGACCAACGGAGAATCCAAGGGAATGGGAAAATTGGTGACCAATTCCAGGATATTGAACAACTTCCGCGCATCACCACCAGAATAATGCAAGAGCGCTTCATAACTTTCAATTTCAATCTTTTTGGTTTTCAAAATCTCATCGTGCACCAGTGCATGGTTGATCAAATGAACCAGTTGCTCCCGACCAAGTAATTTAAGCACATAGACCTGGCAACGCGAAAGTAAAGCCGGTATCACTTCAAAAGAAGGATTTTCGGTGGTAGCTCCGATCAGTGTTATGACTCCTTTTTCAACGGCTCCCAACAGGGCATCTTGCTGCGATTTGCTAAAGCGATGAATTTCATCAATAAAAAGTAGCGGGTTGGGGCGATTAAAAAATCGCTGTTTTTCGGCATTTTGGATGGTTTCTCTTACTTCCTTAACCCCAGAGCTAATGGCGCTTAGACTGAAAAAAGGGCGTTGAATGGCTTTGGCGATGATGTTGGCCAAAGTGGTTTTACCAACTCCCGGAGGGCCCCAAAGGATGACAGAAGGCAAAAAACCTGCGGCAATTGCTTGTCGCAAAACGGATCCTTCTCCCACTAAATGTTCTTGCCCCAAATATTCTTCTAATTGGGTGGGGCGCATTCTTTCTGCCAGCGGCTGCATTGGTGTGTTTTTTTTTAAAAAGTGCTTTCATCCCAAGCACTAATATCATGCCCAATGGATCAAAAAGCAAAGTTAACATCATTCAAATAATAATGATAAGACATAGAACAGCAAAATAAGTACTTAAAACCATCTATAAATATTGCGAGCTAATTATCAATAAGACTATGATTATGATGGTTTATTACATGAACTCTTTTCTCATGCTTAATGATTCCAAACATTTGCTCCAAAAAAAACCTATTTATTTTGTTCTCTTCGCAAGATTTTGTACATTTACTTCACATCTCTGAGGGTTCATCTACCTACTGTCACACACTTATTTTTTTGGTATTGATATAAATTCAAAAGTCACAAATGATTTTTGATTTAAACGTATTTTGAGAAAACTAGTTTGTATGGGTATTTCCACCAATTACCAAAACTTCCCGTTGGAGGTGTTGTCACCTTATGTAGATAATCCACTCCAATGGCAGGTTCCAGCATTACAGCACTTTAGCATTGACCCAACCGGTTTAGCCTTTGTCATGGGAGGTGGAGGGGTTAAGATCACCATTCCACCAGGTAGTTTTGTCGATGCTAGTGGGTTAATTTGTACCAAAACAATACACCTAGAACTTGCCGAGATAGCTTCTAAGTCGATGATGATCATGGCCAATAGAAGCACTACTTCCCGCGATACTGTACTGGAATCCATCGGCATGTTTTACCTTCAAGCGCATACCGATGACGGCGCTGGTGTTCAGTTGATCAAACCCTTGACAGTTGAATGGCCGATTGCAGTCAATCTTCAAAATCCCAATGGGTTGAAACTTTATCAATCTGGCTTGGCAGCCACGCGAAGTTTTAGTACCCAATTGGTATTGGATTGGTTGCCCAGGGATGACAATAAACTAAAAACCAATAAATGGCAGGGGCAAAAATGGCTTTCTTGTAGCATCAACAGCCTAGGCTGGTTTAGTTTCAATGCTCCTTTGACCAAGGGCGGCGGAAAATCCATGATTACTGCTCGCTATGATCTTACTGAAAAAATCACCTTGGATCAGAAAATTGCTTTTTTGGTCCTTCGCGATTGTACTTCTTTGGTTCGGATGTACTCATCGGGGGATAAGTTTTCCTGTTTCAATATTCCAGTTCAGGAACCGACAAGTATCTTTATTGCCGGTAGAGTTGGGAGTAATCTTTATGTGGGTATAAAGCCCGTCACTTCACCGGTCAATACCAAGATCATTGATGTGCCTTTGAGCTTGATCCCACCAGATCAAAGCGGACAAATAATTCGGACCTTGTTGGCATTTAATGGCTAATTGTCGCTATTTTTAGGCTACCAAATTATTTTTGCCGGTGAATCCTGAAGCTTACCTATCTACCCTTACCGATTGCTATAGACAGGTGGCTAATCCCCGCCCAGCAACTACTATGTCGGCCTACATGAAAAATAATTTCCCTTTTTTTGGCATCAAAACGCCTGAACGGCGCTTGCTGGCCGCCGGTTTTGTTCAAGAGCACGGTTTGCCAGAAGGCAAAGTACTAAAACAGCTTTGCCGTCTTTGTTTTTCCGCCGAACAACGCGAACTGCACTATTTTGTTAATGATGTTCTGCGCAAACGGGTTGGCAGCCTAAGTATTGATTTTTTGGATTTGTTTGAGGAACTTATTGCACAAAAATCATGGTGGGATACCGTAGATTTTATAGCCCCTTATCTTGCCGGTCCGCTGCTCCTTCGTTTTCCTGAAACCATGATCCCCTACACTCAACGCTGGATTGAATCTCCCGATTTTTGGTACCACCGTGCGGCCATTATTTTCCAATTGGATTATAAAGAAAAAACGAACGTCGATCTGCTGTTTGAATACATTGAAAGACGGGCAGATTCCAAAGAATTCTTCGTGCAAAAAGCTGGGGGCTGGGCTTTGCGCCAATACGCACGAGTAAATCCAGAAGCGGTTCGGGCGTTCATTGAAACGACAAAATTGCCTGATTTGACGGCAAGGGAAGGCCTGAAGCGGATTGGGTAATGAATGTTTTCAATACTTTCTTAGCTCCGTAGATAAGAAGCTCCATTAATGTCCATTATTCCGCCAGTCATGAAGAGCGCGCCTTCCGATGCGTAAAATAAAATGCCAAAAGCCACCTCCTCAGGTGTTGCTACCCGACCCAAGGTGCTCTGTTGACGGATGGCTTTACCCCCTTCTCCTTCCAAAGAGGCTTTTGCCATGTCTGTTTCTACAAATCCCGGCGCGATGACCGTTACCGCGATGTTGTGTGGGCCTAGTTTTTGAGCCAATGACTGACTCATAGCGTTAAGCGCTGCCTTGCTGGCGCCATAAGCTGGAAATTCTGGCTCGCCACGAAACGCACCTCGCGATGATACATTGACGATGCGCCCTCCCCCTTGTTGAATCATGTATTGGGCGGCACAGTAACATACATTGGAAGCACCAATGAGATTCACCATGATGGTATCGTGCCAAGATTTTTGCCAAGTTGCATAGTCAACCTCATCGATGGGGTGGGGTGAAAAAACACCGGCATTGTTGATAACGATGTCCAATCGACCGAATATTGCTACAACCTGGTCAACCATATTTTTTACCTCGTTGGGGTTGGCTACGTCTGCCTGGATATGGATATGACCTTCGCCGGGTAATCCCGCCAAAACCTCGGCAGCGCCCTTTGTATTACTTTGGTAACTGATGGCTACACGCGCGCCGTGCTGGGCAAAAGCTAAGGCCGTTGCCGCTCCAATTCCTCTTGACCCACCAGTAATAAGTACAGTTTTATGCTTGAAATCCATATTCTTTGTTTGGAATTAAAGAAATAATAATCCAAAAAATACGACGATTTCTTGGATCTTAGTTCAATATTTTTTTTCAAACCAATTACTGTTTAACCATCGTAGTTGGATCTTGAAATGCTTCCTTGATGCCGCCAAATTTTTTGAAAAAAGCTTGCAATTCAGCGGTTGAAGCATTGATCAGGTAATCGTTATTTTCAAGCTTTTCCCGGCCCAAATTGGTTTTACCGTCTTTGTACAATTGATCCAAATAATCGGTGCTGAACAGACTTACCGTTATGCTGTTGCCAGTGGTCGTTAATCGGATAAAATTATGGGTTGGAACAAAATAGGCCAGTTCGCCCATCAGTTCATAGGAATTGCTTTTTTTGTTTGCTTTAGGCAGTACATCCAGGTACATATTTTCATTCAAGGTTACCAAATGTGCCGTATAATATTTTTTCTTTCCTTTTTTTTGGAGCGACAAATGGTAATATGTCTTGACTGAATCTTCTCCCGACGGCTCAAAAGTCCATTTAAGTCCTTCTGAATCTTTCCAGGTTCCCAGTAATTCGGGTTTGTAAACGAGCGTATCCGGAGTGTAAAGTGGATGGAGCGAAATCAAACATGATTGCAGCAGGCAGCTCAAAACCAACAGCAAAAGCCAATTTTTTTTCATTTGGTGGTAAACAGTTTCTACATTTGAAATAGAAAAACGACTTTCGACAGTAAATTACTCGCTGAGCAACTTCTGTTTTTGACGGGCAAACTCCTCTGCACTAATGAGCCCTTTGTCCTTAAGGTCTCCCAATTGAAGAATCTCATCAAACACGTCTTTGGAGGGGTTAGTAGCCGTTGATTGGCCACTGGCGATGTTGTCTAGTAAGTTGTTTTGTGCGGATGGGAGGGCAGCAATTCGCAGGTAGCTATTGTCGACAAATTTTTGAAAATCCGCTTGTCTGCGCAAATAGCTTAGTGCTTGGTGGGAATGGATTTTACCAAAATCAGTAAATCCATTTTCTACCGCTTTTTCTAAATGTTGAAATGCTTTGGCAGCATTTTCTAGCATAGAATAACTACAGGCCAAGTTGAAATGTAAAGTAGGCGAAGTTAGATTGGCTTCTAGGGATTTGGAAAAAGCTTCGATGGCACCTTCAAAATCAAAAGCTCTAAACCGTTCAATCCCCATTCTTTTGAAAAGGCTTTCTTTATCGCCGTTTTCGCCTGAATTGGAAAAACTGCTGCTATAATTGTAAGAAGAATCGTTAAAATCTTCATCAACGGGCATTTTTTCCCTTCTTTTGCGAACCTGTTTTTTGTTGTACCGGTCGTCAAAATCTTCTTGAGGCATGGCAAAAAGCAAAACAGCATCAATAAAACCCAAGATGGCGGGGCCCATGATTACTGGAGCGTTCTCACTTATGGTGATCATTAGGGTGATGAAAAACGCTGTTAAGTAAAAAACGCCAAATACCCGTTGGCCCAAATAAAAACGGTGAACCCCAAAGATTCCAAAAAGCAGGGCAAGTACAGCGGCAACAAATTTATTTTTCATAGTAGAACTCCTTAAATCTGACTCTAAATTTATAAAATTGGCCACTTCTGTGCCAAATTTTAGTCAAAACTCAGGATTAGGACGACGAAAGCATCAATTGATCTAGTTTTGTTTCTAAGTCTTTAAAACGCTGAGCAACCAGTTTGTGTTCCTTGGCCAAAACCGCAATCTGCTCTTTTTCTTTTTCCAACATCAAATCGAAAGGATCAAAATTGCTGTCGATTCGTTCTTTTAATCGTTTGATGTAGGTTTTTAGTTGTTCGGTGACACTGGAATCGATGTTGCTGCGCCCTTTGGCAATCTCTGCCTGAAATCCAGTTATGATTTTGCGTCGTTTAAAATTGGTAGCAAAACCCGCAAAAAGTAAACCCACCGTCGTAAGAATTCCGCCAGTAATGTCAAAAACTGCTCCATGCGTAATGGCCGCCAAGATGATTCCAATCACCGCCAGACCACTACCTGTCGCCAAAGATGTCGGCAAAGGGCTTTTATCAGGAAACAAACCTCGATCGGTAAAGCTCTCCGACTTTTTGATAAAATCCTCGAATTTTTCTTGTAGTTCTTGAAAAATGCTGTGCCGGCGCTCCGCAATGGCGCTAAAAATTTCATGATCGTTTTGTAAAATATTGATGCTGGTACGGATTTTTAAGTCGATGAGTTTGGCCATTTGTTGGACGTTATCCGCCAGATCACCAATCCCTTCTTTCAGTTTTGCCTTTAAGGTTTCGTTAAGGTCGTTTTCCAAATCCTTCGCCAGGGTTTCCAGCCATTCTTTAGCTGAAACTTTTTTCGTAAAAATGGCGGAAAAAGAACGGCGAATGAGGGAAAAAAACGAAAGTCCTTCTTGTAATTCTAGCTCTTTGGCTTGGGTGGTGCGATCATAACCTGCAAGGATATTTTCCACCAATTGATCAACCTGTTTGAAAGATTTAACCTCCTGGTTGTCAAGGGTGACTTTAATGTCTTGACGAAAAGCAATGTCGGCATGCCATTGTTTTTCACGCAATTCCAGGCCTTGTCCGATACTTTCATTGATGTTAAGACAAGTTTGTACGCTGTTTTGTAACTTCAACACCGGCGCTTTGCCACCGGTAATGTTGTTGCGAATGTATTCGCGAATGGCACCGAAACCGCTGCTTTCGCCCTGGCCATCTATCTCTTCCTTGGCGGAAACTGCGAAAATAGTCGGGGCATTGATACCTTTTTTTTCAGCATATTCGCGAACGCCATTGATGTTTACCTGGAGATCTTCAACCGACATCAAGTCTTTTTGCTGAAGCACGAAAATGACCTTTTTGCGCCAATCAGAATGGATGAAATTGAAAAAATCCCAAGCGGATTGTCGATAAGGATTTTTGGCTTCAAAAACAAAAACAATGAGGTCCGAAGCCGGAATAAAATTCTCAGTGATTTCCTGATGGTGTTCCACAATGGTATTGGTACCAGGCGTATCGACAATGGCTATTTCCTTGAGAATTTCAGCAGGAACTAGAATTTTTTTCAAAAAAGGGTTGATGATGATCACCTCTTCGGTTTCGCCATATACAATTTGCTGAATGGTATCGGTCATCGGTTGTGGCGCTACCTTGGTAATCTCGCGACAAGTTTCCAGCAATGCATTGATGAAACTGCTTTTTCCAGCTTTCACTTCCCCCACAATGACAAACATAAACGGATCATTGAGCCGATTGCGCAGGTCGCTTACGGTTTTGGCCAATTGTTCATGATTGATGCGGATGGTCAATTCATGCAATTCTTTTACCGCTTCGGCTACATGAGCGCGTTCGGTGATCAAACGGGTATTAAGGAGGTTGGACATAGAAAACGCAATTAAACTACAATGCTATCATGTATAGTAAGGATACCCTGCGGGCCGTAACAAAAAAGTAGGTCTAAGATACTCAAATTAGGTAAGAATCCATGTTTGTCTTCAAATACTTGCGGGTATTTTGCGGGGAAAAAAGCTGGGTCTGATCGTTCTTGTTGGATTTTAGGGCTGATCGATTGACGAAGATCCAATATTTCGGGTGGAGCTTCTCGCCAATATTCAGGTGTAAGTTGTATATCGACTTCAAACTGAAGGAGGCGTAGAAAAAGCTTTATCAAATCCAGATTAAAATCCCATAAATAAAGGTAGGTCCTATCAAATATGGGTTTTATAAAAGGTTCATAATCATCGAAATAAGGTGAGCTCCCGTACGCAGCGATCAGCGTTTCCCACTGGTTTTGCTGCCAAGGAGTAGTGTAAGCAACTTGCACCTCACGGATGGGCGTTTGATGGTTTTTGCCCTTGACCAATGGTACCGATAAACGCTGAACACCGTGGGTTGCAGCGATATGACAACGATTCCGGTAACTGCCTTTCTGAAAGTTTTCATTTTGCTCCAAAAAAACTTGTCGGAATTGCAACAGTTTAGCAAAATACTGCACCGGAGGGCAAAAATGCAGTTCCAAAAGCACGGCAGTGGGTTGGTTCATAAACTTTAGCTTCTAGTTTGAGCAAAAGTAAAAAATAGGAACCAAACCCACTGTTTTACCTTTAGGGCAAACGCATGAAATTAGTGTTGACCTCGGTGAGGTCTAAGATTTGCGTGTTGGGGGGCATATTACAAACATTAGTCCTCTCCGAGGTCACTTCTGGCATTGATACGTTTGCCCTATTTTACTTTAAGCTGCCAATTTCAACCTTTTGTTTCGATCAAATCTCCACCAGACGAAAACTAGCAACAAAACCCAAATCCAATCTGGTTCTGACATGGGCTCAGGTTCTTCGCCTAAATCCAAAGCTTTGTTGGCATGGAACGATTCCCACTGTTTTTTGAGCAACATCCGCCGCTGAGATTCAGTTTCTAACGCCAGGAAGGAAGTGGTTGGCGTCAAGATATGAGCGGCAAAACTGTTGAGGGTTAACTTTCGCCAAGCGGCGTCTCCTCCCTCAGGATGGATTATAGCATGCGCCCACTGGCTTTGTAACTGAATGCCGTTTGACCAAATATTGGCTTGAGGATCATTGCTTTTGGGCGACCAATCCAGGCTTTTTTCCAAACCTTTTGGTGAAAAAATTAAACTAGGCAATCCATCTGCTAGGAGATAAGCGCTTGGAGCTTCCGCATTGGGCCAAGCCAGTAGAATGAAGTTGCTAGTTGACGAATCCGCATCGCTGCGTTGATTCGTAGACCATTTTTGAGTTAATACACCCGAAGAATGTAGTTGAAGGACTTCTACCCCTTGTGGGATTAAACCAGCAAGTGGTTCAATGTCTTTGATTTCAAAAGGGATGTACTCCCGATCAGAAACCAGGACAAATACCAATTGCTCTGGTCGGGGATTCATCACGGCCGCCGTCATTTTTTTCTGTATCGCCCTTTCAACAAAAAAGCCGCCATTGTTGGGGTATTCTTCAAGTTGTTTTTTCCAATCAATAGCGGAATTGAACTGCTGCGGGTACGCTCCGGCAGCCATAAATTCTACTTGTTTAGGGGCGATATTCGCTCTTCTCTGCCATTGATCTACCATTTTTTGAAGTTTTTTCTTGGATTCTATCGCTTTTTTAGAGCCATCAAGAATAAAGGAATACCGCACTTTTTTAGACAATTGTGGTAAAGTCTTTTTGGCCTCTGCAGACACATAGGTACTGCCTCCAATCATACTCGGGCGAGCAGATACACCGCCTGCCTGCTGCGCATCTCCAAGCCGAATTATTTTTTTACCGATGGCAATATTCAGTGGTTCAGCGTGAACAACGGAAAAACCGGTATACCGCGTTTCACAGGATTGAAAAGGGAAAATACGCAAGCTAAGTTCTTGGGATCCAGTGTATTGTAGAATTCCAGGATCTTGACGTGTTAAAGTACTGATTTGCTGATAGATCCAAGTAGCTGCTTTTTTTTCGGCCAAAACACCGGATTGGCGTTTTCCATTGATGTCGAGGTAATAATCATCGACAAAAACGCCCGCAGGAAGTGAAATTTGATCAGCATATTCACCCAAATCCGTTCCTTTGTTGCTGATTTCAAGGTCAACCCAAGTTGACCAATAGCCAAGCTGCGGATTGAAATGCGTGCGCGTATTTATTTTGCTGATCAACACGCTATCCGTACGGAAGTCAAGTCGAGCTTCCCAAGAAGTAGATATTTGCGGAGCAACATCAAGGAAAAGATACCGAAGACGGTTGATTTTACTTTGTGACAGGGTTAAATTATTCATCACCATCGCGTTGTAAAGGAAAGAGAGATAAG
>JBBRGN010000020.1:0-28604 GCA_038240665.1 Chitinophagales bacterium | reverse complement strand
TGATTCATTAAGGCTACGCTTTTGGTACTTCTCTTTTTAGATACACCTTACCGGGGATACAGGGGCCATACAAAGATTTGCCATCCCACTCGCCTTCCAAGGTCCACTCGTCGTCTTTCTTTTTGAGTTGTACATTGCCCCATTTGAGGCACCAAACCATGTTGTCCAATTTGGAATACTGTACCAAACGAAACTCTTTGAATTTAAGGGTACTGCCACTGATATCCCCAGTCAATTCCATTTCCGCGTGGATGTTTTCTACACTGACGTAAGAGTAACCGGTCACTTTTTTTCCATTTTGCTCCAATACAATCGTGCAATAATATTTTTCACGAAAACCGCCTTTTTCTTGGGTCAGGTAACCGATCCATTTTCCCGTAAAATCATTTTGACTCAACAGTGCCAAATGCAGCAGCAGCGCAAAAAAGGTAAATAAATACTTCATAACCAAGTCGTTGTTTGGGGATCAAGTTGGATCCGATTCAGGAACTTGTGGTGCGTCCTCTTCAGTTGGAAGTTTAAAAAAACTGAAGATGGTTTTTCCATAATGCCGTTCTTGGAAATAGAACGGATGCTTGGCATAATTATGATTTGGATTGTGCTCCATAACAAACCAACCTTGCGGACGCAGTAGTTTTTGTTCAAAAATATGATCTGGAATGGTATCCATTGTCGTCAAGGTATAGGGAGGGCCAGCAAAGATATAATCATAATCCTCACCATTGGTTTCCATAAACTTGAACACATCGGAGCGAAAAATGCGGATGTCGTTCTGGATTTTTAGTGTTTCGGCCGTTTTTTGGACAAACTGAATACAGGGAAAAAACTTATCGACATAGGTCACATCGGTACAGCCACGGGAGATAAATTCGTAACCATGGCTCCCGGTACCACCAAAAAGATCAAGCATTTTAACTTCCGAAAAATCAAAATTATTGGCCAAAATATTGAACAGTCCTTCTTTGGCATAGTCCGTTGTTGGCCGCGTTGGCCAATTGTCGGCAGGGGGATTGAATCGCCGTCCGCCAAATTTTCCGCCAATGATCCGCATGAATGTATGAATGAATGATGAATGAAAAATGATGAATGATGAATTTGGCGGGAGCTAGGTCATGGTTGTACAATTTCCCTATCAGTTTATCATTTTATTTACACGTCTCCCTGGGTTCTAAGGAATGGGTTTTGAAGCTCGTTTATCCATTAACCTACTTTAAATCGCCGCTTCAAAAATCATTCTTTAACCCGACACTGCCTCTTCCTATATTAAATACTTAGTGGTCCCAACAGGGATCGAACCTGTATCTAGAGTTTAGGAAACTCCTATTCTATCCATTGAACTATGAGACCATTAAAACCAATCAGGCATCAAGCCTCCATTTATAAATCATTTCCCCCAATCTTCGTTTTGCAAATTTATAAAAGTTCCCTAGGTTGCACAAAAAAAGGTTTGACATGGACATCGAAAACTTCCGCGAGTACTGTTTGTCTAAAAAAGGCGTAGACGAATCTTTTCCGTTTGACGAAAGCACCCTGGTATTCAAAGTGATGGGTAAAATGTTTGCCCTCGCCTCTTTGGACGATGAAACACTCAGCGTTAACCTCAAGTGCGATCCCGATCGTGCCATCGATCTGCGCGAAACCTACGAAGACATCACCCCCGGCTACCATATGAACAAACAACACTGGAACACGGTTGCTAGTGAAGGCGATTTGGATGATCGCTTGATCCGCGAACTGACCGATCATTCTTATGAGCTGGTAGTCTCCAGCTTGAGCAAAAAACTTAAATCCGAATTAGAAAACCTATAAATAAACCTGTGTCAAACCCAAGCTCCTTTCCATCCCATTACCTCATCGTCGGCCAAGGCTTAGCCGGAACCCTCGTATCTCATTTTTTAATCCTAGCCGGCCAACAAGTGACTCTCCTGGACGCCCACCACGCCAACAGCGCCTCCATTGCCGCCGCCGGACTCATCAACCCCATCACTGGACGCCGTTTTGTTAAATCCTGGCGCGTCGACGAACTCATTCCTTTTGCCCAACATACCTACCAGGCGCTGGAACACGAGCTTCAACAGCGTTTTTTTTACCCCCGCGGTATCCTGCGCGCCCTCTCCAGCGTACGCGAGGAAAACGACTGGCTGGCGCGCTCCGTAGATCCCGGCTATGAACAGTACATCAAAGAATCCATTGATTTGGGAACTTATCAATCGTTTACGCAGGCCGCGTTTGGCTACGGGGAAGTCCGGGAAAGTGCTCAATTGGCCGTGCCCGTTTTTTTAAAAGCCTATCAAAAGGCCGCCTTGGCGCGCGGCATCCTGCGCCAAGAAACCTTTGATTATGTCGATTTGCAACCCCAAACCACGGGTGTAATCTACCAAGGACAATTTTTTGATCAAGTCATCTTTTGCGAAGGTTATGCTGCAGTCAACAATCCTTTTTTCAACTATTTGCCTTTCCGGGGCGATAAAGGGGAGGCACTGATTGTGCGCATTCCCAATGCGGGTTTTACCAAAATCATGAAAAACAATATTTTTATCGCCCCACTGGGAGACGATCGCTACTGGGTGGGCGCTACCTACGAACCCCATTTTGAAAACCAACAACCCAGCGAAAAAGCCCGAATTTATCTGGAAAGTAAATTGCAAGAACTCTTGACCATTCCCTACGAAATCGTGGATCAGTGGGCGGCGGTACGCCCTACGGTAAAGGATCGAAGGCCTTTTTTAGGAGTTCATCCAGAGCTCCCTGCTTTGGCCATTTTTAATGGCTTGGGGACTAAAGGAAGTTCCCTTGCGCCATTTTGGGCCCATCATCTTGTTCAAGTGCTGCAAAAAAAGCTTAACTTGGATCCAGAAGTCAACATTGAGCGTTTCTCCCACCGTTGAATTCAGGTATCGGATTACAATAATTAGAATATTTGGGGCGTTCGACTCCCAATTCTCCCTAATTTCTTGGATCAATGGACGACTTCGAGATCCGAATAAAAACATTCACCGCTGATGTGTATTTTTTTAAAACTGTGCATCTACATCGGCGTGTCAAAAATTATAGGTCTTGGCGCTCTACTACTTTATATTTTTGGGGCTTAATGACCTTCTAAGTTTAAAGCAACTTAAAGGTGCCTACTTGAAATCTATTGCAGTAGCCATAAGAGTGTGTTTTGATTTCTAGTTTGCAAGCGAAAATGAGCTAGAATTTGTGCCAATGAGGCGCGAAAAACGGAGTGTAGCAGCGCTACATGAGTATTTTAGTAACGAAATTGGCGCAAATTATAGCCATTTTTAGCGCAAAGTGGAAATCAAAATACACGCTAGATATAAAAACATAAACCAGCTTCTATGAAAAACCGCTTGATAATCCGTTGGACTATCCTCGCATGCTTTGCAACTTTAATGATTACCCTTGGATTAAGCAAAAGCCGCGTCCACAATTGGAGAAACATGACTTTTAAAGATTATCCCAAAGAATGGGCAAAAATCGACTCCTTGGAACAACAGGGTTTGTTTCGCTCGGCGCTGGATAAAGTAGAAGCGCTTTATGCCCGCGCCAAATCGGAAAAAGAAATTGCGCAGATTGTCAAAGCCTTGATCTACCGCAGTAAACTCATCACCAACTTAGAGGAAGATGGCGAAGTAAAAGCCATCAATAGCCTAACCAAAGAATTGACGGAAACGCCTTTTCCGGCCAGCGCGGTATTGCAATCGATGCTGGGGCAGTTGTACCAAAACTACTTGGATCAAAACTATTGGAACCTGGCCAACCGCACCACCATCGCCGATTACCTGCCCAGCGATCTAAAAACTTGGTCGGCAGAACAAATTCAAACGGCTGCCGCCAATTATTATCTCGCTTCAGTCACGGAGAAAGGGCTCAAAACCATTCCTTTGGCACAATTGGATGCAACCTTGATCAAAGCGCAAAATGTAGACGGGATTTGGCCCACGCTTTTTGACTTGCTGGCACACCGGGCCATCAGCCATTTTTCTAATTCTCGCAATCAACTGACTTCTCCGGTTTATAAATTTAATGTAGATCGCGCAGATGCGTTTGCACCAGCGGCCGATTTTGCGATCCAGACCTACCCTACCCGCGATTCTTCTTGGCAATGGCAGGCGCTGGGTTTGTACCAAAAAGTATTGGCTTTCCACCTCAATGACGCCCAACCCAACGCCTTCTTAGATGCCGACCTGAAGCGTTTGTCTTTTGTACGCAATGCCGCTATTTTACCCAATAAAGACGCTTTGTACCAAGATGCTTTGCAAGGGTTGTTGAAAAAATACGCCAGCATCCCTCAATCTACCGAGATTCAGCAACTAATCGCCCAGGAATTCATCAACCTAGGACGTACTTATCAACGCGGTGAGGACGATGAAAAAGCCCGACTGGCACTGGTTCGCGCTAAAGAAATTTGTGAGTCAGCGATCAAAGCTTTCCCTAAGTCGTACGGCGCTAACTTATGCAAACAACAAATTGCTGGACTAAATCTTCAATCGCTCCAAACGGAATTGGAAGAAGTGGTGGTTCCGCAAAAAAGCATCCTTACTAACCTGGTTTTCCGCAACATCAAAACGGCTTATTTCCGCTTGATCAAGGTTACCGAGGATCAAAAAAAGAAATACGAAATTCAAAAAGGGGATGCTAAAATTGCTTTTTTGAAAAAATTGACGCCCCTCAAGAAATGGAGCGTTGCGCTGCCCAATGATGGCGACTTGCAAGAACATGCCACAGAAATTGCTTTGGACGCGCTTCCCTTGGGTCAATATGTGCTCCTCGCCAGCGAACTCGAAACCATGGGGAATGATGATCAGCTCCGCCCAGCCGTGTCATTTTTCTCGGTTTCCAACATTGGTTTGTTATCCCGACAGGACCAAACAGGTCATACCTCTTTTGTGGTAATGAACCGGGAAACGGGTGCACCACTGAACGGGGTCAAAGCCACGTTTTTTTCTAATGATTATGATCGAAACACCCGCTTATACAAAGAAAAAGAGATTGGTAACGGCGTGACAGATAAGGATGGTTTTGTGGTCACCAATTTGACCGATCAGTCTTTTCGGGCGCGTTTTGTATTGGGAGATGATGTGCTCAACCACGGCAGTCGCTATTACAGTTATCAACGCAATGAGCAGGTGAGTCTGGCCGAGAATACCTATTTCTTCCTGGATCGCGGCATTTATCGCCCCGGACAAACCATTTATTACAAAGGGATTGTGTTGCGGCAAACGGAAAATGAAAAACCTGAAATTGTTCCCAACAATCCGGTAATCGTGACCTTCCACGACGCCAACGGCCAAAAAATTGACACCAAGGAATTGGTAACCAATGCGTACGGAACTTTCAATGGATCGTTTGTAGCGCCCACTGGCGGTTTGCGCGGCCAGTTCAGCTTGTCATCAAGTGCTGGTGCTGATTTTCATTCCTTTCGAGTAGAAGAATACAAACGTCCTACTTTTGAAGTTAAACTCAAAGCGCTGGAAGGAAACCAGCGGCTGGGCGAAACGGTAAAAATAAGCGGCGTTGCCGAAGCTTATGCTGGCAATAGCATCAATGGTGCAAAAGTGACTTACCGGGTGGTACGTAAAGCGCGCTTCCCTTATTTTGATTACTGGCGCGGCGGCGGCCCCATTGGTTCGGAAAAAACCATGGAAATTGCTGTCGGTGAAACCAGCTCCGATGCCGACGGACTGTTTACCATCAGTTTCCCGGCTGAACCTGATCGCTCGATTGCTAAGGAACAAAAACCAGAATTTCAATTCTCGGTTTCGGTAGATGTGATCGACATTACCGGCGAAACCCATTCTAGCGTAAGAGATGTAAATTTAGGGTATGCCAGTTTCCGTTTGGGCATGGACGTACCAGAGGCTTTTGACCAAAAAAATCAGCAACGGATCAAGCTTCAGACCACCAATTTGGATGGAGCATCGCTTGCGCTTTCTGGAAAAATTAACGTCTATCGGTTGAAAGGCCCCGATCAACCGTTGCTTAACCGTTACTGGTCAGTGCCGGATCGCAGCTTGATTGGTGAAAAGGATTTTCGCAAAAAATTCCCGAACCTGGCTTTTTCCAAAAATGATGAAACCATGGCAAAGTGGCCGCGTGAAGCCACGGTTTTGAGCGCCGACTTTAATACAGGAACCAGTGATACCCTGGCCTTGCCAGTCGATAAATTGATGCCCGGTCATTATTTGATCGTGATGAGCAGCAAGGATGAAAATGGTGAAACCCTAGAAATCAGTAAACCTTTCAGCACTTACAACAGCCAAACCAAACGCATTCCGGCAGATTTGGTTTTCTGGAATCAATGGCAAAAAGAAAGCGCCGAACCCGGCGAAGTCGCCAATTTACAGCTGGCCGCCAATGCCGCTGATTTTAAAACCTTGTTGGAAATTGAACGCAAAGGCAAAATCATTACCCGCAAGTGGATAGATGTAAAAAATTGGCAAGAAGAGTTGTACAAAGTCAACGAAATTGACCGCGGCGGGGTCTTTTTTCACCTCACCTCCGTTTGGCGCAACCGTCCGGTGTTGAACAACCTCAACCTGGATGTGTCCTGGATGAACCAACACTTGGACATCGAATACCAAACCTTCCGGGATAAACTCCGTCCTGGTCAACCCGAAGAATGGCGTTTAAAAATCAGCGGTCCGGGTGGAGAAAAAGTAGCAGCCGAAATGGCCGCCGCCATGTACGATGCGTCTTTGGACAACTTTGTTGGTCATTCCTGGGGTTTAGATCCTTTCCCCCGTTATGGCAGTTCTTCCTATTTTTGGTCACAAAATACCTTTGTCGGGATCTCGGCCAGTCTGTACCGCAGCAATGACGCGGTAGAATTGCCGACTCGTTTGTACCCCTACCTCAACTGGTTTGGTTACCTCTACGATGAAGGCGCTATGGCTTTTGGTGGCGTTCAAACAAGGATAAGAGGTGAGAATCGGGTAAGGGAGTTGGTTGCGTATTCCATTGCCGCACCCGTCCCACAAATGGCCGCGATGAAGGAAAAAAGTGCAAGCGAACCTGCAACTTCGGATTCTATCAATGATAGGCCCGAAAAAAAAGAGGAAGCACCATCTGCTAAGCCAACACCACCATCTGCACCTCCGGCCCCTATATCTACCCGTACCAATTTGAAGGAAACCGTGTTTTTCTTCCCCGAATTGTACACCGATAAAGATGGAGCGGTAATCATCAAGTTTACGATGAATGAAGCGCTGACCCGTTGGAAATTCCTAGCATTGGCGACCACCAAAGATCTAAAAATTGGCACTACATCCCGCGAAGTAGTGACCCAAAAAGAACTGATGGTACAACCCAACGCGCCGCGTTTTGTACGCGAAGGCGACGAGATCGAGTACACTGCCAAAGTTACCAACCTCAGCACCGAAACTTTAAGTGGAACGGCCAACCTACAATTGTTTGACGCGCTTAACATGCAATCTGTTGATACCAAGTATAGTCAAACCACGGTAAACGTCCCCTTTACCATCGCCCCAAAACAATCCGCACCACTGACTTGGAAGCTCAAAGTACCTTTTGGCGAGGCGACTGCCTTGGTACACCGGGTAACTGCCACTGCGGGCAACTTTAGTGATGGCGAAGAAAGCGTGATTCCCGTGTTGACTAACCGAATGTTGGTGACTGAAACCATGCCCTTGTTTGTACGAGCCAAACAAAACCGTACCTACACCCTACAATCTATGATCGATAACCGGGGTTCAACGACCATGACTCCCCATAAATTGACCTTAGAATTCACTTCCAATCCAGCTTGGTTGGCCGTGAAATCCTTGCCCTACCTCATGGAGTTCCCGCACGAATGTACCGAACAAGTATTTAGCCGCTACTACGCCAATAGCTTGGCCAGTTCGGTGGTGAACCGCAATCCCAAGATCAAACAGGTTTTTGACAAATGGAAAGGGACAAGTGCACTACAAAGCAATTTGCGCGCCAATCAGGAACTCAAATCTGCATTGTTGGAGGAGACACCTTGGGTTTTGGAAGCTCAAAGTGAAGAAAAACAACGCCAGCAAATTGCCCTGTTGTTTGATTTGGATCGCATGGCCAGCGAGGAATTGGCAGCTTTAGAAAAAATTCGCACCCGACAATTGTCCAACGGTGGTTGGGCTTGGTTCCCTGGTGGCGACGACAGTTGGTACATCACCCAATACCTGATGGCGGGTTTTGGCCACTTGGATCAATTGGGCGTACAACCCAAATCCGATGCCGAAGAGATGATCAAACGCGCCGTCAAATACCTGGACGAAAAAGCCCAGAATCAATATGAGGAATTGAAAAAAATGGCCAAAAAAGGCACATTTAAGTTGGAAGAATACCAACCCGACGACCTGATGATCCATTACTTCTATACCCGCAGTTTTTATCCTGAGTTGTTGCCCGACGCCAAGACCAAAGAAGTACTAACCTACCTGACCAAGCAGACCCAACTGTTTTGGACAAAAAAAGGCTTGTACCAACAAGGGATGATTGCTTTGGCCCTGCACCGTGGAGGCGATCAAGATTACCCCCAGCGCATCGTGAAGTCGCTCAAAGAACGTGCTTTGCAATCCGACGAACTGGGGATGTACTGGAAATTCAACCGCGGATTTATGTGGTCAGAAGCACCAGTAGAAACCCAGAGTTTGCTGATTGAAGTCTTTAGCGAAGTTGCCAAAGACGCGACTTCAGTAGAAGAACTCAAGGTATGGCTGCTGCGCAACAAGCAAACCACCCACTGGAAAACCACCAAAGCTACTTCAGAAGCCATCTACGCCCTGCTCAATACCCAAGGTAAAACGGATCTATTGGCGGATGCCCAACCAGTAGCGCTGGCTTTTGACAAAGTAAAAAACAAGGAAAATCTAGCACTGATCGGCAAAGCTCAATCCGCCGCCGAACCTGGCACCGGCTATTTCAAAACCAGCTGGGAAGGCAAAGAGGTAAAACCTGGCATGGAATCAATCACCGTCAGCAATCCCAATGCAGGCATCGCCTGGGGCGGTCTGTATTGGCAATACTTTGAAAACCTGGACAAGATCAAGAGTTTTGAAGCCACACCATTGCAATTGAAAAAACGCTTGTTCCGCGAAGAAAGAACCGCTACCGGTCCAGTGCTACGCGAAATCACCGCCAATCAACCCTTCAAACCAGGAGATAAAATGGTGGTACGCATCGAATTGCGCGCCGATCGTGATATGGAATACCTCCACCTCAAGGACATGCGCGCCAGCGGTATGGAACCAATGAATGTACTCAGTCAATACAAACACCAAGGAGCTTTGGGTTATTACGAAAGTACTGGAGATGCCGCTACCCATTTCTTCATCGATTACTTGGCCAAAGGAACTTATGTTTTTGAATATCCCTTGCGCGTAACCCACCGAGGAACTTTCTCGAATGGCATCAGCAGCATTCAGTGTATGTATGCGCCAGAGTTCAGTAGTTTTTCGAGTGGCGAGGTGGTGAGTGTGAAGTGAGGATTGAACGCGGGTTTGAGTGTTTAGTTTGATGCAAAACCAGGGCAGACACATGATTAAAATCTAGTATTTTAGAAAAAAATCTTGGGAAAAGCCTAGCGGCAGCGCCGCCAGAACGTCGGTAGCGAAACATGCGACACCTGACTTCAAAGGTGCAGAGCACCGTAACTAAAGTCCGATGTACATGTTGGGGTGCTCTGCACCTTTAAAGCTTTGCTATAAATTTTCTACAGACGTTCTGGCGGCGCTGCCGCTGGGGCCTTGAAATCAAAACTAAAAAACCAACCCGCTATAATCGCTAAAAACCTGTAATAGTGCGCACTTAAATTATTGATCAACCATAATTGAGGGCAAACGCATGTATGCCAGAAGCGACCTCAGAGAGGTATAACGTTTGTAGGTGTTTTTGACCTCGGAGAGGTCTAACATTTGTAAAATTGGTCCAGTTGTACGTGTTTTTTGACCTCGGAGAGATCTAACAATTGTAAAATTGGCCCAGTTGTACGAGTTTTTTGACCTCGGAGAGGTCTAACGTTTGTAATATGCCCCCCAACACGCAAATCTTAGATCTCTCCGAGGTCAGTACTAATTTCATGCGTTTACTCTAGATGCAAAAACAATGCCCCGGCCATTCAAATGAACGACCAGGGCATCCTAACATTCAATCCACTTCGTACTATCTTGATGCTAATAATTGCTTTAATTCCAACAATTCAGGGTGCTGAGAATGGGTACGGCTGGCCTTGTCAAAAAATGGCTCGGCGGCGGATTTTTTACCCATTTTGCTGTATACAATCGCCAAACGGCGGTTGACGTCAATATTATCAGGGCGTTTTTGCAATTCTTTTTTGGCATAAGCAAGTGCCTTGCTATAATCGGGTTGTAAATCAGTGTATATTTTGGCGTATTCCAGATCCATGTTGTGACCATTTTTTTCATCGTCTTTAAACATGGCAAAAACCGTCTCCATGGTTTTGTGGTAAGCTTCCAAATCACCTTTTTTCTTTTGTAGTTCCGCGATTTGTTCATAAAAACTAACTTCTGGGATGATGCTTGCCGCCTTATTGAGCAGCGACATGGCTTCCTCGTTAGCGTTCTTCTTCATTTTTAAACCCGCCAAAGCAGCTAATGCAAAGGGATAATCTGGGCGTTCCACTAAGATTTCTTGGTATTCTTTTTCGGCTTCATCTGCACTGCGGTATTGTTCTAGTAGGTGGCCCAAGGTAAGTCTTGACCAACAGCTTTGCTCTTGACCTGGCACGCCCGCTTCAACGGCCATGCGCATCGCATCAATGGAGCCACTGACATCACCGTAGATTTCGCGGAGGTAGGAAACTCGAGAGTAAGAACGCAGATCCGGACGAATGGAAACCATTTTATCGGCCATCCGTACTGCTTCATCGTAATGCCCCAATTCGACATTGGCATCCACCAAAGCGCCGTAAATCTGGGCATTGTAAGGGTTCAAAGCAACAGCTTGGGTTCCGGTTTGCAACGCATTTTGAAAATCGTGTAGGGAAAGTTGTACCCCTGCTTTGGCAGCAAGCGCCCGAAAACGCATGTCTTTTACCAAGGTTTGATGCTCCAAGATACCATTGAGCATCTTTAAAGCTGCTGGGTAATAATGACCATGTTCCCCGGTAATGCGTGCTTCGTTGATGAATACATAGGCCAGGTTCAAACGCGGCTCCATGGCTTTAGGGTTGTCCAATATTTCTTGGCGAGAACGGCCATAATAGCTTTGAATTTTATCCCATTCTTCGCCATTTTGAATGGAAGGGTGGCGATCCAACAACAAAGGAATGTCGTTGATGGTCAATTTTTCAGTAGAATTGGTTTTGGTTTGACATGCAGTGACCAACAACAATAAAAATAGACCTACGAAGTGGAAATTGCGGAACATGTTGATTGAATTTTTTTGTTGTAAAAAAAGCTGCTTAGGCTTCCAAAACTGGATGGCTTGAAAGCCTAAGCAGGGTTAAAATGAATGGTTTACTCCGTCTTCAAAAGTCGGATACTCTGGAATACTCTACCATCCAAAGTTGAAATACGAGCAAAGTAGATACCTGGCGCAATGTTGGCAGGGATCGGTACTTCTACCGTAGAGCGACCTGTAGGAATGGTGGTTTTGATCAAATTAGCGATCTTCTGACCCGTCCGATCAAACAAATCAATGTTCACATCTACTACGATGTCTGATTTGAATTCGAATATTGACCGATCTTTAGTTGGGTTAGGATAGCTGGTAGCCACCAAAATAGGGCCTTGCAATACGATACCCGTACTGCCGCTTCCTTGAGGACCATCGCTAACTGCGGTAGTCACCTCAATTCCGCTACATGCGCCATCGCCCGCCCAGGGAAGTGCTACATAAGGAAAGGCTGTTTTAAAGTTGGCATCGTTCTTCTCTACACCAGTGGTGTAGGTCAGTACATTGACCAAGTTTTTGGTAACTGGATTGGCATCGCCTGCTTTGTAATCGTCATACCACAAACCAATGGCTGCCAATACGACACCGCCAACAGCTTGCAATTCGATACGGGTAACATCATCTTCCAAGCGGCGACCATTCGGGAAGCCATCCATGTTAGGAATGAATTCCAAGGTTTTGCTGGACGCAAATTTGGCATCAGTAAGGCCTAAAACCGCAGCCTGAACCAAACCGAGGGTGCTAAAGGCTGGATCGGTACGGCTGGTAATCGGAACCGCCATGTTCAAGCGCAACATATCGCCACCGTTGGGTAGAAAGTTGTTGATGAAGGGTTTACCTGCTGCCAATGGGTTGCCGCTTTTTCCAGTCGCCAATTGATAAGGCGCTACGTTTGGAACACCAGTATGGAATATCGGCCACAAATCCACGGAGCGCGCTTTGCCTTTACCTGGCAACAACAAACCACCAAAAACATTCTCGTCGAGCGCTGTTCCAGCCAAGGCGGGATTGCCTTTCAAGCCAAATAAACCGTCTTTTCCATAGCCAAAATCAAAAGATTGCAGTGATTTGCGTTGTATGCGCAGTGGCCCAAAAGCAGGTACGGCTCCACCGAACTGGGAATCGTCCATGTACAAGGCCAATTCAGGATTGTAAAAAAACGCATCCAACAAAGTATCTGCCAATTCTTGGTAAGGCGTCAGCGCATTCCAATAGTCTTTGTAACCGATTGGAATTACGGCTTCGTTGGTCAAGGGCATCCCTAGGCGTGAAACTTGTACCCAATCGCCAGAGAAGCTCTCTGCGCCTTTACTCAAAGTACGGATTTTTGGACGACTAGCTGAAGCCCATACGCCGATCACATAGTCAGCATCCAAAATGCTACGCGGTTGAGCCGGTGCGCCAGCTTTCAATAAGGTGCTGATCGGAATCTGAATCGCAATCGTACTGATGTTCAAACAAGAAATTCCATCGCGTGACTTACCTACTTTGCGTGGAGAATCTCCTAAGTCAAAGATACCGCCCAAGTCTACAAAGAAAGGATCATCAGATGGGCCACAGAATACTTTCTCGCCCGAAGAAGCAGAAGTAATCGCGCCGGAAACCAGTTTGTCATAAGTAGTATTCAAACCCACTGCTGAGGTAATTGAACGTGAGCCTACGTTGTTGGGAGGCACTACGCCATTGGCTACAATGACCTGAAAAGACTTGCCGCCGTCGATGCTACGCTCTAGGGTATAAGTTGCTTTCTGGTTTTGTTTGCCTAAGCGGATGTTGAAAAAAGTAGTTGGGTCCTCGTTGACAATTTTAAATGTAAACCGGTAGGTGATTTCATCGCCTGGCTTGCTTGCATCGTTGTCGACGTGGATTTCATAACGGATGTTTTGTCCAAAAGTGTAATAATTGGGACCGCCATGAGGCAATTGTAAGGGCACATAGCACGCAATGATCGTAACCATGTTGGGATTATCGGGGCTACGAAACGCGTACAAGTCGGTGTTATCTGCCAATGGATCATCGGCGATAAGGGGGGCTTCTCGGTGACTAGAAGCCATTAGAATTCCATTTATTCCTAGTACAGCTAGGAACAGTATAAATAGTTTTTTCATGGTGCAAATACTTAGCTTAATGAAAAGAATAATGCTTAAAAACAGTCGGTTAATAACCAGTAAATTCGAACAATTGATGGTTCAGTTCTTTATTTTGCTGCGGTTTCGGTACCTGACCAAGGAGCAGCCAAGTAAGGAAAAGCCGTTTTAAATGGCTTATCATTTTTCTCCACCGCAGTAGAGTAAGTCAATACATTTAGCAAATTTTTGGTCACTGGGTTGGGATCGCCTGCTTTGTAGTCATCGTACCACAAACCAATTGCTGCCAATACCACGCCACTAACTGCTTGCAATTCAATCCGAGTAACATCATCCTCCAAACGGCGACCGTTCGGGAAGCCGTCCATATTGGGAATGGCTTGAATGCTGGTGCTGGCATTGTAGCTCGGATCAGTCAATCCCAGTACTGCTGCTTGTACTAAGCCCAAAGAACTGAATTTAGCATCGGTACGCGAGGT
Organism: Chitinophagales bacterium; assembly: GCA_038240665.1. Taxonomy (GTDB): domain Bacteria; phylum Bacteroidota; class Bacteroidia; order Chitinophagales; family Saprospiraceae; genus Haliscomenobacter. Next base: position 14,635 of record JBBRGN010000020.1, on the reverse strand, counting down.
AACTGGAACTGCCATGTTCAAGCGCAACATATCACCGCCGTTGGGTAAAAAATTGTTGATGAACGGTTTACCAGGCGCTAATGGGTTGCCATTTTTTCCAGTTGCCAATTGATAAGGGGGCAAGTTGGGTGCGCCAGTGAAGAATATTGGCCATAAGTCTACCGAACGTGCTTTGTTGGCTGCTGGCAATAAGAGTTTGCCAAAAACATTGTCGTCAAGAGCAGTTCCTGCCAATGCTGGGTTTCCTTTCAAACCGTACAAACCATTTTTTCCGAAACCGAAATCAAAAGACTGTAGCGAATTGCGTTGGATACGCAAAGGGCTAAAGGACGGTACTGCTTTGCCAAACTGGGCATCGTCCATGTACAGCGCCAATTCTGGGTTGTAGAAAAACTCGTCCATGTCAGTCTCCGCTAATTCCTCATAAGGCGTCAAAGAATTCCAATAATCCTTCATACCGATAGGAATAATCGCTTCGTTGGTCAAAGGCATACCCAAACGTGATACCTGAACCCAGGCACCGGAATCATTGGGGTTTTTTCCATCTGTCTGCAACGTGCGGATCGCCTGACGGCTAGCAGAAGCCCATACACCAATGACATAGTTGGCATCCAAAATGTTAGCCGGTGTAGCTGGAGCGCCGCTTTTCAACAGCAGCGCAATCGGGATCTGAATAGCAATGGTGTGTACGTTGTACTGCCCTAAGCCATCTCTGGATTTGGCACCAATTCGTGGCGAGTTGCCTAGGTCAAAAATACCCCCAAGATCCACAAAGAAAGGATCGTCAACTGGGCCGCAAAATACGGTCTCTCCAGAGGTACTGTTAAGGATTGACTTGGCAATTAACGCATCATAGGTAGTGTTCAAACCCACTCCCGATCCAATCGAACGCGGTCCGATATTGGCGGGTGGTACGGAACCGTTGCTCAGCACCACTTGAAAGGTTTTTCCACCATCCATGCTGCGCTCCATGGTGTAGGTTGTTTTCAAGTTTTGTTTGCCTAAGCGGATGTTGAAAAACGTAGTAGGATCTTCGTTTACGCGCTTAAAAGTAAAACGGTAAACAATTTCGTCGCCAGGTTTCGAAGCATCGTTGTCGATGTGAATCTCGTAGCGAATGTTCTCTCCAAACGTGTTGTAGTTTGGTCCTCCATGCGGCAATTCAGCAGGGATGTAGTTGGCGATGATCGTGATCGTGTTGGGCTTGTCCGGACTCCGGAAAGCATACAGATCAGTGTTGTCCGCCAAAGGGTCGTTGGCAATCAGAGGCGCTTCGCGATGGCTTGAGCCATAGACCAGCTTCACCCCCAATAATAGGATAATGATCAAGGAGTAACGAAACATAATTGTATAGGTATTAATGATAAAATCTTATTGAAATGAGTGGAATTTAGTTCATAAAAGGCATGAAGATAACCTTTGCCTTCCGGCATGCTCAGCGCTTGATTGCTTCCACTAGTTGTAACTATAAGCGACTGAAAATCAGAATCGGAAACTCACAAATATTTTTCCAAAAAATGGCGTACCCGGCGTATAGTGAATTTCAGTTACTGGTAAAGATTCGTTTTTCAAACGGGAAGTCGTTGCAAACTGGGCTTCTTTCCAAGCTCGATTTAACAAATTTTGCACGCTAAACCCTCCTTGAAAATGTCCGGAAGTATATTGTAATTGTCCGTCAATCAAAAAATAGCCTTTGGCGGTCAAACTATAATCTTCGTTGGCGGGGCGATCAGCTAAAAAGCGGTAGCGCATCGACAGTTGCCAGTTTTTGAACGGCCGATAAAGGATACCACCCGTACTGGTCCAGATGGGTGCTAGGGGAATACGATTTTCCGCCTCTGGTACATTCAAACTGCGGACAAAAGCATAATTGACGTTGCCATCGGCAAAAAAGTTTTTCCCCAGTTGTAGCCGCATGGAAAGGTCGAATCCTTGACGGCTGGATCGACCGCTGGGTTCTACAACGGCATCATCGCCTACGTACACAAACTCTTGTTGAAGTCCCAGATGCCAAAGTGCCAATTGTGCAATCAGGTTGGGAAGGGGTTTAAAAACCGTTCCAATCTCCGCGCCAAAAGCACGTGGTAAAACTTGTTGGCCATTCTGCTGGGTCACTACCCGGGTGTCGTTGGAGTGAAAACCCCAACCCGAATTTGCCATCAATTGCCAGCGGGGGGATAATTTATAAGTCAGGTTGAGTTTTGGGCTGGCAATGTTTTTGTAAACTGTCTTTAATTGATAGCCTGGAGTCAACAAATCATCGTAAGCAAACATAAATTGATCAAAGCGCAGGCCAGCGTTAAAATTGAGATTGGGGGTAAGCCACCACTGACTATCGTAATAAAAGCTTCCGGTTCCTTGCTGGATGTTGCCTAGCGCTGCTTGCCCAAGGGTGATGTCCCTTTGTTTGGTGTTCGACAACTCGATGTTGCGGATGTCATCATACCTAACACTTACCCCAAAAGTAGAGTTCCAGGGCAAACCAGCTAGCGTTTTTTCCAAATGAAGGCTGCCATTGTATCCCCAAATTTGGCGGTTTTCCTTTTGGCGAATTTGATCGCCATTGATGGAGTCACGGTCAAAAAGGGTAAAGTTGGAGTACAGTTCGAAATTGTATTTTGTCCAATAAGCCTGGCTTTTTAAGAAGACACCAGGTGAGATGTTGCGAGAATATTGAATATTGAGGTTCGTTCTGCCTGTAATTCCCCCTTCACTGGGGTCGATAGAACCAAATCGGGAGATCAGCCCAGCATTTACCGCCCGATCCGGAATCTGTCCGGAGGCGTTCCAAGTACTGGAAAAGCTGGAAAAACTCACGGTCAAACTTTGTTGGTTATCGAGTAAGGCCGAATATTTTGCCCACACGTTGCGGCGGTTGAAGTTTTGTGGCGCGTCAAAATAGCCATTGGAATACATCATTTCCGTAGCTACATAAGCCCGCTGTTTTTCTTGATTGATGAGGTTGATACCCGTTGCCAAACGGTAGGTATCAAATTTCCCAACCTCCATTTTGACAAAACTTTTGTCCAAAATATTGGCCGTATTAAAACGAGCCGATCCAGCAGTAGAAAAATCGCCAAGCTCAGCGTAATAAGGCCCTTTTTTGTAATCAATTTGTTCTACAATTTCAGGGATGATAAAATGCATATCGGCGTAGCCCTGTCCGTGAGCATGTGACACCATATTTACCGGCATTCCATCCACCGATAAATTAATGTCGGTACCATGATCTAGGTCAAATCCCCGTAGAAAAATTTGTTCCGCTTTACCGCCACCAGCGTGCTGGGCAATAAACAAACCCGGGATAAAAGTAAGTAGCTCTTGGGCGTTGTTGATGGGGCGGGTTTTTAAGTCAATTTTTTCTACTAGATTGGTTGCAAAATCCGGGGTTGCTTGTACCACCACGGAAGGCAAGTCCACCCCCGTGGGATCCATAAATACTTTGATGGGAGTAGTCGCCGCGTCTTGTAGGATTATTTTGTCGGTGGTCTGCGGTAAATAACCGATAAAAGAAACCGTTACAGTGTATTCACCAGCGGGCAAATTGCGGAAGGAAAAATACCCCAATTCATTGGAATAGGTCACCGTTGCGCTGGGTGAAAGCACAATCGCTGCGCCAACCAATGGCTGACGAGATTTGGCATCCGTAATGGCACCCTCCAGAGTTCCATTGTGCCAAATTGGTGCAGCGGATAAAAAAATAGAAAAAGTTAAACACGCTATCAGTGTAAGGATTGCCTTCATACTTGTGGATTGTTGTAAAAGAATTTATTTTGAACAATACAAAGAAACGGGCTTCTCCTGTCCAAGAAAAAGTCCAAAAGGTGTTCACTTTTTGTTCAAAGGTGTTCAATTGATTAAAACCTCAAAAAAGGGAGGGGGAATTCAACCTAAGCTTTGAAATTCAAGGTTGCGCTGTAAATAGTAATCCGCATTTTCAGTGACAACGATGTCGAGCGGTAAATGCTGGATGCGCTCAGCGGAGCGCTTGTAAATGAAGTGATTAACAATATTCATCAGCCCCAAATAGCCTTGATGTTCAGGGTTTTGATTGATGAGGAAGCTGATTTTCTCCTGTTTCAGGTAGTCCAGATTGGGTGGTAGCAGGTCAAACCCTACAATTTTTACTTTACGGTAGGCATGTCCTTCCAGTGCTTGTAGTACTTTATAAGCCCGGGAATTGGAGACAAAAATGCCGGTAACGTCAGGATGGGTTTGTAACAAGTCCAAGATAAGTTCTCGTAATGCATTCGGTTGCTCAAATGCTTCGAAATCTTGGCGCAGGACTTGAAAGCCTTTTTCCGGAATGCCAGCAAAATAATCCCGCAAACCGTGTTCTTTGTCGAGCAGGTGCTTGGCGTTTATTGTTTCCTTGTCGAGGTTGAGTACCAGCGCTTTTTCGGGTTCCTTCATGCCAAAATGCAGCAATTTACCCGCAAGCACTCCACTTTGATAAGAATCCTGACCAATGTAAGCCATCACTTGCTCGTGATCCAAATCGGTATTGACCAATACGGCAGGAATACCTATTTTTTGACATTGATCCAGTAATAAATTGGCTTCTTTAAAAAAAATAGGTGGAAAAAGTAGAGCCTCCGGCGGGTTTTGCAATAAAGCATGGGCCTTTTCCAAAAAAGATTGGGGATCAAACAAGTCAAAATAAAAAGCTTCTAACTCGATTCCAAAGTGTTTGACGGCCTGATAGGCCTTAAGCATGCCATTGGCTTGTTTTTCCCAATACAGGTCGTTGCGGTAATCGGGCATCAACGCCCCTACCCTAACAGTGCGATTATAAGCCAAGGTGCTGGCAATGATGTTGGGCTCATAACCCAACTCCTCAATTACCTTCAATACTTTTTGCCGAACCAATGGAGAAACATTGCCGCGGTTGTGCAGCACCCGATCCACCGTTCCAGGTGAAACACCGGCTTTTTCGGCTATATCCTTGATTGTTACACGGTTACTCATACAATAGCAACAAAATGCTTAAATGTTATCAAAATTTGGCTGGAAAAATAAAAATTAAATCTTGCGAATTATGTATTTTTTGGCATGATTATTTTTGTGTGTGGGCACACGAGAAAAATATTTATTGCTGTGTGCGCACACGCTATGGAAGTTTTTTCTATTTTTGTAGGGTCAAAAAATGATTTAAATGGATGCTTCTGTAGTCATAGGGATTGATGTAGGCGGCACCAGTACCAAACTGGCGCTGGTCGATGCGGAAGGTCGCATTTTGGGGCGTTCCAATTTCGATACACAGGCGCGGCGCGGGGGCGATAATTTTGTAGCGGCCATCTGCTCTACCGCTGAAACGCTTTACCAAACAGTAGCAGCCACCCACCAATTACTAGGGGTTGGAATTGGCACGCCAAGTTGCGACGAGTTCAACGGTACGATCACCGGCGCGGCCAATATGCCATTTAGCGAGACGGTACCGGTACGCGAGATGATCGAAGCACATTTTCATTTGCCAACCCGGTTGGTGAAAGATGCCAACTCATCGGCATTGGGCGAAATGCAATATGGTGGAGCCAAAGGGATGTCGCATTTTGTACTCCTCACACTAGGCACTGGACTGGGTTCGGGATTGGTAACCAGCGACCGCACCATCTCCGGCGCGCATGGTTTGGCCAGCGAATTGGGACATACCTCGGTAGATCGAAATGGCCGGCAATGCAACTGCGGTAAAAGGGGATGCTTGGAAACTTATGTTAGCGCGCCAGGAATCAAACGCACGGTTTTTGAGTTAATGGCCACGCAGACCAAACCCAGCGTGCTCCGCGACATGACTTTTAACACCATGACCTCTACCGATATCACTGCTGCTGCTAAAGCTGGTGATTTCATCGCCCTGGAAGCTTTTCGCATCACCGGCGATATACTTGGCTATAAAATCGCTGACTTGGTCCTTCATCTTGACCCACAGGCCATTTTCTTGGCGGGAGGATTGGCGCAAGCCGGCGATTTGATCTTGAATCCAACCAACGAGAGTTTGGAAAGAAACCTACTGACCATGTTTCAAAGCAAAGTGACGGTACAATTATCGGCATTAGGCAGCGAAGATGCTGCTCTTTTGGGCGCCGCTTCGCTGATTTGGAATCTTCAACCTACTCCATCAAAAACAAATCCATAAGCAATGGAATTCCTAAAATACCAACTCAAGTCCTTAGAAAAAATTCCCACCAAAGTATGGGAGGATGCCCGAGAAGGCTCCAAACATGTGGCACGTTCCATTGCTTTGACCATCCGTCAAAAACAGCAAGAGGGCGAACATGTTGTACTGGGTTTAGCAACAGGCTCTTCGCCCATCCAAGTTTACCAGGAACTCGTACGGATGCACCGCGAGGAAGGGCTTAGTTTTTCCAACGTCATCACTTTCAACCTTGACGAATACTACCCTATAAGACCCGATGCACAACAAAGTTATGTGCGATTCATGCGGGAATATCTTTTTGATCACATCGACATCAAACCTGAAAACATCAACATTCCTGATGGCACAATTCCAATCGAGAAAGTAGATGAATACTGTACAGGTTACGATAAAAAAATTGAATCACTAGGCGGCATCGATATCCAGTTGCTGGGTATTGGCCGTACTGGTCATATTGGTTTTAACGAACCGGGCTCTTGGGACAGCTCCGATACCCGGATGGTGCGTTTGGACGCCATTACGCGACGCGACGCACTCAAGGATTTTTCCAGTGAGGAAGATGTGCCTTATCGTGCCATCACCATGGGTATCAAGACCATCATGAAAGCGCGTGCGGTTCATTTGTTGGGTTGGGGACAACACAAAGCAACGGTACTGAAAAAAGCAATCGAAGGGGCGGTCACGGCCGTTTTGCCAGCTTCGTTTTTGCAAAAACACCCAAATGTCCGTTTCCACCTCGACGTGGGCGCAGCCGAGGAGTTGACCCGATTCGAATCTCCGTGGTTGGTAGGTATTTGCAACTGGAATGATGACTTGGTTTGCAAAGCCGTGGTCTGGTTGTCGCAAAAAGCCAACAAACCGATCTTAAAGCTCACCAGCGAAGATTACAATGAAAATGGCTTGAGCGACTTGGTCGTGGAATACGCTTCCGCTTACGACATCAACATCACCATCTTTAACCGCCTGCAACACACCATTACTGGGTGGCCCGGCGGCAAGCCTCATGCTGATGACTCTACTCGTCCGGAACGTGCCAAACCGGCCAAAAAAAGGATCATCATTTTTAGTCCGCACCCCGATGACGATGTTATTTCTATGGGCGGTACTTTTATGCGTTTGGTAGAACAAAAACATGATGTGCATGTGGCTTACCAAACTTCGGGTAACATTGCAGTCCACGATTTTGATGCCCTACGCTACATTGAGTTTATGCTTGATATGCTGGAACGTGAACCCAGCTCGAAAGAGAACGAAGAGAGCATCAAAAAATATAAAAAAATCGGCAAGTACCTCAGCAACAAAAAAGCAGACGAGCTGGACAGCGATGATGTGCGTGCAGTACGTGGTTTAATTCGGCGCGGAGAAGCCCGTGGCGGCGCTCGTTTTAGCGGCATCGACGACGAGCACATTCACTTTCTCGACATGCCTTTTTATGAAACGGGGCGTACCCGCAAAAACGCTCTAGGCGAAGAGGATGTAAAAATCATTGTTGACTTAATGGAGCAAATCAAGCCACATCAAGTCTATGCTGCGGGCGATTTGGCGGATCCACACGGTACGCACCGGGTGTGTCTGGATGCCATTTTCATGGCTTTTGAACACCTAAAAGAACAGGATTGGATCAAAGATTGCTGGTTGTGGCTTTACCGCGGCGCTTGGCATGAATGGCCTTTACACGAAATTGAAATGGCCGTGCCGATGAGCCCAGAACAATTGCTCAAAAAACGCCGGGCTATTTTCATGCACCAATCGCAAAAAGACCGTCCGCCATTCCCCGGAAACGACGAACGCGAATTCTGGCAACGCGCCGAAGACCGCAACCGTAGTTCGGCTATGATGTACCGCGATTTAGGCTTGGCGGAATATGAAGCCATGGAGGCCTTCCGTCGCTGGAAGTTCAATTGGAAATAAATTTGTTTTGTAACGCCGTTGGTAGGTGAATTAAGTTTACCTACCAACGTTTTTTTTCGTGACTTTAGATACGTAATACCAACATCATGAACCACTTCATCCCTTCCTTAGATGACGTGTATCAACAATTGGAGACCATGACGGTCAGTGTTGATTCAGCCCATGTTTTGGGGCAACTGCTGGAAGAAAGCGCCAATTTGATTTCCAAAACTTGTACCCGCAACCATTATTCTTTGAAAGCCTTGCAAATTACTTGGAAAAAAAGATTGGATGCGGCTGTTGCCGATGTAAATCATCCCACCGCTCAATTACAAGAACTCGACAGCGTACGCATCGGAATCATGAATGAAATTTACTCCTTGTTGTTTTTCGGGGTTTAAGAACAATGATTTTTATCACCATCCATTCCCCCATTGATTGATGAACCTCATCTTTATTTTCGCCAGCTGCTGCTAGTTTTGATCCTAATAAACCAGGATCGCTATGCCAGCAATTGCAAGACTTCAACCCATCCAGAAAGAGAAAAAACAAGCGCATGAGGCGCTGCACTGTAACCACTGTGGCGAAGCTTGTCCTACCGAAACGCTCGTTTTCGAGGAAAAGCATTTTTGCTGTGAAGGCTGTAGAACAGTGTACACCATTCTCAATGCCAATGGTCTGTGCCAATATTACGACTTAGATGTGCAACCTGGTTTGAGCTTACGCGGTCAACGTAGAGAGATCTACGATGGCCTTGACAACCCCGAAATCAAGTCACGATTTGTACAATTCAGCGATGGCGAACGCACGCGTCTGACCTTTTTTTTTACCGCAAGTCCATTGTGCTTCTTGTATTTGGTTATTGGAAAACCTTTACAAACTCAATGAAGGTGTCCTTACTTCCAGGGTCAATTTTTTGAAAAAAGAATTGTACCTCACTTACCTCGACAAACAAACCAGCTTACGGAAAATTGCCGAATTGTTGGCCAGTTTGGGATATCCTCCCGCCATCAACTTCGGCAGCCTAGCATCCAATACCCAAAAGACCCCGGATATGGGCTTGGTGTATAAAATCGGCGTTGCTGGTTTTGCCTTTGGCAACATCATGCTGCTTAGTTTTCCTGAATACCTGGGACTAAATGCCATCAAGGAAGTCGCTTTTTCCAAATACCTGGGTTTTCTAAATATTGGCTTGGCGCTGCCCGTTATTTTTTACAGCGCACAAGGGTACTTTATCTCCGCTTGGAGAAGCCTACGCCGGGGTCAGTTAAACATCGATGTGCCCTTGGCTTTGGGCGCTGCGGTGCTTTTTTTACGCAGTGTTTTTGAAATTTCAACTCACTCCGGGGCTGGGTATCTAGATAGTTTAGGTGGGTTGATCTTTTTCTTGTTGATTGGCAAGTGGTTCCAACAACGTACCTATGACCACATCTCTTTTGAGCGCGATTACAAGTCTTATTTCCCCATTACCGCCCGTAAAAAAACGCCCAGTGGCGATGTATCCATAGCCTTGGATCAGATCCATGCCGGAGATGAGATCACAGTACGTCATGGAGAACTCATTCCAGCCGATGCGATTGTTTTGCGTGGCGATGCTGAAGTAGATTATAGTTTTGTAACTGGCGAAACGCAAACCATTTCCGTGCCTTCGGGCGAAGCTGTTTTTGCCGGCGGTCGACAAATGGGCGGCAATCTAGCCTTATTTCTAACCAAAGATGTAGCGCAAAGCTACCTTACCCAGTTGTGGAACGAAGATGTTTTTCAAAAAGCGCAAGACAGTCCGGCCAGCTTACTGGCCAATAAAATCAGTCGTTATTTCACCATTTCCTTACTGACCATTGCCTTTGTTACCTTGTTTTACTGGTGGCCCTACGATGTACATACGGCTATCAATGCCTTTACGGCGGTGCTGATTGTAGCTTGTCCTTGCGCTGGCGCGCTGGCGGTACCCTTTACCTTGGGAAATTCACTGCGCATTCTCGGGCGCTGGGGCTTTTTTCTAAAAAATACCAATGCCATTGAAGCCTTGTACCACGTCAATACCTTTGTGGTAGATAAAACGGGAACCTTAACTGCTAAGGAAAAAAGCAAAGCTCTTTATACGGGCCAAGACTTGAATTTGGAAGAAAAAAGCGCGCTGATTGTCTTAACCCGACAATCGGCGCACTCACTTAGCCAGCTGATCGAACAAACTTTTTCCGAAGATTTATCGCCAGCTGAATATGACGCCTTATCCAAAATAGAAGTCGCTGACTTTAAAGAATCTCTAGGAAAAGGAATTGCAGCAACCATTTCAGGAATGAAGCTTCAATTGGGTTCTCCGAAGTTTCTTGGTGTAGAATCTTCTGAACCTCAAGGCGTTTATTTGAGCATCAACAACGCCATCAAGGGCTTTTTTGTAGCCAACAATCAGCTTCGTGATCATGCAGCCGAGGTAATCGAATATTTCCAAAGCCTAGGTGACGTATATCTCCTAAGTGGCGACAATGATCAAGAACAAGCAACAATCGCCCCTTTGTTTAAATCTCGTCAAAATTTACACTTTCGACAGAGTCCTAAAGACAAACTACAGTTTATACAAGAGCTACAAAGCCAGGGTCGGCAGGTGATGATGATCGGCGATGGTCTTAATGACGCTGGGGCTTTGCGAAAAAGTGATGTGGGCATCGTAGTGACCGAGGATACCAGCAATTTCACCCCCGCTTCGGATGGGATTCTTGCTGCTACTCGGTTTGGACAATTGCCCGGTTTTGTGCGTTACGCGCGCAGCAGTGTCCGCTTGGTTTTTGGAGCTTACATCCTGGCTTTGCTGTACAACATAGTGGGATTGAGTTTTGCGGTGCAGGGTACTTTATCTCCAGTGGTAGCGGCAATTCTAATGCCTTTGAGCTCGATCACCGTCGTGATTTATGGAACACTGACGAGTAATTGGATGGCGAAGGGAATGATGAATGTTAAAGTGAATTCTTGAAAAATTCCCTCCTCAATAACAAAGTGGTGCATGTTTTCCAATTTCCCAAAACCGCAATACATCGGGAGGATGAATACCAAAACCTCGGAATAAGAAAAGAAGTGCGAAAAAAAATAGAAAAATGGGCGTCAGATTACGTAATCGCCGACGCCATTGTAAATCAATAAACTGACCGGCTACGGCAGTCCCTAGCATCAAAGGCAAGGTTCCTAACCCAAAAAGACTCATGTAGAGTACGCTGTAAACAACGCTACCGGTGGCAACTGCGCCGCCAATAGCAGCGTAAACCAACCCACAAGGCAGCATACCATTTAGTATACCAACTTTGAATTGGGCGGTTAAGCTTTGGCTTTGCAGATAGCGCCCCATCGTTTGCATCACCCATTGACGACCTTTTGCCAACAAGGGTAAGCGATTGATGCGCCCCTCTAAGTTCAACGAAAAAAAGACGGCCAAGAGCATCAACACCCCGATGGTGATGGAAAAAGCCGATTGCAGCCCCATGATGAATAAGCCGCGACCAAAAAAGCCGATTAGTCCGCCCCAAATGGCGTACATGCTAATTCTCCCCAAATTGTAAGTCAAGCCGCCCCAAAAAGCATGAACTGGTCGTTGCTTCGAAAAAGGCAACGCCAGCGCAATCGGACCACACATGCCTACACAATGCAGGCTACCTAAAAGTCCTAAGATGAATGGTGCTGAATAGATCATTTTAAGTGGTTAAAGTATCACACGTTCCATTTTAAAATAGGCTTGGCCACCAGCATTCCAATCCACTCTTACCTCCCACAATCCTTTTTTAAGTTTGGATGAAGATATAATTTGTTGGTTGTTGATATTAGCTTGAACGGCAATAGAAAAATCTTGATGGCTGTCTGAAGGGCAAAAAAATTGGATTTTTCCGCCCACATTTCCCAAGTCCTTAGGAAAATCAAGCGCCACTTGTCCAAGTTTAGAGTTGCTGGCTATCCGTAGGTCTTGTTTCAAGCGTTGCGAATTCGCGATTTTATTATAGCGTTGCTGGTAATTCAAGTCATCCGCATAATAATGATCGGATACCAAGCTGTTGTCGCGTTGGGTGGAACGGAAAACCGCGAAAATCATTGATCCAGCAAAAATGATATAGGTCAGTGCAATACCGGTTCCCCAATTGAATTTCATAGCATATGTTTTTTTCGGTATTAAGGAATGAATCAATATCCAGGTCCTAAAAAATTGGTTTTGGCTCTTCCGATGCGTTTTCCACGAGAATACACCTCAACTTTTAGGGTTGTTTTATGTCGATGCAGGGCTTTTCGATCCATTTCGATAAAGAAAGCACCTTCCACCACGTCAATGGGTTTGCTTTCCGGAATTTTGCCAATGGGCCTGATAAAGCCGCCAGGACTGACCAAACGGAATTCCAAAGGAAAATGGTTATGCGTTTTATTGATGATTTCGTAATTGTATAAATTACTGATGTGACCATTTTCCATTTTTTGATACAACATCCCGGGGGTACGTAAAATCAATATTTCCACATCGCTACGTGTAGCAAAAAGCAGAATATTGACAACGATCAACAAACTCAGTACCACCGTATAAGCAATTACCCGGGTAGTCAATAGTTTTTGTTTTTTTTCTACAATACCTGTATAACTATCGTAGCGAATCAAACCCCGTGGACGGCTTACTTTGTCCATCACTTCATCGCAGGCATCAATACAAGCGGTGCAATTGACACACTCCAGTTGAGTGCCATGTCGAATGTCGATTCCGGTAGGGCATACTTGAACACAGAGGCCACAATCGATACAATCTCCCAGGCTTTTTTGGACTTGCTCCATCGGCGTTCGACCAGCAGCCAAAGGTTCAGCGGTCAAAAGATCAATTCCCGAAGCGTCTTCGAGTACTGCAGTCTGGATGCTGGTGATGGGAGAAGATCGCCGTGCTTGATCCAATTTGCGAATTTTGCCCCGTGGTTCGCCGCGTACAAAATCATAAGCCACCACGATGGAATTTTTATCCAATAAAACACCTTGTAAGCGGCCATAAGGACAGATAGCAACGCAAACTTGTTCGCGCAGGTAAGCAAAAACAAAGTAAAAAGCATATGAAAAAAGGATCAAAGCCACAAAACCCTCCCAGTGCTGAGCAATCGGGTCGCGAATGATTTTTATGACCTCTTTGTACCCAATGATATAGGCTAAAAAAGTGTTGGCGATGATAACTGCGATGCTAAAAAACAGGAATTGCTTGAGGCCTTTTTTAAACATTTTTTCTGGCGTCCAAGGGCTGGTATGTAGTTTTCGTTGCGCGTTGGCATCACCTTCAATACAATACTCAATTTTGCGGTACACCATTTCCATGAAAATGGTTTGCGGGCATACCCAGCCACAAAACAAACGCCCCCAGATGGCCGTAAAGAGTACAATAAACACCAAAAATGTCAACATTGACAATACAAATAGGTAAAAATCTTGAGGTGCAAAAGCGAATCCAAAGAGGTTGAAATGGCGATGTACCACATCAAACAGCAAGAAGGGCTCGCCATTTACTTCAATAAAAGGAGCACCAAACAAAAAAACCAGAAACGCCCAGCTGATGTAGGTTCGGAAATTGGTCAGTCTACCTTTGGGTTTTTTAGGATAGATCCAGACCCGTTTGCCCCGTTCGTCGACAGTGGCAATGTGATCTCGAAAAGATTCTTCGGCTGGATCTTGCGGAGTTTTTTCAACGCTATTCATTTGAATTTTTTAAGGAAAAGAAAAAGATGGGCAAGGGATTTTTACACCCCTCCCCCCATTCCTTAGTCGCTCACTAATCATAAAGGGAGACTAAAATTATTTGGTATTGGTACCATTCTGTGCTGGTTCGGTTTCTTCCCGTTTGTAAAGAACCCCCTGAGGAGCCTTTTGATTCGGAGGATTCGTTCCACGTAAAGTCCAGATAAAACTGACCACTTTTTGCATTTCTGCTGGTTTGATTTGTGCTTGCCAGGAGATCATACCTTTTTCAGGTTTTCCATACTTCACCGTTTTGAAAAGACTGGCGATATCTCCACCGTTGATCCAATAATCATCGGTCATATTAGGACCTACGCCGCCCTCTCCGTTTGCGCCATGACAAGCCACGCAATTGGCCATAAATATGCTTTTACCGATAGCTACATCATTTGGATCAGTTAAGACTTCGACATTTGTTTCATCCACCCGATTGGCTTGGGTTGCCAAAAAAGCTTTAACGGCTTTTTGGGAAGTTTTCACCTCTGTATCGTATTCCTCTTTGGAACCGAACCCGATCCCTGAAAAATGATAGATATAAAGGTATCCCAGCGAAAAAACAATGGTTAAAGCAAACATGGCTACCCACCAAGGCGGCAAACTGTTGTCCAGTTCATGAATACCATCGTAGTCGTGGTCAAACATGATGTCTTTTTCCTTCTCAATGGGCACCACATTAGTCCATTGTTTGTATAGACGCATCAAAAATGGTACTTGCGTTGGTTTTGCTGCTTTAACAAAAGCTTCAATGCCATGTTCCTCGTAAATCTTGAGTTGTTGCATTTTGATCATCACATTCAAAAGATGTGATAAACTCAATAATGCTCCCAACAGTACGAGTGCAGCAAAACCAGC
>JBBRGN010000019.1:0-28852 GCA_038240665.1 Chitinophagales bacterium | reverse complement strand
TATTTCCGGCCGGGGTATAAGTCAACTCAGCGCCCAATTCATGTTGTCGATCGCGTTCGGCACCTTCACTCAAGGTATTTCGGTCAAATTGAAAGCGATAATTGACATTGACTCGGAAATATTGCCGCGGTTGCCAACTCAATTGTGGTTCCCACTTTTGAAATGCCAAACGGTAATTTTTATTGTTGAATGATTCAGAAATCGCGCTGCGATGACCGCTGGATAAGGTGGACTTAAAACTCCAACTCTTGCTCCAGTTCCAACGCAATTGAGAAAAATATTCTTGTAAAAATCGACTTTCAAACCCTGTAGTCTGAATCATTTTACTTCGATTGTCATTGCTGCCGAATTGCAACTCCCATTTTGGGTCGGCGCGGTTAATAAAAAAACTGTGGCGCCCGGTAGCTGTTACTGCCACCAAATTGGGATCATTGAGGTTTAGTGCAAAAGGATTCCAAGCGATAGATTGGTTTTTATCTTGGGTTTTTCGATTGATCCGCAGCGAAGATTGAATAGAGAGGTATTTGAGTATTTTTTTGAACCCGCTTTGTGCATTGAACCATTTGGCGCGGGGATCGATGTTGATGCTTTGATTCAGGTTGGTAAAATTGGTGCGAATGTACTTATCCGTTACCGTAGCAACCCGGATGTAATCAGCAATATCGGGAAAAGGGGAAATTTCCATCTCGTTGGGTTGAATGACACCGTCCCGATTGTATAAAGAGTCTTGCCAGATGTAGGATCCTTGTCCCTTGGCTACTTTTAGGTAAGTAAATTCCAATTGGGGCTCCTGACCAGATCCCAACTCATAAGTTGAAGCAGTACGCAATAACCCTTTCCAAACCACGGTACTAAAATCTACCCTTCCTAATAAAGTAGTGCCTGAAGTAAGGTTGTTGGTACTGGGAAGTTTGGAATCCAATCTGCGATAGGTCAGATTGCTATTGATATTGATGGCTCTTTTGAGCTGAACCCGGCTTATCCAATGCAACTCGGCAGCGCGAGTCAGGGTGTTGTATTCCCCATTTTGCGGACGAAAATCTTGCCGAAAAAGGTATTCCAAGGAGGTCTGCCAAGTTTTTTCCTCCGGGCTTTTCAAATAAAAACGGTTGGAAAAATAGCGATAGCTCGCCGCAGTAAGCGTGTCTCTGGCAATGTTTCTTCGGTCGTTGTGTTCCGCTTCCGTTATCCAGCCGATCGACCATTTTTTCCAATGTTCAAACACCTTCTCCATGCTCAAACGCGGTCGCCAAAAAGTACGGCTTTCGTCAACTGTGGTTGCTTGAATCAAATTGCCGGTTCCGCTTAGCGTAAAGCCTTTTTGCTGAATTTTTCCTTCCAATTCATGTTTGAATCCATGGAATTGTTCTTCCCGTACATAGCTGCTGAACAAATAAGATACTTGACCCACTTTGGGCGCTAAAAATTGCCACCCGGCCCGGGTCAATTGCTCACTGCTGGGCGTTACGCTACCCAAGCCTTGAAAATTGGTCAGGGTCCAATCGCGTAAAAATTCAGGATTGCGATAGGGATTGAGCGCCCGAAAGTTTTTTTGGATGCCTTCATAACTGAGCTGGATATTGAATTGGGGACTTTTTTCATCTGGTCCAAACAAAAAACGGTGTTTGAGTTGGGTAAAAACGGCGACTCCCAGGTTATCTTGATCTTCAAGTTTTGAAAATCGGTTTTTGTCGACATTGCTCATGGATATTTCCGATTGCCAACTGCTGTTTTTTGCCATGTTCCACTGATAGCCAATGGCACCTATTTTCAGTTGGGTAGGTGCCGTTAGCTGCACCAAAGGGGCATAGTCTCCCCTTGGTCGACAGGTCAGTGGATCGGGGCTGATCCAGCGGTAAACGCGTTCGTTGGCGGTTTTTGTAAGTTCGAGGAGGTAATTGCCGTTTCCAGCACCCACGAAGGAAAAAACTGCGGTGTATTTGGCGATCTCTACATCGGTACTAAAAACCAAAACCGAATCTATTTTGCCACAAGCAAGAATGGTATCTTTGAGATAATACATTGCCCGTGAAGGATTAAATTCCGCTTGAGGTCGAATACCCGATATGGCGGCTTTTAATGCGCTATCACCGGCTTTTTCAAGAAGTGTTCGTTCATTAGGGCCGATGGTAACCCCGCCAGTAGACGTTCGGCTGTCCTGTTCTTGATAAAAATTGGCATAAGCTTTAAAAGTTGGGGTCTCAAATCGGGTGTTAAATGTGTACAACGTGCGCAAATAACTCTGATCAGAATACTCAAACTCTAGGGTAATGCGGCTTTCCCGAACAATGATCCGCCTCGGCATAAAGGTGACCTCGCCCCGATTGTAATCAATGACGTAATCGAAATCCTTGCCTCTTTGAAGGCGCTCGCCATTGAGCCAAATTTTTTCCGTTCCCGAAAGGATCACGATAAAACGTTCGCCGTTGTTGCCCCGCAATTTATAAGGTCCTTGATTGCCCTCTTGTGCTTCTAAAATATTGCGTGCAAATTTACCTTTGGTGATGGCCACACTGCTGCCATTGTACCAAGTACCCAGTTTGCCTACCTTTTGTTGCTGCTGAACGGTAGCGCCCTGCAATTTTTTAAAGTAGTTCATAAAATAGCCTTCGGGGCGGTTCAGCTCATAATCGCCCACCGTGAGTTGATTCCCGCTTTTTTTCAATTGTACAAAAACGCGGTCAAGATCCTGGATTTGAATGGTATTGCCTTCCGGTTGTATGGGGATGCTTTCATCGGAAATTGCGGCCAAGATCTGTACGCCGTCCCCTAAATCACCTGCCAATTGGAGATTAAAATTAGAATTCAGCACCAAATCTTGTCGATTACCTAGGGAAAGTCCGCGGGAAAAATTGCCACTGTAGTTCAATTTGCGAAAATCGATGAGCGGTTCAGTCGTGGCATAAGGATTGTAACTAAATCCAGCAATTGGAGCTAAGTGGAGCTGGTTGGTGTCTAATTGTCGCCAGATTTGGGTTATGGATTTTGGCAATACCCGAAAGTATATGCGCAGGGGCAGGTTCAATTTAGCGGTGTCTACTCGCCAAATTAAGCGATTGGCACGATAGACAAACCAAGCGGTGTCAATGGTTTTTCCCGTTTTGACTTCCACGATTTGAATGGAAGCGGGGATCAGTTGCTCTTCCTGCTTAGTAATTGATTGATGAAACCCTTTCAATTCCAGTTGACGCGCATTAGACCAACGCTCCGCCTGACCCTGTAGCAGCCCCATGACAAAAAAAACCAACAAAATCGTCAACATATTCTGGCGTGACATCATCATGGGCAATTGAACCAACTACAAACTTGCTCTTTGAGCAGCAACCAACTCTATGGATACCAAAATTGAAAACAACGTTGCTTTATGGTAAAAAATTGATTAAGTTTGTAACTCCTCACCATCACCTTCAGGGGCACGTGCGCAAGCCGTGCCCCTGTTTGGTTTGATGGTTGAAGTAGTAACCATCACAGAACGCTAGAATTATCCTCCATCACGTAGTTTTTTGAAAAATGATTGAAACCGATATTTGCATCGTAGGCGCCGGACCAGGCGGAGTTGCTACTGCTTTGCGCCTCAGTTACCTTGGCATACCCTGTGTTTTGACCGACCGCGCTGTTTTTCCACGCGACAAAATCTGTGGCGACGCCATTAGTGGTAAAGTCACCACCCTACTCAACCGCTTGGATCCTGAGATTATGGGGCGTTTTCACGGCCACCCCATACAAACCGATGTCTGGGGCGTACGCTTTGTATCCCCAAATCAAAAAAAAGTCGACATCCCTTTTCACCCTGGTTATGTTCGCAATGAAAAAGCAGCGCCAGGTTACGTTTCCAAACGTTTAGAATTCGATCAATTCCTGATCCATGAAGTGGAAAGAAGACCTGATATTCAATTTTTTCCCAATACCGAAATCAAAGTTTTTGAAAAAAGCGATACCGGTTATTTACTAAGTGATTCAACGGGGAATTTCCAGGTAAAGTGTAAATTACTGATTGATGCCTCAGGCGCTCATTCCACTTTCAGCCGCAAACAGGCAGGTTTAGAAAAAGATTGGAACCACCATGCTGGAGCAGTGCGTGCCTATTATGAAAATGTCAAAGATTTGCCAAAAGACAACTTTATTGAGTTGCATTTTTTAAAGGAAATCACTCCCGGGTACTTTTGGATTTTTGCCCTTCCTAATGGGCAAACCAATGTCGGTATTGGTATGCGCAGCGATTTTATTCGCAAGAGAAAAGTCAATTTGCGCCAAACCATGGAAAACATCATCGCCAACAATCCTGAAATCGCCCCCCGGTTTAAAGATGCTGTACGCTTAACGGATATTGTAGGTTATGGGCTTCCCTTGGGTTCCAAAACTAGAAAAATATCTGGTGACCGCTATATTTTAGTGGGCGATGCCGGACATCTAATCGATCCTTTGACTGGCGAAGGCATCGGAAATGCTTTTTACAGCGGGTTCATTGCTGCCGAATTAGCGGAGCAATGTTTGGCTGAAAACAACTTCTCAGAGAAATTTTTAAATGCATACGATGTACGTGTTCAGCGGGTACTGGGAACAGAAATGAAATTAAGTTATAAAATGCAGGAGATTGGACGCAACCCTTTCCTACTAAATCTCGTAGCTAATATTATTGTGGGCAATCAACGTATACTGAATTACTTTTCTGCGATGTATTCCGACTTTGACCTCCGTGAAGAGCTAGTAAAACCTTGGTTTTGGCTAAAAATGTGGTTAAAACGCTGATTGCTGAAAAAAAAATACTGAATTTCGAGGAAATATGCCTTATTAAACTTAAATTATGTGGCATACAACCCTTGCGAAGATTCCGTACTCTTTGAAGGATTGCACAAAGAAATCAAAAAGCAGTTTTTTTATTTTTTTATCGCAGAAAGTCTTTAATTTTAAGATAACTTTAAGGGTAAAATCAACAATAATTTGCTCCTTAAAGTGTTAAATAAGAATCAATACGCAATAAGATACCGTACTTTTAGTCGGCTTAAGTTTCATAAACTAGTGAGTGTAAAATTGTGGCCTTCCCTTTGGGAGGTCATTTTTTTTTGTATTAAATTACGGTCATTATAAGACTTAAGAAATGAGTCGAAGCTAGAACACCTAATTTATGATACTCAACAGTGCCATCGGCAAATCTGTACAACGGCTTGATTTAAATGATACTCCTCCAAGTACAATTGGAGAATATTGGTTGCACCTGATCAATGACGGCGTTGGTGAACCCATCCCTATTCCTATTATTGTTGCTCGCGGAAGATATGATGGCCCAGTGCTGGGGATAACTGCCGCGATCCACGGCAACGAATTGAACGGCATCCCCGTCATTCAACGCTTTTTCAGCGAATTGGATGTTGACAACTTGCACGGAACAATTGTAGGCGTACTGGTAATGAATGTGCCTGGTCTGATCCGGGAACAACGTCGTTTTAGTGATGGCACCGACCTCAATCGCATTGCTCCAGGTCGCCCCGATGGCAATGTCAGCGAAGTGTACATCAATCGGATCGTAGATCGAATCTTGCGCAACTTCAACTACCTTATTGATTTACATACTGCCAGTTTTGGGCGGGTCAATTCTTGGTACATTCGGGCCGACATGACTTCCGAGATTACTTCGCGAATGGCTCGTTTACAAAATCCCGAAATCATCCTGCACAACAAGGCCAATGATGGCACTTTCCGCGGCGCTGCCAATTCCATGGGCATCCACGCCATTACCTTGGAGCTCAAAGATCCCCACATTTTTCAGTTTGATGTCATTGATGATGCCTTGACTGGTATCCGTAACGTGGCCCACGATTTAAAAATGACCGAGGGAGAAATCAAAGTAACTGCGCCAAAAACTATTCTTTGCGACAGTTCTTACTGGATTTATACTGACGAAGGGGGTATTTTGCAAGTACTACCTAAAGTGTGTGAAAAAATTAGTCGCGGACAGCCCATAGCGGAAGTTCGTACCATCTTTGGTCGCGTAACCCGTACCTATCATGCTCCCGAAGATGGCATCGTGATTGGTAAAAGTGTAGATCCCATCAATCCAACAGGAAGTAGAATCATCCATCTTGGCGTAAAGATGAAGGAGATTCCAATCCTTTAACCGATTTGCTAAAAGGTAGGAATGTCCGTCTCCCAACATCTTTTTTGTAAGGTTGGTGCTAACCTTTGCTTCGATTTTGTTGTTACTTAGGAAAATTTATACTTATGAAACTCAATGAACTGACGCCGGATGAAGCCCGCGTCATTCTGAACAAAGGAACTGAACGCGCTTTTACAGGTGAGTATTGGGATTTTAAAGCGGCAGGCGTCTATGTTTGTCGGCAATGTAACACCCCCCTTTACAAATCCGAAGACAAATTTGATTCTGGCTGTGGCTGGCCAAGTTTTGACGATGAAATCCCTGGCACGGTAAAACGGGTAACCGATGCCGATGGCCGTAGAACCGAAATTGTCTGCAATACTTGCGGAGGGCATTTGGGCCATGTTTTTATTGGTGAGCGAATGACTAAGAAAAACACGCGTCATTGCGTGAATTCGCTCTCCATGCGTTTTTACACCACGGAAGCATGGGAAAAAATCAATCCTCCACAGATTTAACTGAAAAAGCAATCTTTGCTGCCGGTTGTTTTTGGAGTAAACAGTATTTTTTTAGTCAGTTACCGGGGGTAATCGCTACTCAAACCGGCTACACTGGCGGAAGCAAGACTCAGCCTTCTTACCATGATGTACTCAGTAAAACAACCGGCCACGCCGAAGCAGTGGAAGTAATTTTTGATCCAGAACGGATTGGTTTCGAGCAATTGACCAAGTTTTTCTTCGAGATCCATGATCCTACTATTGACCGACGTGACAAAGGTGGACAATACCGATCGGCCATTTTTTTTCTCAATGAAAAACAGCAGGCCATCGCTCAACTACTCATTGATCGGCTGGCTCAAAATGGCATCCTTGCTACAACCACATTGGAACTTGCACAAATATTTTGGCCTGCCGAAGAGCGGCACCAACAATACTGCGAACTGCGCAATTTAAAACCGCACAACGCTTACAAAGCTCGGTTTGACTGAGTTGGAGGTATTGCGCCATTAGGATCTGGCGTAATACCTCTATTTTTTTGTACCTTTGAAAACAAATGAACAAGGATTATGGAATTGGATGCCTGTGAAATCAGTCGCTGGGATTTGTTCAAGCGCGAATTTGAAAATTTGTCGCCGGAGGTTTTTCAAGCGCAATTACATGCTGAGCCAGAAGCGGTATTATTAGATGTACGAACCGACCAGGAGTTCCAAGCTGGGCATCTGGATCGTGCAGTGCAGCTCAATTATTTTGACTACGAACTGATCGAACGGATTGAAAAACTTGATCCTCAAAAACCATATTTTATCTACTGCCGCAGTGGAAGACGCAGCATTCGGGTATGCGTGCTTATGCGCAATTCAGGATTTCAAAGACTTTATCATTTAGATGGCGGCATCATAGCTTGGCAACAGCAGCTCACTACATGAAATGGCGGCAATATTTACCCATTCTTGATTGGCTCCCTACTTATACCCATGCGCAATTTAGAGGCGATTTGGGTGCTGGTCTTACGGTTGGGATCATTCTTATTCCTCAAGGTATGGCTTATGCAATGTTGGCAGGCCTCCCTCCTATTCATGGTTTGTATGCAGCCACCTTGCCACTCATCCTGTACTCCATATTTGGCACTTCCCGACAGCTTTCGGTAGCTCCCGAAGCCATCGGTTCGATCCTTACAGCTAGTGCCATTGGCAGTATGGCTGCCCAAGGTTCGAATCATTATCTTCAAATGTCTTTTGCATTGGCATTGATGGTAGGAGTCTTACGTCTACTACTTGGTTTACTTCGTTTAGGGTTTATTGTCAATTTTTTATCCCATCCTGTCATTAGAGGATTTACATCGGCAGCGGCCATTGTCATCGCCGTTACGCAGTTAAAAAGTCTTTTTGGCGTAAAAATCCCCAACAGCGAACGCATTCATGAAATTGTATGGGCTTTATTTCAACAAATCAATCACCTACATGGTCTTACCTTGGGGATAGGTTTGGTGGCTATCATTATTTTGTGGAGCATCAAAAAAATAAGCCCGCGTTTTCCAGGTTCTTTGCTGGTGTTGGCTTTGGGAATTTTAGTAGTATGGATCTTTAAACTGGATCAGCAGGGAGTAATCATCTTAGGAAGTGTACCCGAGGGTCTTCCGGCTTTCTTGATCCCGAAAGTCGCTTGGCAGCAAGAATTTCGACAACTTTGGCCTTTCACGGTTACCATAGCCTTGGTGGGCTTTATGGAGAGTATAGCCTTAGCTAAATCAGTGCGGGCACATCATTTGGAATATAAAGTAGAAGCCAACCAAGAATTGATTGCACTGGGGCTTGCCAATATTGGCGCTGGATTATTCCAAGGCTTCCCGGTAAATGGCGGCATTTCCCGTACGGCAATTAATGATCAGGCAGGCGCACAGACGGGTATGGCTTCCATCATTAGCGCTGCTACCGTCGTTCTAACCCTGTTGTTCCTTACCCCTCTTTTTCATTACCTTCCCAATGCTATCCTCGCGGCCATTATTTTGTTTTCGGCCATCAACATGGTTAAAATCCAAGAACCGCGTGAATTATGGAAAAGCAATAAAACTGATTTTTGGATGTTGATGGCCACTTTTGTAGTGACGCTTACTTTAGGTATTCAGGATGGGATTGCTACTGGCGTAATGGTATCATTAGCCATGATGATTTTCAAATCTACTCGTCCGCATTACGCCCTACTGGGGCAAATACCCGATACCCATATTTTTCGGAATGTCCTTCGTTTCAAAGACTTAGTTCAGCGACCTGAAGTGCTAATTTTTCGCTACGACGCTGATTTATATTTTGCCAATATCAGCCATTTTATGGAAATCCTCGAAGCACAAGTTCAAGCTAAGTCTCCCTCTATCCGTTTTGTCATCGTCGATGCCGAGAGCATCAACAATTTAGACAGCACCGCTATTGAAGGTTTGTTAGAGCTGGTTGAATCTTTTAAACAATTGGGCATTAAACTGGTTTTTTCCAGCTTGAAAGGTCCGATACGGGATGCCATCAAAAAGGCGCAATTGGTGGAAAAAATTGGTGAATCTCATTTCTACATCAACATCATTGAAGCTATAGCCGCTTTTGAAAATTTAAGTTCCCCACTGCATCATGATTACGCCATTCAAAGTAATGTCGATTAATGAAAACAACTTGGTGAGCCCTATTGCTCCTCTAATTTTAACCGCATCAACCAATCTTTTTGGTCTTCTACGCCGAGCTTAAACGTGTGTTCTCCAAACTGTTCAAATCCTTGGCGTTTGTACCATTCAATGGCCTTCGGATTATTCTGCCATACACCCAACCACAAGTATTGCGCTTTGATGTTTTTTGCCGATGCAATGGCTTGATCTAACAATTTTCGGCCTACTCCACTTTTTTGAGCCGTGGATACGACATAAATACGCTCCAATTCTGCCTGTTGATCGCCTTCTAATCCTTTTTTCCCGCGGTACAAATTGACCTTGATGTATCCGATCGGAAGGTCGTTTTGCCAAGCTAAAAAAAACTGTCCCAGCGGATCCAACCACTCCAACAACCACTGGTCGGGATGAAAAGCCTCCTCGAGATAGGGGTAAAAATTGTCAGGGTCGTTGAGATGGGCATAATTTTCGATAAAAGTGCTGCGCCCCATTTCAATGATTATCGGCAATTCTGTTCTCTTTACAGGATGTATTGTAATGGTCTCAAGCATATCAACAAATAATTAATGGCAAACTAATCGTTTTTCCGAACGCTATTTTATAAATTGTTTGCCAATTAGCAAAATGATTTTTTTAATCTCTTAACTTATCATGACAAAGCCGATTTTTGTTTTTCTCCTGATCATTTCCGCCATTCAACTCCCAGCTCAAAAGGCTGGAGAATTGACCAAAGTTACCATTCCTGGTTCAAAGATAGATTTCCCCATGGCTTTTGTTCCTGCTGGGTCTTTGCTTTTCAAAGATCCTTCGGAAAAAACGCAAAACATCTCACTTGGCGCTTTTTGGATGGGTGTTTATGAAGTTCGTTACGATGAATTCATTTTATTCCAATTTCGCAAAAACGATACCAATGCCAGCGATTGGAAAGGCAGTAATTTTAGCGCCGACGCCGTGACTCGCCCGACCCAGCAATACGTGGATTTGACCTTCGGGATGGGAACCAAAGGAGGCGTACCTTCCGTCAGCATGACTCAACAAGGTGCGCTTCGTTATTGCCAATGGCTTTACCAAAAAACAGGTCAATTTTATCGACTTCCCACCGAAGCAGAATGGGAATATGCCTGTAAAGCCGGCGTCACGAGCAGTTTACCGGAAGGAGTTTCCACTGAAAAAATCGGTGAGGTAGCTTGGTACTTTGACAACAGTTTTGAAAAATACCATCCTGCCGGACAAAAGAAACCCAATGCCTGGGGATTTTATGATATGTTGGGCAATGTAGCCGAATGGACTTTGGATTTTTATGTAGAAGACTATCTGCAACAAGTTGGCACCAATCCTGTAGATCCCTGGATCAAACCCACCAGTAAACATTCGCGGACGGTAAAAGGCGGCTCTTTTGATGACAATGTGGAAGACTGTACTTGTTCGCTGCGTTTAAAATCACAGACCCGCTGGCAACAACGCGATCCGCAGATCCCTAAAAGCAAATGGTGGAACACCGATTCCGATTTTTTGGGTTTCCGGCTTGTACGCCCCCTGAAACAACCTACTGCGGCTGAAGTCGAAGCTTTTTTTAAGGAAGCTATCATTTTTTAAAAAAATTATTTGCAGCGCAGGTAACACCGCTTTTTATCATCAAAAAAATACCTACATCAACGCATCTTTTTCATCCATCATTTTAACATCAAGAAGTTATGAGTCATAAAAAAAACATTGATCGCCGTACTTTCGTCGCCAATTCGGCGCTAGTGGCCGGCGGTATGCTTTTGGTGCCCGAGCTATTGGGCGCTAAAGGTTTTAACAGCATGGACGACACCATCAAAATTGGCCTGATTGGTTGTGGTGGTCGGGGAACCGGCGCAGCCATCCAAGCACTTTCCAGCGGACAAAACGTTAAGTTGGTCGCCATGGCCGATGCTTTCCAAGACAACGCGGAAAACAGCCTTGCCCAAATCACCAAGGAGTGGAAAGCCAATAATGGCGATGCTTCAAAAATAGCAGTTACAAAAGAAACGCTGTTCTCCGGATTTGATGCTTACCAGAAAGTAATCCCGCTTTGCGATGTCGTTCTGATCGCCACTCCTCCAGGGTTCCGTCCCATCCATTTTGCCGCAGCCATTGATGCGAACAAACACGTGTTCATGGAAAAACCAGTTGCCGTAGATGGTCCTGGCGTACGGAAGGTGCTGGAAACTGCTGAAATTGCCAAAAAGAAAAAACTCAACGTTGTAGTTGGTCTTCAACGCCACTATGAGATCCAATACGAAAATTGGGTTCAAAAGCTCCACGACGGTGCCATTGGTGATATCGTAACTTCCCACGTTTACTGGAACAGCGAAGGCGTATGGGTAAGACCGCGTCAGAAAAAACAAACCGAGATGGAGTACCAAATGCGCAACTGGTACTATTTCAACTGGTTGTGTGGTGACCACATCGTAGAGCAACACATCCACAACCTGGATGTAGCCAACTGGGTAAAACAGGCGTATCCGGTAAAAGCTTCGGGTATGGGCGGACGCCAAGTACGCACAGGTAAGGAAAATGGCGAGATTTTTGACCACCACTTTCTTGAATACGAATATGCAGATGGTAGCAGAATGTACAGCCAGTGTCGTCACATTCCGGGTTGCGCACAGTCGGTAACGGAGTCATTCCAAGGAACCAAAGGTCGTGCCACCTCTCCTGGAGTCATTGTGGATGCTGCAGGAAAAAATATTTTCCGTCACAATGATAAAAACGACCCCAACCCTTACCAAGTGGAGCATGAGCGCCTTTTTGCCGCTATTGCGAAGGGAGAATACAAATACGCTGACGCTGAAAATGGCGCCAAAGCCTCCATGACCGCAATTATGGGACGTATGGCAACTTACTCCGGCCAGATCGTAGAATGGGATAAAGCTTTGAATTCCAGCATTGTACTAATGCCTGATCGTTTGGCTTGGGATGCTCTACCTAAAGTACTCCCCAACAAAGACGGGTTTTACCCAATTGCCGTACCGGGTAAATCAATTGTGGTTTAACCAGGTAGGTAGCGAATAGAACATAAAAGTAAGATGGAAACTCAAAAAATGGCGAATAAACAACGAAAAAGAGGGCTGTTTCCACTGTTGTTTTTTGCGTTTTTCATCTTGCTTCTTCTTCTACTGAGTTTTTCTCCCTTATCCAGCCAAACCCGCTACGAATTTTCTCATCCTCAGATGGGTACCCTGTTCCAGATCATCTTGTACGGCGAGGACAGTGCTTTGGTAAAAAAAGCAGCAAGCGAAGCTTTTGCCAAAATTGATTCCCTCAACCTCCATTTTAGCGATTATTTGGAAAACAGCGAAATCAGTCAGTTGTCCCAAAAAGCCGATGGCCATTGGGTGAAAGTGAGTTCCGATATGTGGCATCTTCTAATGGCCAGTCAGAGGGTTTCTAGAAAAAGTAAAGGCGCTTTTGACATCACTGTTGGCCCTTTGAGCAAAGTATGGCGAAGGGCATTTCGACAATTGGTTTTTCCCAGTGCAAAGGACATTCAAGAGGCAAAAGCTGCTGTAAACTACCGTTGGCTAAAATTGCGCAAAGGCCAGCTGGTTTATCTACAACATCCGCATATGCGCTTGGATGCCGGCGGTATCGCCAAAGGTTTTGCTGTTGATGAAGCCACGTATATTTTGCAACGCTATGGTTTTGAACAAACCTTGGTGATCGGTGGCGGCGATCTTCGCGTAGGTCAAGCACCACCTGGAAAACCAGGTTGGTCCATAGGTACCAAAACCATGAATGCCCTTGGCGAAGTATCCGATACGACAATACTTCTGGTCAATGTCGCGGTTTCTACCTCTGGCGATACCTATCGGTTTTTAGCGTGGGAAGGCCAGCGTTATTCGCATATCATCGACCCACGCACGGGATTGGGAATTACCCATCGGGGATTAACTCGGATTCAAGCCCCCACTTCCACCTTGGCCGATGTATTGGCAACTACAGTCAATGTGTTAGGCCCTGTGAAGGGATTGAATTGGGGTAAACGTCATTATCCACAGTGTAAAATTGATGTAATCACTGCTACAATCGAGGAACCTAAAACAAGCCATAAATAAAACGCCATTATGAAACGTCGCAAATTTATTCAATCCGGATTAGCAGTACCTGCTGCCGTAGCCGGAGCCACCCAAGTACTAGGAGCTATGAATCCATCTCCAAAACGCAGTTTTAAACTCAAATACGGTCCGCACATCGGTATGTTTGCCAAAAATGCTGGCGATGACCCGATCGCTCAATTGCAGTTTATGGCCGACCAAGGCTTTACTGCCTTTGAAGACAATGGCATGAAAGACCGCACCCCTGATTTGCAAAAAAAGATGGGGGATACTATGGCCAAACTGGGCATCCAAATGGGCGTTTTTGTAGCCCATAAGATTTATTGGAACGAACCCAACCTGGCCAACGGGAAGGCTGAGATGCGTGCTGAGTTTTTGCAACACATCCGCGAATCGGTGGAAGTAGCCAAACGCTGTAATGCCAAATGGATGACGGTGGTGCCTGGTTTCTCGGATTTAAAGCTCAACCCTGGTTTTCAAACCGCTAATGTGATCGAAAGCTTAAAACAAGCCAGCGCTATTTTGGAACCTCATGGTTTGATCATGGTGCTTGAACCGCTCAATTTCCGAGATCACCCTGGCCTATTTTTGACCAATGCACCGCAGGCTTATGCCATCTGTAAGGGGGTGAATAGCCCTTCTTGTAAGATTTTGTTTGACATCTATCACGAACAAATCCAGGAGGGGAATCTTATCCCCAATTTGGATGGTGCATGGGAAGAGATTGCCTACATCCAAATCGGCGACAATCCTGGCCGGAAAGAACCCACAACGGGAGAAATCAACTACAAAAATGTTTTCAAACACATTCATAATAAAGGTTACAAGGGTGTATTGGGCATGGAACATGGCAACTCCAAACCTGATAAAGAAGGCGAAATGGCGGTGATTAAGGCTTATGAAGAGGTCGACAATTTCTAGTGTTTAAGGCCTTGGGCTTAAGAACCCTTTTAAAAATGGGCTATTTGTAAAAAGTAGCCCATTTTTTCAACCTGAACTACCCGTAATTTGTACTGCTATTACCTCAATCAATAAAAATCTATTACTTTGGTAGATTTAAGTACATATGTTATGGAACAGAAAACAACCTTTCGAGATTTGATCAATGGCGCCAAGCCGGTGTTGGTTGATTTTTCAGCAGAATGGTGCGGCCCGTGTAAGGCGATGGCGCCGATTTTGCAGGATGTCGTCAATGACCTTGGGGAAAAAGCTACGGTCATCAAAATTGATGTAGATCATAATGAAGCCTTAGCAACCAAGATGAATATCGTCGGTGTCCCCACTTTTATTCTCTTCAAAAATGGAGAAATCAAATGGCGCGAATCCGGCATGCAAACTGCTCAGAAGCTGAAGTCGGTTATTGAAAGCCATCTAGAATAGGTCGGATTTCAGTTTTTGAATCGGCAATTTTTCCTAAAAAAAACCTATACAAATGAGTGTTGTGGAATGGATTAGTCAACCATGGCATTGGGCGGTTTCAGGCGCTTTGATTGCCTTGGTGATGTTTTTATTGACTTGGATGGGGCGCATGTTTGGGATCTCGAGTACCTATACCGTGCTTTGCTCCATTGCTGGCGCAGGTAAATATGTCGACTACTTTAAATTGGATTTGAAACAGGAAGCTTGGCGTTTGTACCTAGCTGCTGGCGCTATGCTTGGCGGCGTAATTGCCTTCCTTTTTTTGCCGAGCCCTGATGCGGTGAACATTTCACAAACCACCATTGATCATTTGGCTACTTGGGGGATTAGCTACCCAGATTCAGATCAACATGGCCAGGGATTCTTACCTACCACCGTTTTTAATTACAGTTCGGTGAAAGGCATTGTATTGTCATTGCTGGGAGGTTTTTTGATCGGTTTCGGCACACGCTATGGAGAAGGCTGTACTTCAGGGCACGCCATTTCTGGTCTTTCCCACCTTCGATTGCCCTCTTTGATCACCGTAATTGGCTTTTTCATTGGCGGTCTAATAATGACTCATTTGATCATGCCTCTAATTTTTTAGTTCAACAACTCCAGACCATGAAGAATCTATCCTTTTTAG
The DNA here is from genome assembly GCA_038240665.1 of Chitinophagales bacterium. Lineage (GTDB taxonomy): Bacteria > Bacteroidota > Bacteroidia > Chitinophagales > Saprospiraceae > Haliscomenobacter. Next base: position 13,485 of record JBBRGN010000019.1, on the reverse strand, counting down.
TTGTCGGTATATTTTTTGGTATTATCATGACAAAATCAGAAGCCATCTCTTGGTTTCGCATCCATGAAATGTTTCGTTTTGAAAGCTTTCACATGTATGGCATCATTGGGGTAGCCGTAATCATGGGCGCTATGGGGATTTACCTGATGAAACGGTTCAATGTTACCACCTGGGAAGGCAGCACGGTTGATTTAAAAACGCTGCCGCTGAATTACACCCGTCACATCGTAGCTGGTTCTATCTTTGGATTGGGATGGGCATTGGTAGGCGCGTGTCCTGGTCCGATGTTTATCTTGTTTGCCCAAGGATACTGGATCATTGGTCTTACCATTGTCGGCGCATTATTAGTAACATTTACCTATGGAGACGTGCGCACTAAACTCACTCATTGATTTTGAATGAATCTTTGAGTGAATCGCGCGCTTTTTTGGACAACAACGAAGCCAGTCATGCGATTGCCTTATTGGTGCCCATCTTGCCAGATGATCTGCAGCCAGGATTGACGGTTTGCTCAAAAGTCATCACCGAATGGGACAACTATGTGGCTCAGGGAATGCAACCACCGGAAGAAATTCGGTTTCAAACCATATTCAAAACACTGGAACTGATCAGTCTACAAGAATCTCGTTTGGAGGGCCAATCGGCGCTGGAACAGGAACGTGCGCGTTTGTCGCAGCAATTTGAGGAAAACTTGAGCAAAGGTTATGCAAAAGTAATTGAACTGCGTCGCAAAGGCAGTCCCGAGCAAAAAGAAAAAATTCTCCCGGAATTGGCCAAAGAGCTGGCCAAATATCAACGCAAGTACCGCTTAATCCGATCAACTGACGAAGTCGGAATGGCTTCGATTGCCATATGGGCAGAAGCCTTATTGGATGTTGACCGTTTTTTGGCAAAACAAAACAATCCTCCAGAACAATAGAAGCATCGAGGGAATAGCCCGAGCTGTCGAATTGCTTGAAAATAGTGGTTCCTATACCTGTATTCCGTTGGATCTTTTTCCTACATTTAAGAAAAAAAACCAACATGAAACGCAGCAGCAGAATCGTTTTTATTGCACTTGGAGCTCTATTGGTAGGGATACAATTCATACCTGTTGACCGCAGCAATCCTCCCGCTGATCCTGGTCAAGATTACCTTGCCCTGGCCCAACCGCCAACTGCAGTAGCCACTATCCTTAAGGGCGCCTGCTATGATTGCCATTCTCACAACACTACCTATCCTTGGTATGCTTACATTGCTCCGGTTTCTTTTTGGATCAGAGGACACATCAATGATGGTCGCCGACACCTCAATTTTGCAACTTGGGGTGCCTCTGAAGCAGGACGAAAAGCACGCAAACTGGACGAATGTGCCGAAGAGGTAGAATCCAAAGGCATGCCAGAGAATTTCTACACTTGGATGCATGCCTCTGCTCGCCTGACGGATGCGCAACGCGGTGAATTGGTGACTTGGTTCAAAGCCGAACACGAAGAAGCCATGTCGGAGCTAACGCCGGAGGAGTTAAAGAAAATGAAAGAGCATGGGCAAGAGCATCACTAAGAAGTAATTCAACAATTGAGTTGGTAATCAAAAAATAGGGCGGTAAAAATCAATGCATTGATTTTTACCGCCCTATTTTCTTATCTTTTGTAAAAAAAATGAAGTCTGAATTAATGTCTACGAAAACCTGTGGAAACTTATTTAAGCAATCCCTGCTTCTTCAAGAGTTTGTTTTATTGTTCTTCTTGTGTCTTTGCTTGAGTTGCCACCCAAAATTAAACCCGTCTTCAGCACATTTCACCAAAGTTTCAGTACCTCCTCTCTACCTCGACACGGATAATGAAATCATCCTCTCCGGTTTCCTCTCCTACCCTGCCGAAAGGCTCACGGTAGTCATCGACAACGGAACCATTGCCAAAACCAACAATGACCTGTTCATTGCTCGGGTGGAAAGATTAGGCGAAGCAAAAGTCACCATTCTGTATGAAGGTAAAGTGCTTCGCGTCGATGAGTACAAAGTGTTGCCGTTTTCTGAAAAACAGTAGTCTTCTGCAAAAAGAAAGACCTTCCTGGTTCTTTATTCCAGGAAGGTCTAGGCTATAAAACTGAAGTTGTTTCTCTATTTTTTCTTTACCCGTTCAAACGCAATAGTGGCAAACGGCGACAAAGAAAATTCAATGAACTGTTCTTGTCCGTTCCATTCGCCGGATTGTGCTTTGAGGTGCCCGTTGAGGTGATCACCGGTGCCATAATAGGCTTTATCATCGCTATTGAGTACTTCCTTCCATTCGCCGCTAAACGGTACACCAACCCGGAAACCCGGACGCGAAACCGGCGTGAAATTCAATACTACCACCAACGGATTCTCCTGATCCTCCCCTTTACGCAGGAAAGACAAGATGCTGTTTTGTGCGTCGCCATGATCGATCCACTGGAAGCCGTCGCCGGTGAACTGTTTTTCGTACAGTGCTGGCGTAGCGGAATAAAAATGATTTAGTTGCTTGACCCAGTTTTTTACGCCTTTGTGGTTGGCAAATTCCAACAACCACCATTCTAGTCCACGCTCAATGTTCCACTCGGTTGTTTGGCCAAATTCGCCGCCCATGAACAGCAATTTGGTGCCCGGGTGCATGTACATGTAACCAAACAACAATCGCAATTGCGCAAAACGCTGCCACTCATCGCCCGGCATACGATCAATCAATGGCCCTTTGCCATGAACTACCTCGTCGTGGGAAAGAGGAAGCGTATAATTTTCGGTAAAAGCATAGATCATACTAAAGGTGATCTCGCCATGGTGATATTGTCGATAGATCGCCTCTTTTTGGAAGTAGCTCAGCGTATCGTGCATCCAGCCCATCATCCATTTTTGGCCAAAACCCAATCCGCCACTGTAAGTAGGATGCGACACCCCGGTAAAAGCAGTAGATTCTTCCGCTATGGTGATGATATCAGGAAACTCCCGGTAAGCCATGGTATTGAACTCGCGAATAAAGGAAATGGCTTCTAAGTTTTCTTTACCACCATCGCTGTTGGGAATCCATTCGCCTTCTTTGCGGGAATAATCAAGGTAAAGCATTGAAGCGACCGCATCTACCCTTAAACCATCTATATGATAAACCTCCAACCAGAACAAGGCGTTTGAAATCAAGAAGTTGCGAACTTCATTTCGACCATAATTGAACACCGCACTTTTCCAATCAGGGTGAAAACCTTGCCGTGGATCAGCATGCTCAAAAAGGTTGGTGCCATCAAATTCCGCCAAACCATGCGCATCAGTAGGAAAATGAGACGGTACCCAGTCCAAAATAACGCCTACCCCAGCCTGGTGGAATTTATCCACTAGGTACATAAAATCCTGAGGTGTTCCATAGCGAGAGGTGGGCGCGTAAAAACCCGTCACTTGATATCCCCACGACGGAAAATAGGGATGTTCCATCACGGGCATCATCTCTATATGGGTAAACTCCATTTCAACGACATAGCTGACCAGCTGATCGGCCATTTCGCGATAACTAAGCGACTCGTTGCCGTTTTTACGCCAGGTACCTAAATGCACCTCGTAGACGGAATAAGGTTGCGGTTTACCGCCTTTGTCTTTTCTCTCCTTCAACCAATCTTTATCCTCCCACGCATAATTGAGATCCCAAACTACCGATGCTGTTTTTGGAGGTACTTCGCAGGACAGGGCGTAAGGATCTGCTTTTTCTAAATGCCGACCATTGTTGCTATGAATATGGTACTTGTAAAGATCTCCTTTGCCTAAGCCAGGGATAAATCCTTCCCAAATACCTGAACCATCCCAACGAGAGATTAGTATGTGTTCTTGCGTATTCCAGGAATTGAAATCGCCGATAACCGAAACTTCCTGGCCATTAGGAGCCCAAACTGCGAAGTAAACGCCTTTTTGTCCATCAACTTCGGCAATGTGGCTTCCTAATTTCTCATACACCCGAAAATGAGTGCCCGATTTGAACAAGTAAATATCGTAGTCCGTAAAGAGGCTGTAGTGCACAACTTTATCAATCATGGTTAGGTATGCTTAGGGTTTTGTATTCTTGATTCGGAAAGCATGAAAATAACAATTGACTTTTCAGCTTAAGTATTCACCTAACTAAGGTACAAAATTCGGTGAATAGTCAAATGTACAAAAATTTCTTTCGTATAAAAAATAAGCGTTTACCTGATTTCATCTAAGTAAACGCTTCATAGACCGTTGACAACCTCAACTGATTAGATGTGTTGCCGTTGTTCGTTATTTGCTTGGTGTTAAACTCTATTTCCCGCCTTTCAGCTCGTCTTGTAGTTTTGCCAAAGTATCCCAATCGCCAGCTGCAGCTAGTTTGGATTGTTTTGCCCAAGTAGTAGGATCGTGCATTTTGTAGCGGCTACCCGCTGCATCCAGAATACCCTTTACTTTTGCAGCTGAAGTTTTTGACAAATCAGCGAATGTCAAAATACCAGCTTCGTTCAATAAAGTCTCAATTTTTGGACCTACACCTTCAATTTTTTTCAAATCATCCTTCGTGCTGGCTGCTTTCGGTTCTTTCTTGGCTTTTGGCGCTTTAGCTGGTGCTTCAATTGCCTTTTTGGGACCAGATTTTGCCCGTGGAGCGCCGGTAGATTCCGCTACGGCCACCCCGTTTTCAAGCGCAGATACGGAGAGTACGGAATTGTCGATGCCATCAAATGGAGAAGGTACATAAGCGTCTGCTGCCCAGTCGTTTTCCCAGTGGCCATTGTCAATCAAGTAACGGAATTCGTAATTGCGACCGGAAGGCAATTCAATGGTAGCGGTATAGTCAGCTTTGCCTTTTTCCATCGGCAAGCCTTCTTCCCAGCTCCAATTGTTGAATTCGCCAACTACGCGGATGTCTTGACCGCTATAGGTAGCATCAATAGGTAGGGTAAATGTAACCTTGCAAGCTTGCTTGGTTTTTGAGTACGTTTTCTTCAACATGTCCTCTAGGATTTTATGCGTGAGAATTATTTGTATCAAATTGAAAATCTTCGTGTGTTTTTTACACTATGCTGCAAATATAGAACAAAGATATAGCCTATACAACTGATTTTCAATGCTGAAGAATTATTTTATTGTAAACTATATCTTCAAGCGGACAAAAAACAATGGGTTTTTTTTGGAATCTACTCCTGAATTTGAAATTATATTCAATCGATTGAATTTTGATTTATGGAATTTTTTGGCAATTACCGTGCCCCACCAAATATTAAGTGGAATAGAAATTTGGTCGAAAATACTGTTTTACAGGAAAAAATATTATTCTTCTTACTGGCTTGGGAGTTGAATTTTGTATTATAGCAAAAAAATATAGCTGAGTAAAAATTAGAAAGTCTATAAAATCATTCTTCAACAAACACTGAAGCGTGTTCCACTTCAATCAAAACACCATGTAGTACCAGATGGACATAAGTTTTTATGCGCGGCGTCCCCAATAACTGCTGAAGGGCTGTTTTTCCTAAATAAAGATAAGCCGAGAGCTCCAAAGCTTTGTTTTTCCAATGTTTTTGATCGCCGCCAAATCCAGAATTTTGAAGCAATACGCCACCATCTTTGGTTTCCATTACCACGTCCAGTACGGTCGTAAAAACCTGATCGCCATGTTGATGACGAACTGGATACTTGCGATGGCTTTTAAGTGGCTGGAAATGATTCTCCTGGAAACGTTTCCAATCTAGCCCTAACTGAATCAACTGTCGGTGTTTAATCCATTCGCCTACGCCATAACGCTCAATTAAGCCTTTAGCCATTTTTTCTACTACCGCCTCAGGATAATCAGTATGATAGGACGTATGGAAAGCTTTTACGGCCTTGGCCAAAGTATAGATGTCTTGATCTTCGTATTCTAATGATAAGCCTGAGCCGTATTGAATAACCGACAAAGTAGTACCGCCGGGCAGGTTCAATCCCAAGTTTTTTTGCTGCAAATCCAAATAAAGCGGTGTGTGCTGCTTTTTTCCAGCCCGTGATTCTAAGAAAAAAATGGGTGGTTCCTCCCCGTCCACCTGCAAAAAGTCGCGAGGATAAGTAAACTGCTGGGTTTCGATGTTCAGGTATTGCCCAGCCCATTCCCAAGGCGTTTCGGAACTATTAGGATCAAGGGTTGGGATGTCCTCTTGGCCTGCGCTCCATGTGCGGTTGAGCCATTTAGTGGGATTGTAACTAGAAGGAAAAATCAGGTAGTCACGGGCGCGGGTCACGCCTACATACAAGAGTCGATTTTCTTCTTGCGCCGATTGTTTGCTTTGTTCTACCTGCGCTTGGCTATCGGCGATGGCTTCCGACAATGCCGTATTGCCAAATTGTTTGTCATAAGGATTGACCCAATACCGCAACCAGCGATTGCCCAGTATGTTGTTGAGGTCGACTTGCTCGATTTCGGCTACAATATTGATGCCCCAAACATCGGCGCGTAAGCTTTTCTCTAAGCCATGACAAATAACGATTGGCCATTCCAAGCCCTTGCTTTTATGATATGTCAATACATTAATGGCATCAGGGTCTTCGCCAGCGCCTTGAAAATCTTTTTCATTGACTTCCAATTCGTTCAACCACAATAAAAAACCGCCGATTGAAGCCGCAGTGTGTAAGCGATTGCAACTCTCTTCAAATTGGAGCGCCAATCGCCGCAGCACATCTACATTGTCCAAGCGCTGAAGGGTGTTGCCCCATGCTGCAATCCGGCGACGCAAATCCAATTCTTCCAACAACAAATCCAATATTTCGGCGCTGGACAACTCAATCGAGGTTTGCCGCAATTGATCCAAACGACTGATCAATGGATCTTCGGCAGCCCAACGGGGGAAATGCTCAGCGCGCTCCAAAAAAGACATGCGGTCGTCGATGATGTTTTCAATGGCCTGCCCGCTTCCCAGCAGCAAAATTTCTGCTACGGATAAAGAATCGTAGTAGTTGAGTAAGTATTTCAAACAAGCCAACAACAACTTGGCTTCGGCGGTATTCAACAAGCCTGCTCGAGCGATGGCGACCTTGAATCCTGCTTTGTGGAGGGCGTCCGCCATCGCCTGACAATCGTTGTTGGAGCGACAAAGGACGGCAACATCACCAGCCCTAGCTACTCGTGCCGACTGGCCATCTTTGGGTTGGATGTAAATTTTGTTGGCCAAAAAATCTTTTAATGTAAAAGCAATGGCATTTTCAAACCAAGGTTTGCCGGGTTGCCGGCGGTTTTTTGAGCCTTCTTCAATAAAAGATTCAAAATACCAATGGTGCAGCGCGTCAAGTGCTTCAATGGGATCTTTGCTTTTTAAACGTTTCGGTTCAAGCGCCACTTGCTCCACCGGCATGTGGTCAAAAGCTTTGGTAAAAATAGCATTAGCAGCGTATACCAAATCTTGTCGCGAACGCCAAGAATAGCTTTGAATGTCCTCGGGTTTGATGCCACCATTTTGATCGATGATGGCTTGCATCAAAGCCGGTGCTGCGCCACGAAAACCATAAATCGATTGTTTGGGATCGCCTACCCAAATCGAGTATTTGGCGAAACGTGAAAGCTGTAAAAAAATCTCCAACTGCAGCGGACTGGTATCCTGAAATTCATCTACGAGCAACAAATCCAATTCGCTGGCCAATACTTCTTGTACCTGCGGATGCCGCAGCAACCGTTTGATGAGCGCTTCCATATCGGTGTAATCGATGAGGCCGCGTTGTTTTTTATAATCTTCATATTCTTGAATCGCCGAGATGCTTAATTCAAAAACGGCATCAATAAACGCTTTGATATCGCATTGAAAATCGGGATGCTGATCATGCGTACGCGCAAAGGCTATCAGATCCTCAATATCGCCGCGGCTTTTCGCGCCAATCTGCAACTTACTCAGTTTAGCCCATTGCCGCCAAGACAACTCCCCGCGCAAACGCAGTTCGCGTTGCATGCCTTGGAGGTTGCGCAAAGTTTCAGAAGTTACTTTGGTGGAATCGCCATTGTTGGCAATTTTTTCAATGGCTTCTTCGATTGCTTGAGCTAGATTGGCATTGAACGCTGCGCCAGAGGAATCGACAGGTACGCCAATTAGTTTTTGAAAGGATTCAAAAGAGCGCGTTTGGCTATCAAGTAAAACGGATGCTGAAAAATCATTGGCTCTTGCTACTTCCGTCAATTCACGTACCTCACTACGCCAATCAAAATAATCATTGTCATTTAAGCCCAATCTTTCACAAAGGTGGGTCATGGTTTCCACGCGCTCCTCGGTGAGCACGGTTGCCAAGGATTGATTGAAAAGAATTTGCTGATCTTCGTCGGCGATAATGGTAACGGCCGGGGAAACGCCCGCCTCATAAGCAAAGCGCTGAAGCAGCTTTACACCCAAACTATGCACTGTGCCAATGAGCGCATTGGTAAGTTCTTCCGCTTGAGACACGAGTCCTTCCTGGAGCAATTTCACCCGTACTCTTTCCTGCAATTCAGCTGCCGCTTTTTTGGTAAAGGTCGTAGCAATAATGCCGCTGGCACGTACTCCTTGTTGCAACAAAGAGACCATTTCGCTAGTCAAGCGATAAGTTTTTCCGCTGCCGGCGCCGGCAGAAATGATTTTGAGGTTCATAGCCGCTAAAATAAAAAAATCTAGCGGCTACACATTGAATTGACTAGAAGTTACTTTCTAAAATAAATCTGCCAACCTATGGATTTGGTTTCTTTTACCACAATCGTTTTTCCAGCGAGCATTGCTTCCACGGCTTTATCTACGTAGGGGTTTTCTACTTTTTCCGGTTCGCCGCCATTGTTGTCAATGGCGCCGCTTTATTTGTCGCTAAAAAAATCGGTGATTTTGGTTCTTGGACGAGGAAAAAGAATAAAATTGCGATCAATAACAAAAAGACGAGTAAAGTTAAAAATGAAAAGTTGTTAAAATCTGCCCATTAAGAAACTTTTCGACGTCTCAAGCCTTTCAAAGGAAATATTCCAAACCATCATGCCGCGTATTTTTACCCTATTCGCCTTTTATATCCTGTCTATACCTGCCTTTGCCCAAGTTGCACGCAGCGAGACTCAAGCCAATTTTCGCTTAAAAACCACCCCAGTTGTAGCACCCATTAAAATTGATGGCGATCTATCCGAGCCCATCTGGAAAAACGCCGACCGCGGCAATGGATTCTGGTTGAAATGGCCTCGCGATGGCGAACAAGCCCTAGCCAAAACTGAAATCCAAACCGCCTACGACGATCAATATTTATATGTAGGCGTCGTTTGCTATGATGATTCGGCCAAATACATCCTCCAAAGCTTGAAACGCGATGCCCAGTACTGGGGTTCGGATGGCATAGCGGTAGTGCTGGATCCGGTTAATTTGGCCAACAATGGCTATTTTTTTGCACTGAGCCCTGCTGGGGTGCAATATGAAGGTCTTATTTCGGCTGGAGCGGATGAGATGGATTTCAATTGGGACAATGTATGGAAAGGCGAAACCAAAGTATATGCCGATCGCTGGACGGCGGAGTTCGCCATCCCTTTTCGGATTTTGCGTTATAAAGAAGGACAAACGGAATGGGGCATCAACTTCATCCGCAATGATGCTGGTCGCGGGCATTACAGTACCTGGACAAAAATACCGCTGCAATTTAATGGTACGGATCTGGGGTGGACAGGCGCACTGCAATGGGACAAATCGCCCAAACAAGCCAAGGCCAATTACGCCATCGTTCCTTATGCCTCCACTTCTGCCAATCAGGTACATACCGATGGAAATAAAATCAATACGGGTTGGAATATGGGATTGGACGCTAAGATTGGCATCGGTTCCGCTATGAACCTGGACGTGACCATCAATCCAGATTTTTCGCAAATTGAAGTCGACGAACAGGTCATCAATTTGACGCGTTTTAGCATTCAACTGCCCGAAAAACGTACTTTTTTTCTCGAAAATGCCGACCTTTTTGGCAATTTTGGTTTTGAATTGGCTAAGCCATTTTTTTCACGCCGCATTGGTTTGGATCAACGGGGGCAGCAAATCCCTATTCTGGGCGGTTTGCGCTTGACTGGTAATGTGGATAAAAAAACGCGGATCGGCCTATTGAGTATGCAAACCAAAAACCAAGGCACGCGACCAGGGCAAAATTTCTCCGGGTTGGTTTTTGACCGCAATCTTTTTGGCAGAACTTCCCTGCGGGGATATTTTTTTAACCGCGAAGCGTTTGGTGATAAGGAAAATCCACAAGGTCGCTATGGGCGCAATGCTGGAGGGGAATTTAGCTATACTTCACCATTAGGTACTTGGAGCGGATGGGCTTCTTACCATACTTCCATGAAGCCCGAGGTAAAGGGTCAGAATTCTTGGGGTAATTTTGGCGGTCAGTACACCAGCAAAAATTTTGATTTGGTGGTCGACAATTTGCAAATGGGATCCAATTATTACGCTGACTTGGGTTATGAAATTCGCATCGAGAACTACGATGTGGTTCGGGATACGGTCCTCAGAATTGGTTACATCGGCCAGTATGTACAAGCTACTTGGCGGTCTTTCCCCAAAAAAACCGACAGCAAGCTCAATTCTACCGAACTCAACGGTGGCAGTTGGACGGTACTGAATCCTAATTTCACGCTCAACGAGTACAACACCCAGCTTTCCTACAGTTGGAACCTTAAAAACACCAGCTCTTTCACCGTAGGGGCTAATTATACTGTGTCCAATGTACCCGTAACGTTTAAATTTGACGAGGAGGATTTGGACAAGCGTCCAGCATTGCCTGCTGCCAATTACAAGTATTTCAATGGCAATTTTCAGTGGTCGTCAGATTCCCGAAAAGCGTTTACCCTCAATTCCGAATTAACTTTGGGGCAGTTTTACAACGGACGACAGTACTCCGCGCGTCTGGAAGCCCGGATGCGCGCTCAGCCTTGGGGGAGCTTCCGCTTGGCCTTTAACTACAATTTACTAGACTTTCCAGAGCCTTATGGAGATGCCCAGTTGTTTTCCATCACCCCACGGGTTGAGTTCTTTTTCAACCGCCGACTTTTTTGGACTACCTTTTTACAATACAATACCCAGGCCGACAACTTCAACATCAACAGCCGCTTGCAATGGCGATTCCGCCCTATGAGCGATTTCTTTGTGGTATTCACGGACAATTACACCGTTAATATTTGGGGATCCAAAAATCGGGCTTTGGTAATGAAGTTGAATTTTTGGATTTAGAACCAGCATCCTATTTTTATCCATTCATTAAAGTAATTTAGGCAGTCGTTCGTCTTCAACTACCATGGAGACCTCAATAAATACAACGATGGCCGAAAAAACGAATCAAAACATCACCCAAACCGTAAAGGAATACGGCAAAAGGCTTTGGTCGTTTGTGCGCAACAAACTGAGTACCAACGAGGATGCGGAGGACATCCTCCAAGAGGTTTGGTATCAATTCAGTAATTTGTCGAACATCGACGAGCTTGAAAACACCAGCGGGTGGTTGTATCAAGTGGCCAGAAACAAGGTGACCGATTTTTACCGCAAAAAAAAGCCGACTGCCCTTGAAGATTACCGCTACGAAAATGAAGACGGAGAAGTCAATTTTCTAGAAATTTTGCTGACCGACGACGACACGCCCGACCTGCAATTGTTCAAAGACTTGTTTTGGGAAGAATTGATGGATGCGCTGGATGAATTGCCAGAAAATCAACGGTATGTTTTTATCCAAAATGAACTGGAAGACCGAACTTTGCAACAAATTGCCGATGAAACGGGTGAAAACCTCAAAACCATCATCAGCCGCAAAGGATATGCCGTCAAGCATTTGCGCAAACGTTTGGCATTTTTGTACAATGAAATAGCTAACAACTAAAATAAAGATGATGAATCATTCTCGAAGTAATTATTGGAGAAAAAGAAGGGCATTCATCTTCTTTTTTGGCGCTTTGGCCATACTGGGAACCGGAGCGGTGGTAATGCTACTGTGGAACGCCATTTTGCCGGCAATAGCTCCTGTCAAAACCATCAATTTTGGCCAAGCAATGGGTTTGTTTGTTTTGTCCCGCCTATTATTTGGCGGATTTAGGTTTGGAGGGAAAGGCTACCGCCCAAATCCTGCTAAATCGGAATGGCGACAAAAATTCATGACCATGAGCGAAGAAGAACGTCAAAAATTTCGGAGCGAGTGGAAAGATCGCTGCAAACCCAATCAAAAATAGCTACTGCCCCCTGGTCACAAAAGCCCGTCAATACCCATTTGACGGGCTTTTTTTATTCTTTTAAAAAATATTCGTCATTCTCTAAAGTAATTTTTGAGCTCGCCCGTCATCCTTTTTGTAAACACGATCATTCACGAATAAACAAAACAATAATGAACCGATCTATTTTTAAACCGATGGTCTTTGGCTGCCTTATTGGCGCTTTGGCATTTGTTGCGCCTTTCTTTTTGCTGCGGGCATTTTTTCTTTTCATCGTTTTTGGCGGCTTAATGCGCTTGTTCATCGGCGCTAAACTCCGTCGCGGTAAGCGATTTATGTTGCCTGTTTTTGCAGACAAGATCCGCAACATGAGCGACGAGGAGTATGCTGGATTCCGCGAGCGATATAACGGCGGCGGCTGTGGTCGTAGGAATCGTTTCGGTAACGAAACCTTTAAAAACGAAGGTCCCGATGAAAGCGATTTTGTTCAATCACCTAGTCTATAATTCAACACCATGAGAAGAGGATCAAGATTTTTAATCGGGTTTGCCGCTGCGGCGCTCACCTTTGGTAGCCTAAACGCATTCGTAGGGCACCGACAATTCGGCAGACATCGCCATCATTTTGGTCGCGGACACCATTGCCAAACCGAACAGGGCTGGAGTGGTCGCCACGGTTCAGCTTGGGAACAAGGTAAGAACTGTAGCAAAAAAGACGCGCCAGCTCCAAGTACCATTCCTAACAAACTCAACAACAAAAACCAATAATCCATGTATTTCAAACAAGCATACGGCGCTAGAAACTGTGGCTCCCATTCCAAAAGATCACCCGGTTGGCAGCAAAACCAACAAACACCAGGCAACCCTTGGCGTCGCCCTAAATACAACGTTCCGATCAACGTGGCAGAAGATGAATCCAACTTCATTGTTTACGTTTTCGCCAGCGGATTTGGTAAGGAAGACATTAAAGTTTCGGTAGTCGATGATTTGCTGTACATCACTGGCAACAAAACCATCGATGAGGAAAACGTGCCTAAGTTTCGGCGACAGGAGTTTCCGATCAAAACTTTTGAGCGTACCCTTGCCTTAAACGGACAAGTGGACACCACTGGCATCGTTGCCAAACACGAAAACGGTGTATTGATTGTCACCCTACCAAAATCAGCGGAAGCTCAACCTTTGGAACAAGACATCCAAGTGGTGTAAATGAGGAGGCACTCAATAAGTAGTTGAAATAAAAGAGCCATCCCTGTGAAAACGGAGATGGCTCTTTTTTAATTCTATCGATTGATAAACCAGCAAAAGAAGCTAAGTTTCCCCCTGATTCATCATTCAAAAAAACCTAGTTTGGAACCTTGTTTGGATTCAAC
>JBBRGN010000018.1:0-29042 GCA_038240665.1 Chitinophagales bacterium | reverse complement strand
ATCCCAACCCTTTTTCTACCAACCTCAATTTTAAAAACCTTCAAGGAGACGAAACGATGCTTTTAGTCAATACCCTGGGACAAGTCATCTACAATGGAAAAAACATTGAAAATCAATATTTTTCCCATCTACATCCCGGCGTTTATTTTTTAAAAATTAATTCCGAAAAAACCAAAACCTTACAAACCATTCGGTTGATAAAGGAATAAATACCGAGCAAAATCCGCCAGTTGGGGGAATTAATTTAGGGCAACTAAAATTAATTCCCCCAACTGCTGATGATTAAAATTGTATTATTTATCAGCGTTATTTCGCCTTTTGATGCTCGTAGATTACTTGTACCAATTTGGATAAAATCTCTGAATCCCCTAAACTATTCAAAACATCAAATCCCCTTGTAATTTTTACTAAATGAGTAATTCAAGCTGCTGCTCTCCATACTGACCATAGGGAATGTAATCGTGAAGTCAAGTTATTTTCCCAGTTTGGAAGAGGATTGCCACCTCCATTGGCCGTTCTGCGTCAGAAGTTTTCGGCGACTATTCGAAAAAAATAAACCAGAGCTGCGAATAAGACATCATATTTGTACCGTTTCAACAATACATAAAAATGGTTTATTCATGGATTTTACCTCCGCATGGAGTCTACTGATTCAGCAAATTCTACACACCAGCATCCTGGAGTGGACGGCTGTCGCTTTTGGGGTAAGTGAAGTGCTACTGGCGCGAAAAAACAAGATCTGGCTGTATCCAACTGGCATCATCAGCGTGCTTTGTTCAGCGGTAATACTGTTGAAATCGGGGCTTTATGCTGAGACTTTTTTACAAGGCTATTACCTGGTTATGAGCATTTACGGCTGGGCAAATTGGAAAAAAAGAGCTGCTTCTGGTGCAATTACCATCACCCGAAGTACAGCTCAACAACAATGGATCACCTGGAGCATTGCCGGACTGGGTTGGGGACTGCTTTTTTTGGTGTTGAGTACCTTCACCGATTCCAATGTGCCGCTGCTGGATGCTTTTGTAACGGCTACCGCATGGGCGGGCATGTGGCTTTTGGCCAAACGCAAGTTGGAAAACTGGATCTGGCTCAATGTCTCCAACCTGGTAGCCATTCCACTTTTGCTGTACAAACAGCTTTTTATGTTTTCCATTTTAACCCTATTTCTGTTTGTAATCGCTATCTTAGGTTACCTGGATTGGAAAAAAGAACTAGACGCTCCCAATGATCAACAGCAGTCTTTTTGATGCAGTAATGGCGGCGCAAGCCGAACAACTTGGGCGGCTACCCGATGAATGGTTAGCGCATATTCATCAGGAAAAATGGTTCCAGCTCTTTGTGCCGGAAGCATTGGGTGGATTAGCATGTACCCTCTCCGAAGCGCTACACATCGAAGAAGAACTGGCGTATACTGATGCCAGTCTGGGTTGGACGGTCACGCTGTGTGCAGGAGCGGGTTGGTTTGTGGGATTTATGGAAGAATCCCTGCGTAACGCCATTTTTCCTGATCCAAAATTGTGTTTGGCGGGCAGCGGATTTATAGGTGGGATTGCCGATCGGATGGGGGAATCTTACCGAATAAGTGGCCATTGGACTTATGCTTCTGGTGCTTTACACGCGTCTCATTTTACGGCAAATTGTACCCTGATCGAAAATGGCGTCCCCGGACTAGACGCTCATGGAAATCCACTAGTAAAAGCTTTTTTACTCGAAAAAGCGGAAGTAAAAATCCTGGACAGCCAGCATTTCATGGGCATGGTCGCCACGGGTAGTTATGCCTTCAAGGTCGATGAGCTGTTTGTTCCTTTGAACCGTGGATTTGAAATCGACTGCTCAAAATCACAATTGCCAAATTTCGTTTATCAATATCCTTTTTTACAACTTGCGGAGGCCACCTTGGCGGTGAATATTCTGGGTATTTCAAGGCACTTGCAGGAACTGATCGCGGCGGCCTTTTGGAATCGTAATGCCCATCGAACGTACTCACCCAAACACTTGCGCTTTTTCCAGCAGGTTTTTGAAAAACAGCAAGACAAGTTAAGCGAGCTGAAAAATGCATTTTATCAATCCATCGATCTGTCTTGGAAAGAAATAGCCAAAAATGGGTTTATCCGTTCAGCTAATTTGCAAAAGCTCAGCCGCCTTTGTAGGAAATTGACGCAGACCTGCCGGGAATCAAACGCCAAGCTTTATCCTTTTGCGGGGCTAGAAGCTGCTCAAACGCAGACAGAGTTGAATCGGGTTTGGCGCGATTTTAATACGGTAAGTCAACACGCGCTGTTGATCTTTCCTTTTTGAGAAGGGACTGGTTTAATAATAGATTTGGTGCGCGATTACGCAAGATTATGGTTCAAATAATCAATCTAAATCATGCGGCTTTAGTTGCAGTGCTCTGCGCCTTTGAAGCTTTGCTATTAACTTTCTACAGACGTTCTGCCGGCGCTGCCGCTGGGGCCTTTAAATCAAAACTATAAAATTCAACCCGCTATAAGCCCTAAAAACCTGTAATAGCGCGCACTTAAATTATTGATCAACCATAATTCAGGGCAAACTCATGAATGCCAGTAGCGACCTCGGAGAGGTCTAACGTTTGTAAAAATTGACCCGTTTGTAGGTGTTTTTGACCCCGGAGAGGTCTAACGTTTGTAAAAATTGACCCGTTTGTACGTGTTTTTGACCTCAGAGAGGTCTAACGTTTGTAATATGCCCCCCAGAACGCAAATCTTAGACCTCTCCGAGGTCAGTACTAATTTCATGCGTTTACCCTAAACATAATTTATGTTTCTATTTTTTTTGTAGAATAAAAAAAGTGCAAGTCTGTAAATTCTTTAAATGGCGATTTTAGTTCAAAAAAAGGTAATTGCCATTTTTACCTGCAAAATCCGGTTTTTTTAAAGTATTTATCCTATAAAATTCTATTTTTGAAACAAGATCACCCTGCATCTAAACACATTCAAACGCGCCTTGTCATGTCAAAACACTTTCTCTCGTATAGCCATGCCCTGCTTGCTTTTACCTTTATCAGTTCTTGGATAATTTTATCGAGCCTAAAGGAGCAAACGCATTTTTTCCCTATAACTCATCCTGCAAATGCTCGAGATACCTTCCCTGTAGTCCAGCTGCCCAAGGGCGTTGACCCCAATGATGAAAACTGGAAGGGCATTGACCTGGCACCCAAACCCCCAGTACTCCCCTTAACTATTGAGGAAGAAGCAAAATTATTCCTTTTACCGCCGGGGTATCACATTGAACCCGTTTTGACCGAACCTGCTATCCAACAGCCTGGAGAGATTGTCTTTGATGGTAATGGTCGCATGTACGTATTGGAGTTGCGGACTTATATGCTGGATGCTGATTCAAAAAATGAGTTGGCGCCCGTGAGCCGTATTTCCCGGTGGGAAGACAAAAACAATGATGGGGTATATGAAACAGGGACAACTTTTGTTGATAGCCTCGTTTTTCCCCGTTTCGTTTTACCATACGGCAAAGATTGTATCCTGACGATGGAATCCGATGCCGACAACGTCTACAAATACACTGATACCAATGGCGATGGCAAAGCCGACAAAAAAGAATTTTTCACCAATAAATACGGGCGCTCAGGCAATGTAGAACACCAACAAGCTTTTATGTATTGGGGTATGGACAACTGGTTGTACAGCACCGTCAATGCTTTTCGCATTCGAGAAACCGCTAATGGCATCATTCGGGAAAAAACGGGAGCCAATCGCGCCCAATGGGGCATCACCCACGATGACGATGGCAAGCTGTGGTTTCAGGGAGGCGCCAGTGGATTGCCTTCCCATTTTGAATTTCCGGTTCAATACGGCAATTTTGATATCCCCAATGAATTTGCCAAAGGCTTTGATGTACCCTGGGGAGCGGCGGTTAAAACTGCCGATATGCAAGGTGGAATGGATGAAATTAGACAACCCGACGGCTCTCTAAACCATGTAACGGGAGCAGCAGGCAATGATGTATTTCGAGGCGATCACCTTCCTGCCAATCTTAAAGGACAATATTTTTATGGCGAACCGGTTGCGCGAATTGTTCGCCAAGTTAACCCGGTGGTTACCGAAGGGCTAACTACGCTGCACAACGTATTCCAAGAGCAAAAGTCTGAATTTTTACGTTCTACTGATCCGCTTTTCCGGCCAGTGGATATGACCACCGCACCTGATGGGACTTTGTACATTACGGACATGTACCACGGCATCATCCAGGAGGGGCAATGGACGCAAAAAGGCTCGTACCTGCGCACCAAAATCGAACAATACCAACTGGATAAAGTGATCGGCTTAGGACGTATTTGGCGCATCACTTACGATGGCATGGGTAGGGATCAAAAGCAACCCCACCTGCTGGATGAATCGGCTCAAGCTCTAGTAAAACATTTGGAACACCCCAACGGCTGGTGGAGAGATGTCGCCCAACAACTGCTAGTACTCAAAAAAGACCGCTCCGTAGTGCCTCAGCTGACCAAAATGGCGCTTAAAAATAAAAACATCCTCGCCAGAATTCATGCCATATGGACTTTGGAAGGGCTCGGTGGTTTATCACTTAAAACGGCGCAAAAACTGTTAATGGATCCCAATCCACGCATTCGCATCCAAGCCCTAAGAGCCAGCGAGACCCTCTACAAAGAAGGCAATAAAGTCCTAGAAGACGATTATCAACGGCTTTTGACCGATGCCAATACGGATGTGCTGATTCAGGCTATTCTTACTGCAAAATTTTTAAAATTACCTGAATTAGAGTCTGGGATAAAAAATGCCATGACCCTCAGCAAAGCGCTGGGCGTAAAGGTAATTAGCGAGCAAATCCTGGCGCCGCCAAAACCTCGCAATTTTGGCCCACCCGAACTCAGTGCTGATCTAAAAGCAATGGTAGAACGTGGCACAACGATTTACAACGAACTCTGTTCTCAATGCCATGGCCCCACGGGTATGGGTACACCGGCAGGCGATGGCAAATTGATGGCTCCAGCACTTGCAGGCTCAACCCGGATGCAAGGTCATCCTGAATATGCCATAAAAGTTGTTTTACATGGCATGGACGGCGCTATTGAAAATAAAACCTACACTGGAAATATGATGGCCAGCATGAAAGATCAGTCTGATCAATGGATCGCGGATGTGATTTCTTACATACGATCGGAATTATCCAATGATGCCTCCTTCGTGTCACCTGAGCAGGTAGCAAAAATCCGTGCTAAAACAGCTGCCCAAAGCATTATGTTTCAGTTCCCTGTACTGCAAAAACAGACGCCTTTTGAACTTTCGGCAAAAGACATGAAAGCGAGTGCTAGTCATACCGCTTCTACCCGTATTGGCGGCAATGCTTCGCCGCAAAGCGCTTTTAACTATGAAGGTTGGTCTACGGGAATCCGACAAGTAAAAGGCATGTGGTACCAAGTAGAATTCTCACAAGCAGTGCATTTGGCGGAGTTGCATTTTACAGCTTCCCAAAACATCAAACCGGGTTGGCGGCAAACTACGCCGCCCTCACCACCGCCATTTATCCAGACTTATCCTAGGATCTACGCCGTTGAAACTTCGCTTGATGGCAAAAATTGGGAAACAAGCCTATCCAAAGTTAACGGCAATTTGGGGAACAATGTATTGTCCTTTAATGCTACGCAAGCCCGATTTTTGAGATTGAAACTAGAAGAGGGTGTAGCCGCCGATGGGGACGATGCGCCTTGGTCGATGCGGCAAATGAAGGTTTTTGTGCAAAATTAGATAGAAACGCTCCAGTGTAGCGCCTTTTCCCGCTGATAAATGCGTAATTTTTTGCTTTCGAGTGCGGTAGGCACCGTCCTAAGCGATTTTGGCATAGCATTAGATCAACACTTCCTGAAGTTAACTGTTAATTCCGAATTCAGGTTAAAATAGTAAGGCCGGAACAGTTGCTTTAGCAGAAGTTCCGGCCTTACTATTTTAGACAAACAATTAATTTTGTTTTGCCGTATTGGGGTCGACTATTTTCGCGCCATCCAAACGATCGTAACGCTGAACGCGTTTACGACCTTTTAGTGGAATATAACGATATGGCCGCAGACGCAAATCTTTTGCCAAAGAATCAGCACGACTGCTCAAGGTCTTGAGGTTGCCAGCAAAGCTGGAATCTTTGAGCAATTTGCCCAACGAACCTTTTCCTTGTTGCAAATCTGAGGCAATGGTATTCAAAGATCCCATGGCATTATCGGTTTTTGCCAAGGTCGATTTCAAACTAGCGATCGTTTCGTCCACGCTGGTCATGGTTTTCTTGATGTCAAGCGATCCCAATTGCCCACTGAATTTTTCAGCATTTTTCAACATGGCCGTTATTTTGCCATTGTTTGCGGCCAGCGTATCAGTCAACAAACGCAAATTGTGCATCGAGACAGTTATATCGCTGCCAGATCTTGACAGAATGGTATTGAGCTGACCCGTTGACGAATTTAAGTTCGCTAAAGTACCCGCCAAATCTCTCAATCCTTTAGCAACGGGGCCGTTGGGATCATCTGTCAATTCTTGATTAAGCGAATCCAAAGCACCTTTCAATCCCACTTGGAGGATGATTATGTATTTTTGCAACTCCTCTGGAGTGATATTTGAGCCGATAAAACCCAATATACGACCAGGAATGAAACTGCCTGATTTGTAAAATTGATTGCGCTGACCAATCGGCGGAAATTCAAGTCGAACTTGTTTGGTTCCCATAAAACCGTTGTTGTAGATTTCAGCTACAGTATTGACAGGAACTTGCAATTTCCGATCTAAATCCAAAGAAATTCTCACTTTATCGGTATTGGGAACCAGTGCTACACTAGAAACAAACCCTACCTTAATGCCGCGGATAACAACCGCAGTGGAAGGATTAAGCGAAGACACATTATCGAACTCAACGTAGTAAATGTTGCTGTTGCTCAGAACGTCTTTGCCTTTGATGAAGTTGTAGCCCCAATAGGATAAGCCAATCGCTACAAGTGCCAGCAGGGCTACTTTAATTTCGTTAGACATGGATGATTTTATTTTAGAAGCCGCTAAGGTAAATGTAATTGCCGTCAATCAAGGAATTCCTAATATTTTTTTCGCTTCCGAAAGCGGTATCCGCTGTCCATTGTGCATAACGATCAAAAAAGCATCGGAAAAACCAAGTTCTTTTAGGCGGTCTTTTGCCTGATTGGCCTCGATATAAACGCTAAAAGCAACAGTGCGGCCTTTAAACAAGTTGTCTTCCTTGACAAAATTTATTGCGTAGGGGAGTTTTTTCCATTTCGCCTCATTGGAATTGGGTGCATTTGGAGTAGCTGACACTTGCACGTAGAAGATCATCGCGGCATTGCTATTCGTAGTTGCTGGTCTGGTCGCCACCGATCCATACGTTGGCGGGGGTCTATTTTCTACTGGAGGGGTCAGCGGTCGACTGTTAGGTACCGGCCCATAAGCCGCATTAGAAGTGGGGGGTGGCGAATATGTACTTCCTCCAGTCGGTGCATTGCTGCGCGTCACTGCTGGTGTTTCTCGCACTGTTTTTAGTTCTGGTCGCGGATCGTTTTCGGGTATCGACGAGTAAGTCAGAGGTTTGCCATAGCCATTGGTAGCAGCTGGCGAAGAATCGGCCAATTCTGAGGCGTTATACACCAAGGCGTCGGGTTTATAATTACTGGACTCTACCTGGTTTTTGTATTTTCCAAAAGCCAATAAAATCGACTCTGCAATCTTATCCTGGCCATTACCCGCCGACAAAAATTGTTCTTCCGTACTGTTGCTCAAAAAACCAGTTTCAATGAGTACGCTGGGCATCGCAGTAGCTTTAAGCACCACAAATCCAGCCTGTTTTACGCCTCGGCTACGGCGGTTGGCGCTTCCCCGCAGGTGATCTTCTACAAATTCCCCAAAAAGGATGCTTTGCTGCAAATAAGCGTTTTGCACCATGCTGATCATGATGTGGCCCTCTGGCGAGTTGGGGTCGTAATCATAATTCCTTTTGTAATCCTCTTCCAGCAAGATAGCGGAGTTTTCCCGTTTGGCCACTTGGAGGTTGTATTCAGCAGTATGTAGACCCATCACGTAGGTTTCAGTACCCTGCGTGGCGCTACTTCCTGGCAAAAAATTGCAGTGAATGGAGATAAAAAGGTCGGCGTTGTTGCGATTGGCTATACCGGCACGTTCGTAAAGCGGAACAAAAACATCTTTATCGCGGGTCAAAATGACTCTAATATTCGGATATTGACTTTCAATGCCTGCCGCCAACTTTTTTGCAATAGCAAGCGCGATGTGCTTCTCTTGAGTATCCAGACCATGACAGCCCGGATCGTGTCCGCCATGTCCGGCATCGACTATCACCGTTTTAATCTGATATCCGGCTTCGCCAAGTGTCAATTGTTTGATAACTTTGTCCGCCGAAAAAAACATGTCTCCGTAAATAGGTTCTTTTTTACAGGCAACGATTTCTTGAAGAAACGTATCCTTGTAGAGAATTGCCGTTGCGGGAGTCACCGTTACCTTTTTCTCGGTTGCATTGGGGCGACTGATTATTGCTTCCGAAGAAGGAAAAGTGTTAAATCCTAGCAAGCCGAGGGACAAGAAAGAGCTGATGTACGTTTGTAAAAATATCAATACTGTAGCCATACCAAATGGAAATACGCCGGTTTTGGAAAAAAAGCGCCAAAGAATGGATCAATCCCTGTGGTTTAGACAGCGTAAGCGCTTAAATCCAAATTACTTAGATGAATTAATTGTGCAAAGTAATAGATTTCATACGTTGAAAGCAAACGCCTTTCTCGCATTTTTATTTTTATTCATTTCACTATCTTCATTGAGTGGGCAAATCACCCCTCTCCAAGATAGCCTAAGCAATCCGGTTGACAGCCTTGAGGAGTTTGCTATCGATACCTCTATTCACTATACCCGGCAAGTTCGTTTGTCCAAAGATTCCTTGGATGCTCCCGTGGAATACGATGCCCGCGACTCCATTGTACTGGATAATATTTTAAAGAAAATCTACCTCTACGGTAAAGCCAGCATCAAATATACCACCATTACGCTGAATGCCGATTTCATTGAACTGGACTGGGAAAACAGCATGGTCAGTGCGGAAGGGGTTCCCGATAGTACCGGACAGTTGCAAGGAAAACCCAAGTTTAAAGACCGGGATCAGCAATTTGTCTCCAACCGCATGCGCTACAACTTCAAAACCAAAAAGGGAATGGTGTACGATGTGCGGAGCACCCAAAACGATGTTTTCGTTTTATCCCAACGTACCAAATTCGTCACTGGCTTATCCAAAGACACTTCCAGCCGCGGCAATACCATTGGCTACAACGACCGTGCCATATTCACCACTTGTAATGCCGAGCATCCGCACTTTGGGATTGTAAGCCGTAAACAAAAATTTATTTCCGATAAAATGGTGATCGTCGGCCCATCCAACTTACAAATCATGGGCGTACCTACGCCATTGGTATTGCCCTTTGGCTTTTTCCCGTTGAGTCGTGGCCGCCACACTGGTTTACTTTTCCCCAGCAACTACCAATATTCGAATACCTGGGGATTTGGATTACAGGACGTGGGCTGGTACTTCCCGATTGGCGATCACATCAACTTAGAATTGCGGTCAGACATCTATTTCCGTGGATCTTTTGGTTTAAAAAACACGGTGAATTACCGCCAAAGGTACAAATATACTGGATCGTTGTCGCTGCGCTTTGACTCCCGCAAACAAGAAAATTTCAATACTGGTAAATTTAGCCGCACCAACTCCTTTGGTTTTAGTTGGTCGCACCGACAAGAAACTGGGGCGCACCCCAATGCCAGTTTTGGGGGTACGATCAACTTGTCAGCAAATAATTACCAGAACCGTGTGAACAACGACTTCCGCAGTGTAAACAACTCGCAGATCAACTCCAACATGTCGTTCAACAAACGTTGGCCAGGACAACCTTTTAGTTTATCGGCGGCCTTTACCCACTCCCAAAGCCGCGTAACCCGCGACGTGAACATCAACTTTCCCGATGTGCGTTTTCAGATGGAGTCCATTTTTCCTTTTAAACGAAAGTATGGTGTAGGTCCGGAAAAATGGTATGAAAAAATCCTCTTTCGCTATGCCGGAGAAACCCGCAACAACTTTTTGACCAAAGACACCGCGATCTTTTCGCAAAAAACGATCAACAGTGCACGTTTTGGCGTCAAACACAACATTGATGTCAACACCTCCTTCAAGGTGTTCAAGTACTTCAACCTCAACCCTTCCTTTACTTATCAGGAAGCTTGGCAATTGGGAACCATCCGCAAGGTGTACAATTCTGCTCCGCGCTTAAAAGCCGTTACGATCAAGTCGGCCAATGGTTTGGAAAAATACATCCGCTACGATACCATTGCTTATGGAAAAATCGATACCAATAAAGTTCCCGGATTTTTTCGACAAAATCAGTACAATTTTAGCTTGAGTGTCAATACGCGGGTTTTTGGAACCTTGGCTTTCCGAAAAGGGTTAATTCGGGGTATCCGCCATGAAATTCGACCTTCGTTTTCTTTTAACTACTCCCCCAATTACCTGAGCAACAAACTGGGTTATTACGATACCATCCGCAATGTAGATCGACGTTTTTCCACGCGCCCTCTAATCTATTCGCCTTATGAAAACGGGATTTACGGGGTAGCACCACAGGTCGGACAACAAGCTTCCATTGGTTACTCTTTCAATAACGTGGTGCAAGCCAAGATTTTTTCCAAACGCGACAGCGCAGAGAAAAAGATCAAGCTGATCGACAACTTGATCGTTTCCGGTAACTACAACTTTGCTGCCGATTCGCTGCAATGGAGCCAGGTATCGACCAGTACCACGGCGCGTTTTTTTAAAGGGGTTACCACGGTGAGTCTTAACGCAGTTTTTGACCCCTACATGGAAAACAGTAACGGGATACGGATCAATAAATTGGTTTGGAATGAAAAACGTACGCCTTTGCGTTTGGAAGGTGCTTCCATCCGTTTTGTAACTGATTTGACCATTGAAAAGATCCGTGCTTTGTTCCGCAATGAGCAGGAGGAAGTGGTCACCGATGTACAATCCCGTAACCAGCAAAAGGCACTGGATCAAGATAATTTCCTGAGTTTATTCAACAATTTCACCATTTCCCACAACATTGACTTGATTTGGGATGGTAGCCGGGGACCTGGTACGCAATTCCGGGTCAACACCAACGCCGTCAACTGTAGAGGCAACATCAAATTGACCCAAAATTGGGGATTCAACATCGACAACATTGGTTATGATTTGGTAAGTCGACGCATTTCCTATCCTTCGGTAGGTATTTCTCGTGACTTGCATTGCTGGCAAATGACCTTTGCTTGGCAACCGGCACGCGGGGTTTATTCCTTCAATATATTTGTAAAACCAGGAACGCTTGGCTTCTTAAAAGTGCCTTACCAGCGCAACAACGTGGATGGTTTACGGACATTCCAGTAGAACTAGCAAACTTCCAAATATCGCGTTTTTTTTCAGTCATGCTTAGCTTCAAGTTGCGACTTATTGTTACTCCATGGAAAAAAATCTAAAGCCTGCGTTGTCTCTTTTCTCCAAATAAAACTACATTACGTTTACTTCAGTGCTACTATTTACCAAATCAAACACCTAATAATCAATGAACGCTTCAGTCAACACCCTCCAATTGGTTTGAACTTCCGGTTAATGATCTCGCTCGTGCGACCACTTTTTACGAAACCATCTTCGATATCCACTTACACCAACTGGATCTGGGTAATTTAAAAATGGCGCTGTTCCCTTCCGAAAACGGTAGCGGCAAGTTATCTGGCGCGCTGGTCAAAAGTGATTTTCACACCCCTAGCGAAGCCGGAGTCATCATTTATTTCAATTGCAATCCTGATTTGAGTGTGGCTTTAAGCCGTGTAGAGGCTGCGGGTGGAAAAACAATGATGCCCAAAACCTTGATCAGTGCCGAAAATGGCTACATGGCTTTTGTAACCGACTCCGAAGGCAATCGAGTGGCTTTGCATTCCAATGCTTAAATCACAAAGCAAAATGCTATTCCTTACCAAAATGGGGATTAAAAATAACCCCTATTAAATTGCTCCATGGATCTTTTACCATCGCTACTTGGATGCCACCCCCAACGTCGTTTGGTTGCTCATATTCGGTAGCGCCCAAGGCCAGCAAACGCTGGTAACTGGCGTCAATATCATCTACGCCCCAATTAGGTGTTTACACTTTAATTTGGGGTGCGGATGGTTTCTTCGTTGGGTTGTAATCCCAACTCAAAACCGCCGACATTATAGCCCACGTAGAAAGGTTCCTTGAAATAGGGTTCCATCCCCAAAACTTCGGTATACCATGTGGTAGCTGAATCAACATCAGGAACCCGGTAAATACAGGTGCGCAGTCCAAGAAATGCCATAGCAATAAGATTTTAATGCAAAATAAAAAATTACTAGTAAAAGCGGGACTGAATTAATTAATGTAAAGACATGACGGAACGATTACTCTAAAAAGCATTGTTGATGAAGACATCACGTTTATTATTGTCCTGCCTTAACGGTATAGCGGAAGAGAATGGCCTTCTTTGTCTTCGCTTTTTTATAAAATCATTAAAAAGAATCCATCTTTCACAAAAAAGTCTTAATATGCATTGCAATGCATAAGGTAAATTTAAAGTAAAATCTTCAAAGGATTATTTCACGACGGGTCAGTGGTTTAGCTTACTCCAAAAGCGCATGGTTAATTCCCAGAACCCCTATATCTTTCCTAAATTCGCAAAACCTTATTGCATGAAATCACTTAGCTTAATTGTTGCTTTTGTATTGGCTACTAGCTTTGCTTTTGGTCAATCGGTTTGGAGCCTTGACAAAGGGCATTCCAAGGTCGGTTTTACCGTTTCTCATCACATGATTTCTGAAGTGGACGGTGTTTTCAAAAACTACACCGCTAAATTTACCGCTACTAAAGAAGATTTTTCCGATGCTGTCTTTGAATTCAGCGCGGAAACGGCAAGTTTGAATACTGAAAATGAAGCCCGCGACAAACATTTGAAAAGTGCCGACATTTTTGATGTGGAGAAGTTTCCAGCTATTACTTTTAAAAGCACTTCCTTTGCCAAAATCATGGGCAACAAGTGGAAAGCTACGGGTGATTTGACGATGAAGGATGTTACGCTGCCGGTATCTTTGGAATTATGGGTTGGCGGTCCGGAGAAAAACGACCGTGCTAAACGTTTTGAGGTAGGCATCAAAGCCATTGGTAAATTGAGTCGCAATGCTTTTGGTGTGGGTAAAAACCTCCCAACCTTGATGGTGGGCGATGACGTGGAATTGAGAATCTTGGGCGAATTCAACAAGCTTTATTAAACAATAGCGTCAACGATAAGGATGTCTGGTGAGTATTCCCCAAGACATCCTTACTGTTTTATCCTACCGCACAATCTCTATCTTATATTTTTTTCCCTTCATTTTTTCGGGCTGAATGCGTTTCAAAACGGCTTGTACCTTGTCTTTTTTTACTGCCACAAAGGACATAAAATCCAAGAGCTCGATTTTCCCAATATCGCCATTTGGCAATTCGCCTTTTTTGGATAAAAAACCGACGATATCGGTTTTGCTGAGTTTGTCTTTTTTGCCACCGCTGATGTAAAGCGTAACCCAAGGGGACGGTGCAGGCAATGGTGTGCGTTTAAGTACCAACAATTCAGGCAATACGGTTAAAAATTCTGGAACGGGCTGATGGTTTCCTAATAACACATAGGCCGATCCTTGGGCGTGCATACGGGCCGTGCGACCATTGCGGTGAAGGAAATCGGCGGCTTTGCTCGGCAATTCCAAATGGATAACGTGTTTTACTTCCGGGATATCCAGACCGCGGGCGGCCAGATCCGATGCAACCAAATAGACAATGCTGCCATTGCGAAACTGAACCAAGGTTTTTTCTCGATCCAATTGTTCCATGCCGCCGTGAAAATAGGTACTTGCTATTCCTCGGCGCTCCAGTTCAGTAACTGCCTGTTCGGTAGCGTCGCGTTGATTGCAAAAAATGAGGGTTTGCTCCGTACCAATCATACACAAAAGGTCAAAAAGGGCGTCTATTTTATCTTCTTCTGGCGACAATACACGGTATAAGCTCAAGCCATCGGTGGCTTTTTCTTCTTCTTTGGTGAAATCCAAAACCTTTGGCTCCACTACGCCAGTAAACTTAGGAATGTGTTGTTTGGTACTAGCGGAAACCAAGATGCGGCGTTCTAACCGTGGTAGCGCTTTTACGATCTGTTCCATTTGCTCTTGAAAACCCATCGACAAGGACTTATCGAACTCGTCCAGCACCAATATGCTCAAGTTGTCCACTCCGAAGGTATCCTGGTGGAGGTGTTCAATGATTCTGCCGGGGGTACCAATCAAAAGAGCTGGGGGCTGGCTCAAGTTGCGGATTTCGGTTTGCATCGAATGACCACCATAACAGGTATTGACCTTGAATCCGGTTCCCATCTTTTGCCATACTTTTTCAATTTGTAGTGCCAATTCACGCGTCGGGGATAGGATCAAACACTGAACTCCAGGACGATCTGTTTCCAAGAGTGATAAGATGGGCAATAAAAAAGCCAGTGTTTTTCCGGAGCCGGTGGGAGCTAAGAGCAGAAGATTGGGTTCGGTTGGAATGTTTTCCAACGCAGCTTCTTGCATCTCGTTTAAGGCGTAGATGTCTAAATTGACGAATATTTCCGCTAAGGTGGGTATGTTGTGCATGGAGCAAAGATAAGGAAAATAGCGTGTGGTAGCACTTTGATGAAAAAGGGAAGCTTAAAGGTTTATTTTTTTAACCTCATTTCAAAAAGGTACACTTTGTAATTTTTGAAAAAAATTTAGGAAAATAAAAATGAACATACCATATAGTTAATCAACAATTTAAGCACACACTAATACTGTTTTTCAGAAGACTTAGCTGTTTAATTTTTTTCAATTTTGAATTTAATGACCCAGCGGCAGCAAAGCCAAAACGTCTGTAAAAAGTTAATGGCAAGGCTTATTCAGGTGGGTAGCGCCGCAACTTGCTTGGATGGCTGGCATCTCGGTAGAAATGGGGTAATATAAACTCCCTTATTTATACAATTGATTTGCCACTATTTCAAAATCATCCAAAACTGGCTGTGCTGAACAGATATCATCACCATTGGCAATGTAAACAGACTTTGAACCCGTGTACACCTAAACTAGCTGTGTTTCCAGGTAAATATGCCAGAGTACCTGCACCGCTATCGGTATTGTCAAGTTGAAACGAGCTGAAATAGGCCAAATCCGGTCTACGTAATTGTATTCCTATCAACATCACATCCTACTGTTCTGCAATCAACGCCCCGCCTTGCTGAAAGGCTTGTGTTTGGTAAAATTTTTGAACCAATAAGTGGATCAGTTTTAAGTGTTTCTTGTTCATTTTCTCAAATCGAACAACTTCGCCATCGAACCATTCATACTTATAACCATCTAAAGGCGAATCCCAAGATGTAAACACCTCAAGCGTGGTGGGTAAGGAAGTATGTTTAAAACTGGTCGGCATATGCGGCTGTTTAGGTTTTTTTTTGAATTGATCTGAAGGTAGACAATGGGCACAAAAAAGATCTTTTTTGATTTCAATCGCTACCAATCATCTGCTCTATTCAAAAATAAAGATTTTATCCCAAGTTTCTAAGAAAGCCATGTAAAGGAGATATGAGGAATGATTCCTCGCTAACAACGCGCCATTTTCTTCTTCTTGCCAATCCGCCCCATAGATTCGATTTTGGCGATGTACTCCGCTACTTGGGGTACTTTGCAAGCCGTACCTCCCATTTCTACCTCTACCTTACCTATTCGATCAGCTACGGCAAGGCATTTTGCCGTCAATTCAGGAACTTGCGAACCCAAAGCAATTATAAAATTATTCATCGTGTACTTAACCCGATTAGCGGATGCTTGCAACCCCTTCCCTACCCGATCCAATAAGCCTTCGTAAAGAGCAATATCAAGTTCCGAGTTGGACCGCAATGCCAACCAATTGGCTAGCGTGCACCAGCCCGCTGCTTGGATATGGGCCTCCGGCGAATCGATCCATTCCAGACCCAGTTCTTCACCAAAAGGAGATTCAGCAGCGATCCAGGCTACAGCATATTCACTTAACATATACCAATAGGCCTGACTAACCCAAAGCCGTAAATCATCTTTACTGATTTTTTTTTCATCCGCAATGAGCATAGCCAAGTACATGGCATCAGAATTTCCAGTCGCGTAGAGTCCAAGACTCAATTGGTGGTCTTTTTTGATTTGGATAGTTTTGAGGATTTTCTTCATGTCGCCGATTTTGACCCCAAAAAAAGGCTCTTGAGCGCCATGGTTCATCAATACTTTTTTGATGCTTGGGCTGCCATATTCAGCCAATACTTCCATGATATCATCGACTGTAGTCATCTTAGCGGATTTGAGGTGAAATACAGCATTAAAATTAAACTATTTTTTGTTTTATTCTAATTAAATACTATTTTTTGTTTTTGAATTTGCACATTTTTTGAAAAATAAAAAAAGCGTTAGGCATGCAAAAGCTACCCAACGCTTAGAGTTCAATTCCACTTAATGCTCGGGTTTCGTAACGAGCCCATCAGTGGTAGATGATTGTTAATTAGCGCAATATTTTACTAAACAAGGATAGTCTAAGGGAGTAGATATTTATAAAAATGAATCGCCCCAAAACAGGCGATTCAAGATAAGAACGCTGTAAAACAAAACTGGTTAAGTGTTACCTCGTTAAACAAAGCTTAAGTTTAGAAAGCTTGTCAATAAGATTTTGTTACTAGTATTTATAAATATTTTACCTGCCAAAGGTAGAGTGCAGTTTGTAAAATAGCACGTAAAACTAGGTAGACGGGTGTCCAGATGGATAGAAAATTGTACAAAAAAACAGAAATACGCTTCAATCGCTGTGAAGAAGTAAAGATCAGCTTACTTGGGAAGGTAAAATTCCAAAGCGTCTTTTGAATTGTCTTGAAAAATATTTCTCGTCACGGAAGCCGATCATGTTTGCTACTTCCTTGATGCTGATTTGGCCAGAGCTCGTTTTTAAAGTGTCCATTGCTTTATTAAGTCTGATTTCAATGACGTACTCGTTGGGGGTAAGACCGATTAATCGCCCTACTTCCGTGTAGAAGAGGGTACGCGAAACGAGCATGGTTTTTGCTAAGTCATTCACCGTAAAATTTGGATCTTGAAGCCTTTCCAAAACGTTTTTTTCTAATTGATTCAACCACTCTTTTTCATTATCTGATAAACTTTGGGGGAATGGATTGGTAGAATCGTCATAGGTTTCTTCAGCAGTTTTTTCCAAATAATTGCTTCGCAGCGTTTGGCGCTGGAGTAAATTGTGAACCCGTGCCAACAACTCTGATTCTACAAAGGGTTTGAGCATATAATCGTCTACACCCATGCGCAAAGCGCGAAGTTTATCGTCTATCTCCGCTCGTGCAGTCAACATGATTACTGGTATTCCGCTGTATTGCTTGCTATTTTTCATCCATTCTAAAAATTGAAACCCATCCACCAAAGGCATCATGATATCCGATAAAATCAAATCTGGCCGGGTGTGCTCGAGTCTTTTTTGGGCTTCCTGGCCATTGTTTACGGTCGTGACATGGTAATCATCTTCCAAAATCTGTTTTAAGTATTGTTGTAAATCTGAGTTGTCTTCCAATATAAGTAAGCTGGGACGAGTGGATGCTATTTCTGTTTCAGTAGCGATGGGATGTTTTAAGTTACCATTTCTTACGGCTTTCTCTCCGAACAATAATTGCTCTAATTCCTTTAACTGCTCTGTTTTATCCGTTCCTTGTATTTCTTTTTTAGGGAATTTAAACCTAAAAATGCTGCCCGTCCCCCAAATACTTTCAATACTTATACTGCCCCCCATTGCTTTACTGGATTCATTGGCCAATGCCAAACCGATACCAGATCCACCTTCATTGGCATTTTCAGTCATCTTGGCCTGGAAATATCGATCAAAAACGTAAGGTAAATCATCGGAATGTATACCTATCCCCGTGTCTTCCAAGGTTATTTGCAAGTAATTCGAGCGATCTTCTTTTACACCAACTACAATGGAACCGCCCTGCGGGGTGAATTTAAAAGCGTTGGACAATAAGTTGTTCAGGATGATGCCAAAGAGTTTTGCATCCAGGATGATATTGAGGTCTTGTTTGGGTTCATAGTTTAATTGCAGATCGATGTTTTTTTGTTCTGCTATCCCCTCAAATGCGCTAAGCAATTGACGGATCTTCAAGTACAGCAATACCGGCCGTTCAGCAACCGGGAGTTTACCAACTTCCAATTTCGATAAATCCAGTAGGTCGTTGATCATTTGCAACAAGCCGTCGCCATTGCGTTTGGCGAGGTTCAGCAGCACTTTGTCCTGTTCATCCAGTGCATGACGCTCCAAATAGGTATTCAAGGGACCTAAGATAAGCGCAATCGGCGTGCGGAATTCATGGGTAACGTTGGTAAAAAAACGCGACTTTGCCTCGTCTAACTGAATAAGTTGTGCTGCTTGTTTTTCAATAATTGCTTTGTCTTCGCGGATTTTTTGGGTTTGAATGGCTACTTCTCGTTCCAGTTCTGCTTTGCGGGTTTTTAGCCACTGGTTGCGATAGCGGAAAAAAACGATCCCTAAACCTAAGCAACACAAACCAAGCAGCAACCCAAACCACCATTGAAAATAAAAAGGCCGTAGTACTTGAATCGATATACTCAATTGCTGCCGAGAATACATGCCATTTGAAGTCTTAGCACGCACTTCCACCAGGTATTTGCCATAGGGTAGTCCCGCCAATTGCAACGTTGCTCCCGAACAGGACCCCCAACGATTGCCAAAACCATCGATCCGATATTCATACTGGATCGAAGAGGGGTTCAAGAAATCCAATAGCGCAAAACTTAAGGTAAGGTAAAGGTGATGAGGCCGGTAAAGCAATTTTCCTTTGCGCAAGTAATCGGTAGTAACATTTTCCAAGGTATCACTTCTACGAGAAAACAAATTGGCAGTGGTCAAAATCAGTGGAATATCCGGAGAACGATCAAAGTCTTCAAAAAAATCACGGGGGTGAAACACGGTTAGTCCGTTCAAACTTCCAAAATAAAGGGTTCCATCTGGAGATTGATAATGTGAAATTCGGTTAAATTCTTGGTGGGTAATGCCATCTTGAGGTAAAAAAACTCTAATTTTACTATTCTTCTTTTGAAATTGCATGATGCCCCGATCGCTGCTCAGCCAAAGAAACCCATATTGGTCAGGATAAACAGCATAAATATTGTTATTGGACAAACCATCGTTCATGGTATACAAACGGGTAAAGCCATTCTTTTGATTCCAGAAGAGCAAGCCTTCTCCAGTAGCCAGCCACCAATTTCCATCGTTGTCAGTACAGTAATTTCTGAGATTTTCGGTGGGGATATGGTATCGGCCTTTACCTCCTTTCCAATACCGGGCTTCAATTCCTTTTTGTGGATTAAATAGAAAAAGACCCTTTTCGGACACCAGCCACAATTTCCCATTTCCTGCAGCCTGAATGGAGTAGATAACCGCAGATTTTAGCGCCA
Organism: Chitinophagales bacterium; assembly: GCA_038240665.1. Lineage (GTDB taxonomy): Bacteria > Bacteroidota > Bacteroidia > Chitinophagales > Saprospiraceae > Haliscomenobacter. The sequence goes on along the minus strand of JBBRGN010000018.1, from coordinate 9,444 downwards.
GATGACTTTTTGCATCTTCAAAGTTTTGAATTTTTCCTGTTTTTTTATCAAAGTAAGCAATACCATTGTTTCCGCCCAACCAAACCCGGTCCCCTTGGGGGAAAAGCGACCAAATAATAGTATTGTAATCCGGCATTTCATCCAGTAGCTGGATAGAGCCATTGTTCGGATTGAATTGATACAAGGACTCGCAGCCCAAAAAAATATTGTTATCTTTGTCAGTCACTAGGCTAAAAATGGCTTGTTCTCGGCAAAATATTTTTTTAATGGCGCCGTCTTTTATCGACCAAAAACATTTTGCGGTATTGACATACAAGGTACCCGTTCGCTCGTCTTTAAAAATTCCTCGACAAGAATATTCGGCAAGGTTAACTGCTTCTTTCGGTTCTTTCCACAATAGCTTTTGGAACTGCCGTGGTTTGATACTGGTTTTGTATAGTCCTTCAATCGATGGAAACCAAGCTACCCCCTGCTTATCAATAAAAATAGAAAAAGCCGTAGTCGGCCTAATCTGCGAATTGTTTTTGTCAATGACATATTGCAATCCTTTTGCTAGGCTAAATACAAAAAGTTTATTGTCGTACAGAAACCAGTAATTGTCCAAAACGGGGTCATGCGCGATCGGCATGGCGAAATTGTTTTCAAAATTAGATTTATAGTTAGGGATAAAATTTCGAAGGGGTGTTTTTTTAACCTTACCTTCTGGAGAAATAAAACCCAAGTCATCAATTGTGGTATAACACAAAGAACCAAAGGTATTTACAAATGCATTCTGAATACTATCAACATTAATGCTCTTTCCAATTTGCTTTCCCGAATAGTCGAGTAGGGTGATCGCTTTGGATTCACCTATCTTCATTTCACTGACGCTTTTCCAAATTAGATTTCTTAGCGTATTTACTTTAAAAAAATTGAAAGGGGATGTAAATTTTTTAATTGTTTTTGATGCCATGTTTAGGGGATCAAAATAAATCATTTCTCCTGAAGCATTACAGACCCAAATACTGCGGTTTTTACCGGGGGCAGCATTAAATACTTTTTTGGGGAAACGGTCGCCATATTTACCTTGCGGCGTATTGATTTCACCAGTGAGGGTGTTGTAAAGCAAAAAAACCTCTGCTTTTCGATCCTTCCAATTTCGAATCCATAGATTTCCATCCTGATCTTCAAAACAAATTTTATTGGTATTGGGATCATTTTTGACCGAGATGACCATCACTTCCTTGAATTGATGGCCATCAAAACGGATTAAGCTGTTTTCAGCGATTAGCCACAATACACCACGACGATCTTGGAATGCTTGATAAATATGGTTGTTGGGTAAGCCCTGCGCTATTCCATAATGCTGAATATCCGCAACATAATCTTGTTGTGAAAACAAAATTATGGGTAAAAATAAAATCAACAGCGCATAAAAGGAAGTAGGCGGACGCATTTCTTAAGGTTATAAACAACTAGTATAAAGTTGTCTTTTGAAGTTAAAATTTTTGGATTCAAATTAATTTACGGTGTAAGTTTCGATTAAAAATAATCAATTCTGCAAATCCTTTCTGTTTTTTCAAAATTCAGTCTTGATCTAAAACAAAAAAGAGACAGGCCTTTCGACCTGTCTCATCACTCACAAAAAAATGTCATGGGATTATGAAGAAAAATTCATGGGATTATGAAGAAAGAAACACTCCTATTTTTTCGCAAAACGTTGGTGGAAAATCCCAGTACCAGCTTGAATCCGCAGGATGTACACCCCACTGGCAAGCTCGCCTACATTGATTTCCGTGGAATTATTAACCATCCCGAGTACCACCTTTCCATCGATTGCAAAAACTTGCAATTGCGTGATTGGCGTACTCAAAGTGGTGCTTACCTTTAAAATATCCTCAACTGGGTTGGGGTATACTTGAACTACTGGCGCGAAACGCTCATCGGGCGGTGTTGGAGCAGTTTGATCTGCGGGAATCAACAACCTAGATTTGGCCAAAGGCATTTCTGTACCGTCTACTTGGATACCGCGTGGATCTGTAATCAGCATTTGTGATTCCTGACGCCCTACAATATCGTCTTTAATGATGCGCAAGAATGCGATAGGTCCATAACCGGATACTTCGTTTTGATCAATTCTGGTCAAAGCCATTTCAATCAAACCTTCTTTTGGATACACCTTGTAAATCGATTCCATGTTCACTTTGGGCTGACCCATCCAAGAGGTAGGGACAATCACCTCCACATTGGCCAAGTTGATCTGCTTAGGATCTACTTTGATGGTAAAGGCAACGCCGTAGATGTTTTTTACGCGTTTCAATTCCGAGCCCAGCACAATTGGAATATCTACCTTCGAACCTTTTGGCAACTGGCCTACCGGCGGCATTTCCAAAAGAACATCAGGATCAAGTGAAGTATAAGGCAAGGTATCAGCCTGGGTGGGCGTACCATGGGTATAACCGTAGTTTTTGCGTAAAACCTCAATGTCTTTTTCATCCACTAAGCCATCGCCATTACAGTCAGCAAATTTAAAGTTCAACCCGCTTGGGAAGGTTAAAGTCCAATCATCGGCAAGTGATGCTGCCCAATCGGTTATGGAAGCAGCATTGCTGCTAGGAGAAATGGAGCGTTTTTTACCTTTTGAAGTAAATGCCGCACCGATGTGCAACAAGTCAATGTGGTTGGCTATGTTGTCGTCATTGGCATCACCAGGCCATACGTCATTGGACAAACCTTGCTGGCAAGGCAATACAAATTCACCAGACAAACAACATTCTTTCTGGTCGTTGACACAGACGTTGATTTTGTATTTGTCCTGAGCGTTGGTGCCCGGGAATTTAAATGATTCCTCCAAAGGTAAGCGGCTCAGTGGGAATGTACCTACTTGTTTGCCATCAATAAATACGGTAAAAGTCCGGTTTTTATCCCCGGCATACTCAAAATTGATGCCTAGTCGGCGAGTACCATCAGGATTACATTTTCCTGATTTTACTTCCAATTTGCCGATTGTACAGCTTTCAATACAGCTTACTGGACCTACGTTGGTGTAACCATAACAAGCTGGGTTCGCTTGGTCAATCACCAAGATGTCGTAGATGGTAAATCCGTTTCCTTTGAAAGGTCCAATCTTTTGAACTGCTTTCAGGTATTTGAATGGCCCAAAAACCTGCCCATCAACAAAAAGTAAGTATGTTTTGTTAGAATCGGCGGCTTGGCTCCGTACAGTAGTTTCAATAAAGAACTCTCCGCCCTGACAAGGCAATGCTTTTGCAATGACTTCCTTGATCGCGCAAGTCGTAGCACAAAGATTGATCTCTACTTTTGTACTTGCTTCACACTTAGAGGCTTTGTCCTGGACTTTCAACTCCGCCGTACCCGGTGAAGTAAATGGTCCCAAACGAATCGGCAGCTTAGCATAAGCAAATTCACCAAGTGATTTGCCATTGTAGTTCAATTCGAAGCTTGGACTGGTGTTTCTGTAGTCAAAGTTAAGGGTCAGGTAGTAAGAACCATTGGGTAAACATACTTGCTGTACCTTGATAGAACCAATATTACAATTGGCGGGCTGACAAGGCAATTCATATTGCCATTTGGCACAACAATCATTGCTATTGCGGGAGCATACAACGAAGTAGTCGAGAACGCTGCCTTTGGGGGTTGGTATACCCGTAATTCTAACGGGTAGATCTTTTACGCGAATCTTGTATTCCCCACCAGCTGAAGTTCTGAGCACTAAAATAGAATCGGTATTTTGCGATTTCAGGTTCAAAGTCATGCTGTAGGACTTACCTGCACTGTCGTCGCATTTTAGATCGCTTACTTTGATGTCCGTGATGCTGCAAGAGGGCGGACAAACTGGTTTTGGTACCTTGTTCACCACCCTACAGCTGGTATTCTTCAAGTCCAAGAAAGCAGCGATTTCAAACAAAGTATCTTTGCTGGAAGTAACTACATTTTCAACCAATACCGGCAGGTTGGCAAACTTGTAAGGGCCGTATACCTTGCCGTCAATGTAGATGAAGAATTCCTTTGGCGAGCTTGGTGTTGGTGTGTAGTCGATATTTACCAATACATTATAGTTGCCTTGGGGGGTACAGTTTTTCACTTGAGCTTTGATCGACTTCAAGATACAAACTGGCGGAGTAGCGCAGGGTACTTCGTATTGCCATTTGATACAGCAATCATTGTTGGTTGCTGAACAAACTACGATGTAATCCAAGATACCCGTTTTTGGTGTCGGAATTCCGCTAATGGTAACTGGTAAATCTTTAGTACGGAACTTAGCTTCAAAACCGCCCATGGTCTTGAGTACAAAAATAGAATCCGCAGCGCCTGATTTCAAGTTGACCACCATGCTGTAAGTCTTACCAGTATTGTCACACTTAACATCGCTTACCTTAAGGTTCGTCAAGCTACAAACAGGGGGACATACGGTCTTCAGCACTTTTACACTTACGCGGCAATTGGTATTGGCCTGGCGCAAGAAAGCAGCAATTTCGAACTCAGCTTCTTTGTTGGTTACCGGAATGTTCTCCAGGGTCAATGGCAAACTGCTAAACTTGTATGGCCCGTAGGTTTTTCCATTGATCGACAAGTAGAACTCGGTAATCGAGGTTGGAAGCGGTAGATGATCGATGTTCAGCAGGATATTGTATCCGCCATTGGGCGCACAGTTCTTGACGATGGCTTTGATCGCTTTTAGCACGCATACGGTATCAAGTACGCAATCCAATTTCTGAACCACAAAAGTGTCGGCACAAGAAGGATTGTTGGTATCGTATGCTACGAAAACTTGTTTTGCACCTGTAGCACTTAAAACGAATGGGCCAATCAATGGAGCAGCTTTGTCAAAAGCATAGGGGCCGTAAGTTTTGCCATCCGGAGCTTTGACCGAGTAAGACTTGGCCAAGCCATTGTTGGTCACATAAATCTCGGCACCGTATTTTCCAGTAGTCGGATCACAACTTACCGTTTTTACTTTCAAGCCAAGATCGCACTGTTTGATGGTGTCAATGCTGGTAAAGCAGAAGTTGTCCACCAATAGTTCTTCGCCGCCGATGGTAAAGGTCTTGATGTCTCCTTTGATACAGATTGTACCGTTTTCTAAGTAGTTTTTGGGATCTTTATTTGGCGTAAAATAAACAGTAAAGCCTTTGAACAAAGAATCCAGTTTTAAGTCTTTCAAGTTTTTGAACGGACCGACCAATTTGCCGTTGATGGCGATGTTTCTGATCAAGGATCCATCAAAAAAGTCAAAACACAATTGTTTGACACTGCCTTTAACTTTACTGAAATCCAAGCGAAGATTAGCATTGTTGATGTACAATGACTGGCCTTTAGCCTGTGGGAACATAGCAGGGTCTACTTTGTGTACTACAGCAATTTTGCCATATACTTTTGCTCCCTTTAACTCGTCGATATAAGCCAGTATACTTTCTTCCTCAAAAATTTTGGCGCCTGGGTTGTAACCAGTTGCTTTGCTGTATTCCTTGGCGATTAGAAGTTTTTCAAATTCTAAACAGGTTTCGTGGTCCTCTACGCAAGGCATTTTTGTAGGCAGCGCTACGATTTCAAAACAGCAATTGGGGAAATGGGGTAAACAAACCCGTATCTTCAATGCTTTTGAATCATAGGCTTTTGGTAGTATTATTTTGTGGTCTTCATTCAAACTGAAGGTACCAACAGTGTCGCCATTTACCGATAAGATATAACGGGCATCGATGTCATGAAAAGTCGAGGCATTGAAGTACAATGTTGGGCGACCATCCGTGCGACAAAGGTTGTAATAAGCACCTAATTTCACAACTGGGCACTGTTGGCAACGGAAGTTCTTGATATAAGCCGTATCTCTACAACCGGTAGAATCTAAATCAACCACCTGAACAGTATAGTTGCCGATGGAATCTGCTTTGATCGGACCAACCAAGGGAGTTGATGACTGGTAAGGGAATGGGCCAAATTTGACACCGTTCACCAATACTTGATAGCCTTTTTTGCCGGGTTTTTCTGCTTCAAATTCTAACTTGATGAAAAACTTACCATCAGAGCCGCATTCGGTGGGATAAGCAGTCAGTTTGCTGATCACACAAGGTTGATTGCTGCCAGTACATGATATTCTGTAATTGACTTCTGCAACCAATTCCAAACAGCAATCGATAATTTTGGTAGCGCAGACAACAATCTTTGCTTGTTTACCTAGATTAGGCAGTTTCGGTAATTTCACCTCTGAAAGCAACTGCTTCAAATTGTAATACCCAATGAATTTGCCATTGATGGTCAATTTAAAGGAATCCAGTGCCACTGTAACCGGATCGATTGACGGTAGTTTAAATTGCAGCACCGTAAGGCTGTCCTTGCCACAGATATTGATCTCGGCTTTGATTCCAGTACCAGTAATCAAACAAGGTGTAGTACCGCATTTCCAGCCCGAAAGACGCTTGTCGGTGGCACAATTTTTATCGTCTGTATCGCGCACCACCACCAGGTATTCGCCCAAAACATTGGCTTTGATCGGTCCTAATACTGGGAACGGCGCACTGTATTTGTAAGGTCCAAAAGTTTGGTCGTTGACAATGACGTAGTAGCCATTTTTACGGCTGGTATCGGATTTCTCAAATTTGAAATCGATTAAGAAGGTTCCATCGGCGCTACAGGGGCGCGGAGAAAGTACCAAATTTTTCAAGTTGCAGACAGTAGTAACGCCGCAATCTTTGCTATAATTAACCTCCGCTACGCCTTCAAAACAGCAATTAGGTGCCTTGATGGAGCAAACAATGATTTTTGCTTGTTTGCCTAGGTTAGGCAGTTTTGGCAACTGGATTTTAGAAAGCAGTTGCTGTAAGTTGTAGTAACCAATGAATTTACCATTGATGGCCAATTTGAAAGAATCCAAAGTGGTAGCAATCGGTGGTAGCGCAGGTAATTTGAATTCCAATACCGCAACACTGTCTTTTCCGCAAACAGCAATCTCCGCTTTGAGGTCGATGCCGGTGATCAAACATGGCGGAGTGGCACATTTCCAGCCTGAAAGGCGCTTGTCGACAATACAGTTTTTGTTGTTGGCATCGACTACTAGCACCAGGTATTCGCCAAGTACATTCGGTTTGATCGGGCCAAGTACCGGGAATGGAGTACTGTACTTGTAAGGGCCGAATGTTTGGTGGTCGACCAATACATAATAGTTGCCATTTTTTCCGGTAGTATCTAGCCGTTCAAATTTGAAGTCGATCAGGAAGGTGCCATCTGCGTTACAACGGCGTGGCGACAACACCAAGTTTTTCAAGCTACAAACGCTCGTGCCGCTGCAATCTTTGTTGTAAACGATTTCCGCTTCTGTTTCAAAACAACAGTTTGCTTTGTTGACACTACAAAGCGTAACAACTGCTTGCTTGCCCATGTAGGGCATCTTTGGCAATTGAATCTTTGAGAGCAGTTGTTTGTAGTTGTAATACCCAATGAATTTACCATTGATGGCCAATTTAAAGGTATCAGCAATCACAACGCCAACTGGAATACCCGACAATTTGAATTCCAAATTGCCCACACTGTCTTTTCCACAGATGGAAATCTCTACTTTTACGCTAAGACCTTCGAGCAAACAAGGGCTTGGAACCGCGCATTTCCAACTGGTGATGCGTTTGTCCGTAATACAGTTTTTGTCAACTGCATCACGCACTACCACCAAATAATTACCAGTTGCATTGGACTTAATGGGCCCGATTACCGGAAATGGAGCGGCATAGCGATAAGGTCCAAAAGTTTGGTTGTCAACGATGACGTAGTACCCATTTTTACGGCTGGTATCTGATTTCTCAAATTTGAAGTCGATTAAAAACGTACCATCCGCGTTGCATGGACGTGGAGAAAGAACTAGGTTTTTAAGGTTACATCCGCTGGTCGGGATACAGTTTTTATCGGCTACGATTTCTATCTCGCCTTCGAAACAACAATTGGGGTTTTTGATTGAACAAATGACCAACTTGATTTTGCTACTGGTATAAAGTTTTTTAGGCAGATCAATTTTATTCAACAATTGGCGGAGGGTGAAAATCCCCAGCGTTTTTCCGTCTACTGCAATCTTGAAGGAATCAAGCACATTGGTGGAGGCAACAATACCAGCGACCAACAAATAAGCAGCGCTGTCTTTTTGACAATAAACCACTTGCCCTTTCAGGTCTTTCAACAGACAAGGGGCGGGCGGGCAGATCCATTCTGAAAAACCTTTGTCGATGGCGCAGGCTTTGTTTTCAGCATCGCGTACCGTGATCAGGTATTTACCGGTGTTGTTGCTTTTGATTGGGCCCAAAACAGGGAACACATTTCCATAACGGTAAGGACCAAAAGTCTGATCATTGACGGTTACAAAATAGCCGGATTGACCGCTGCCACTATTTTCAAACTTAAAATCAATCAAGAAAGTGCCGTCTACATTACAAGGGCGACGCTCGGCTACTAAGCTCTTAAAGCTACAAGGCTCAGGGTTCGAACAATCTTTATTGGTTTTAACTTCAACGTTGGCTTCAATACAGCAATTTGGAATTTTGGTAGAACAAATCACTAAAAGAGCCTTGCTGTTGGGATACAACTTACGAGGCAAGTTGATTTTTCCATACAATTGACGATAGCCAAAAACACCTACAAATTTGCCATCTACCGTGATCTTGAAAGTATCCAAAAGCAATACTCCGGGAGAGATCAACGGCAGTGTTAGCTCAAGGTAAGAAGTACTATCTTTTTGGCAAAAAGTGATTTCACCCTTTGCCCCAGTCAAGATACAAGGATTGGTAGTTGGGGCACATTTCCAATTAGAAAGATGGAAGTTCGCGTTGCACTCTTTGTTGTCTGCATCGCGAATGATGAATTCATATTCGCCATCAGCATTGGCTTTGATGGGGCCGATGCCTGGAAATGGAGCGCCATAACTGTAGGGGCCAAAAGTTTGTCCACCAACCGAAACGTAATAGCCGGTTTTTCCTGGGTTTTCTGTTTGAAATTTGAGAACCGCTAAGAAAGTGCCATCCGAATTACAAGGCCGCGTCAGAACTGATAAGTCTTTAAAACTACACTTGCTTGATGGATCACAGTCTTTATTAGCGGTAATCACAATTTCGCCTTCAAAGCAGCAGCTGGGATTTTTGGTTGAGCAAATAACCAAATTGATGGTTTTGCCATCGAAGATCTTCTTAGCTAAAATGATGTTGGCCAATAATTGACGATAAGAAAAGATGCCCAAGACTTTACCGCCAATAGCTATTTTGAAAGAATCCAACGCAATAGTAGGCATTGCTTCAAATTCTTTGAACTGTAAATAAGCAGAACTATCTTTTTGACAGACGACTAATACAGCCTTTAGATTGGATAGGTAGCAGGGATTGGTGTTAGGATCGCATTTCCACTTAGAGATGTGAAAATCTTCGTTACACTCTTTGTTGTCAGCATCGCGAATAATGAATTCATATTCACCAT
>JBBRGN010000017.1:0-31486 GCA_038240665.1 Chitinophagales bacterium | reverse complement strand
TCACCTCAATCTTATTTCTGTCTTAACCGATTGGGGGTATTCCCATTTTTCAGGTAGTTTTGAAGAACAGTACGGTTAAAGTTGCGTTCCGCTTTGGAAAGAAGAGCGATCTTACGGATGGAGATTACTACCTTCATTTTTTGCACATACTCCTTGCGTACTTTAATGATTTGCTCTTCCAGGTCAAAACCATCCTGGATATACTTTTCTACTTCCTGATCAGATAGCAAAGCGGGGTCTTGATTGGGACGAAATTTGTCGCGCACTTTTTTTTGATCGGCCTCGTATTGATTGTACACGGGCCAAAATTTTTGCGACTCTTCCGAGGTCAATTGCAGTAAATTGGTGATGTATGCAATTTTCATTAGCTTTAAACGCGCACCAGGTACATCATCTTGAGCCTGGAGATGACCAGTATAAAAGCTTGCCAAAACAAAAAGCCAAAAAATCCTTTTCATTATTTTTACGTTTATGGGGGTTGAATTAAAATATTTTTTCAAGAGTTTCGGGATCAAGATCGTTGGAGATTTCGTCCAAGTATTGATCAATATTACCTTCTGGCAATAGAAGGGGGTCAATTTGAGCATTTGCGTGATGTTGCTCGGTAATTTCAACCAGCGTCTCTCGATCTAGCTCTTGCGCGTGATTCATCAAGTACTGATGGATTTCATCCTGGCTGAGCTGGGCAAAAGCATCTCGAGGTTGAAAAAATGGACGGATGAAAAAAATACTAGTGCCCAAAATTAGCAGCACTGAAGCCAGCGCCAGCGCCCAACGCGGTTGAAGGAATATTTTTAAACCTTCTTCCAGTTGTGTCCTCCAGTACTTTCTTGGAGGAATCACAGTTGTAAGCTCGGGTTCGGTGCGCATTTTCCAGAAGACTTCATCAGCCAGCGTATCAAAATAATTTTCTGGTGTTTTGAATCCCTCCTTTTCCGTTTTTAGGAGTTCTAAAAACGGAGACAAAGATTGGAGTTCTTTACGCAGATCTTCCTGATTGTTCATCTCAATTCAATTAATTCTCAGTTTCCTTAAAATACGTTTCAATCTTTTTCACTGCATGGTGAAAAGACGCCTTTAAAGCTCCCACCGAAGTACCGAGCACATCAGACATATCTTGATAGCTCATTTCTTCGTAATACCGGAGATTAAAAACGATCCGTTGTTTTTCGGGTAATAGGGTTAGGGCTTTTTTTAGACGAATTTGGATCGCATCACCATCAAAGTATTCGTCGGCTCGAAGGCGATTGCCCAAGTTGGCTGTTTCGTCGTCGATAGAACTGGTGGCTCTACGCCCTTTTTTGCTCAAGAAAGTAAGTGATTCGTTGGTAGCTATTCGGTAAAGCCAAGTAAATAAACTTGATTTACCTTCAAACTTGTGGATGCTTCGAAAAGCTTTCACCAAGCAGTTTTGTAAAACGTCATTCGCATCTTCATGTTCGATCACCATTCGCCGTATATGCCAGTACAAGCGCTCTTGGTGTTGCTGCATCAAAAGTCGAAAACCTTGTTCTTGGGTTTTGGGCTCTTGTAGTAGAGTTAAAATCTGCTCGTCGCTCACTACAGAAATTGGCATGCGAAATGAATCATTTGCGGAATTGGACTCATAAAAGGGGAAGTGGTTTAAGATGGATTTAACTTTTTTTGACTGCCTCCTTACTTAATTTCAAAGAACGGCGTTTCCAGTTCAATGTAGTTGTCGATTTTATCTAACTCCAAAATGGATTTTCCTGAATCTTCTTCTTGATAAAACATGGGCTGAAATTTGCCGGGGATAATTAGGTCGCTTTTAGTATACGAGCTATTGGTATGCACATTTTGGGCAAATGTCTCATCGTATCCGTTGATGAGGATGATGAATTCAGGTTGCATTCCGTGAAGTTCCTCTTTGGTTTTGCCATAAAGCGGGCTGTTTTCATCAATGGGATGGACAATAGTCCAACTTAAAGGGAAAAGATTCACTTTGTCACGTTCTAGTGGAAGATTGGCAAAACGCCGGGCATAGGAGCCATTTACTTCTTCCAACCAAGCCATGGTTACTTTTGCTTCTAAATTGATGATGCGGTTATTGCGTAGATTGGCAATGCGAAATAAAAAAGCATAGCCACCTTCGAGCGGACTAATCAATGCTTTACTGCTAAACAAAATCTTAGCTTTAGGACGGGCAAAACGCGCGAACATGATACCCGTTGCCATCGCAATTATGATCGATCCCGAAAATGCTTCCGCTGAAGTCAAGCTGCTGGCAAGGATACCCTGCGGACTCATACTTCCATAGCCTACTGTAGTAAAAGTCTGGACACTAAGGAAAAAGAATTGCAAATAAACATCCCATGCCGGCCCTGGCCGAATGCCATTAAAGGAGTCAGTACCGACCAGATAAAACATCAATCCAAATATCATGGTGATTATTAGGAAAAACAAAGTCAGTAAGACAAAAAATAAGCCCCATGAAATCTCCACCAGGGTTTGATAGGGAGTCCAAATGCGATGGCCTTTTCGAACCACATTAAAGCTTCCATCTTTATTGACCAGCCTGTTTTCTTTGGAAGTTAATTTTATGCCAAAACCAAGATCATTCTCTTCTTTGGTTCCGGTACGCCAGTTTTTGATGTTGGAAAGTCGCATTGCCATAATTGCCGTATTGTTTTAAACTTTGTTGGGACGGAAGTTAAAAAAGAGTTTCGACTGCTGATAGACTTTGTAAATAGTACCGAGGGATTTTGGCTGAATAAGGCTCATTTTTGAGTGTGTTGAAGGGGTACAAAGAAATAGCCAAAAAGCAGCCTCAAAAGACTCTAGTATGGCCGAGTAAAGTTCTGTTCATAAAGGATAATAAAGGGATTTCTAATAAATACAGGCAAACACGGATATGGTTGAGTCAATGAAAAGAATTGAAGTAAAAAAGAGCGAAATCAGTCCTTAATCGAAAAAAGGGCGTTTGAAATAAATATAACAACCAAAAAGTATAAGCCCAGCCAAGAGAACCCCCCATCGTATCCAAGTAGTTTGTATAGCGCGGATATGGCTTTTGACATATTGGGGATTGGGCGCATTCGGCGAGCCCGTGCCGAGGGTAGTTTGCCAATGTTGTGGTTTAGAATTGTCCAATTCAGGCAGGAGTAATTGGTAAGTAAAAACACTGTCGCTGACTGGGATTTGGTAGCCCATGCTATCCACAGCTACTTTGGTTGGGGTAAGAATTTGTAAGGATCCTCGGCGTTTGCTCAATCCGAATGTCAAGCCGCCAATGTAGTTGTATACTTGCGGGTGCTGCGCCAGCAAACGTGCAGCATCCTGGCACACCACCAAATAATCATGTCCTGGAATGTTTACTACTGGAAACTTAAATCGATGGCCATACCCATCTTGAAGTTGCCAGTCTTCCAGCGAAACGGTTTGGGTAGAGCTGTTGTACAATTCCAACCAATCCCCGCTTAATTTATCCACCGGACTGATTTCGTTGATTACGATTAATCCCACTCTTGGATCCCGAAATTTTTCAAAAATAGGTTTAACATGTAAAGTTTGATCGCCTTCCAAGTATACATTGAGCCGCTCGTCGTGTTGATGAGCATTCAGCCCTTCCCAATGTGAAAAACGGTAGCCCAAGGCAGGTATCGCTTGCAGTTTGATGGGGATTTTAGACAAAAAACTCCCGTTAAACCCAAGTGAGCCAATCGTTAAATGATCGTTGAGTAGGATTTTTCCACCCTTTGAGGCGCTGAGTTCGAGCGGCCGCCAAACGCCGCCATTAAAATATTGCGCCAAAAACTGTTGCATGTAGTTTGGTCGCAAACTCGCAAACTCACAAAGTCGATCAATTTGTTGATGCCATGATTTGCTACTGAGATTCCAACGCTCTAAGTGACGAGGCATTTCCAGGTGCAGATCGCGGTAAAATTTGTCGATGCCCGCACTTACCTGAGTGGTTGATAAAGTAGTATTCAGATGATCGGAAAATCGATTGATGAACTTGTTTTTGAAAGTTGGATTGGTTAATAATTTGCGCAGCAGAAAAGTACTCCAGGGTGGGTTTGGCCACTTAGGGCCGTTGCTGGCCGTATGAAAATCCAAGGTATTAAAGGCATAAGCTTTGGGATCGTGAAGCCCCATCCCCCAATCGGTATCAAACAAAATCCAACGCCAACGACCATCAGGTCGTTGCGATCGGTAAAAACGGATGTTCCCCCCAGCATCCCGATTGTCAAAAAAGATTTGAGCAATTTGATAATCAATAAAATTATCAACCTCCATCATTTTTTCTGCCTGCGCATAATTTTCTAGCTGTGCCAGATCATGAGTAGAAAAAAAACGTAACATCCTACTATAGCTCTTTTTTGATCCATACATTTGGGTGTCAAAATGTTCCAGAAGATTGACGCTGTCTTTGTCAATATCCGAGTGACTGGCTACATAATAGCGGTTGATTTTTTCACGGAGGTGATAAATACCCCAATAGTGGCCATTGATGTATAGATGAGCTGGGCGATACCCTTGGACATCAAGATCCCAGTTTTTGACCAAAGTGGTGATCAGGGCGTCGCGTATATGGGCGCTACCAAAGTCGCTTCCAGCATTGCGAAACACCAGGTATTTAAAGTTTTTTGGTCCTTCGCTTCCAAATATCGGATGATGGATCCTTTTTTTTCCATAGTACTTACGAGCAGCAATGACCAGTGACTTTTGGGGGAACAAACGGCTTACGCCACCAAATAAGCGCAAACCGGTAACTTGGTTGTAAATACAATGGCCATCAGATTCAAAAAGCGCTACATTCGCTGCTACTTCTTGGTGACTTTTGTAGCTTGGTTTGCCCTTGACTTTAGCACCTTGTACAAACCATCCTTTTTCAGGATCAAATAAAATGTTAGACCCAATAGCGACCGATGCGACTAAAAAAGCTGTTTTGGGCTCATTAATGAAGTAAGTTTCGGCACAAACAAGATTTGATTTTTGACCGCTATAGGTTACAGCACGGATTACCGCAGTATGATTCAAGGAGATTTTTCCATGATAACGCAGCGCTTTTCGGCTGGGAAAGCTGCCATCAAGGGTGTAGTAAATTTCAGATTTAGGATCTATTGAATGTAGTTGAATGCTCAAGGATGTATGATAAAAACCGCCCATAGGAAAGAAGGTAAGCTGATGGGCAGCAGAAATGGCTTTTGGATTTAAGGTATTGGCATCTAGCTTACCCGTGGAAAGCAGCAGCAGCAGTACTATTCCAATAAATGTCCTCAATGTTCATGGTTTAAACGGCTTGGTTTGGTCAGAAAGCTAACAAATTTGGTAGCTTGATCCTTCCTAACGCTTTAAATAATGCTGACATTGAAGGTTGTTTACGTTTTTTTTTAAATAAAGGTTACCCCGTTTGCTAGCTTTTTCTTCTGCTTGTTTTTAAGTCAGCGAAAACGATCTTATTATTGTAGCCTAATCAGCCTCTAAACATGAACCTTATGCTTTCAGTAATTGCAGGATTTATTTTTAATACCCTCATGGGGTGGCAAATTGTTGGCGATTTTCCGCGTACAGTAAAAAAATACCTCATTGTAGTTGCGCCGCATACCTCAAATTGGGATTTGCTAATTGGGATTTTGTCCAGAACCAAGCGAAAAGCCAAAGCCTGGTACATTGCAAAAGATTCCATATTCCGCTGGCCTTTTGGCGGTTTTTTTCGCGTATTGGGTGGAGTGCCGGTAGATCGTAGCAAAAACTCGAATTTTGTGGCTCAAGTCGTAGAAATTTTCAATGCTCGAGAGGAGTTCAACATCACCATCGCGCCTGAAGGAACGCGCAGCAAAGTAGACCAGCTCAAAAGCGGGTTTTATTACATTGCTTTGGGAGCAAAAATTCCCATGTGCATCGTAACTTTGGATTGGGAGCACAAAATCATTACTTTTTCAGATCTCTTTTACCCAACTGGAGACAAGGAAGCGGATTTTGAGTTCATTTTGAATCGCTTCCGCGGAGTGAAAGGTAAGAACCCCGAAAACAGCATCTTTTTTTGAAAGATCCAAGTAATTTTGCCGCTTTATTTTAAAACATCCAAATTAGACAGAAAGAATGACTCATTCCCAAAACACAATTTTTTTGAAAAAATGTACACCATCAGGTTAAGCTTTTTTTGATTTTTCACGTCTATTCAGGTATGTCTCATTTGCTCAAACAATATACATGAAAGCGACTTACTTACTTTTGGCTACGATCATTGGCGCAGGATTTTTATTATTAGGGAGTTCCAATGGAGCCGGCTTCGACCAAGGAGAGGATCGAACGGGTTCGCCAATAAGCACCGGCACCTGCGGGATTTGCCATTCCAATGGCGTCTATTCTCCCACTATTCAGGCGTCATTGCTAGACAAAGGCGTAGCAGTAAAAAGCTATACTCCAGGGAAAGTTTATACTTTGGAGGTCAAAATTACTCCAACTAAAGGCACACCAAATAATTATGGTTTCCAATCGGTGGTGATGGCGGCTTCTGATAATTCCAATGCTGGTGCTTTTGGAACTTTGCCTACCGGCGTTCGACTGACTTCATTGTTTGCCCACAGTTATGTTGAACAGTCGCGTAGAAGCAGTGGAAATACTTTTGATGTTCCCTGGACGGCTCCAGCCAAAGGGAAGGGTTCCCTACGCATTTATGCTTCAGGGATAGCGGCTAATGGGAACGGGACCAGTGGCGATGGAGCAGTATCGTTGACTACTCCTCTGGTGGTAACAGAAGCTACTGCTACGGGTTTGCAAACTCCTGAGGCCCTTAAAGCAGACATAAAAGCTTATCCCAACCCGGTGTTGGACGAACTTCAGATACAATTGTCGAGTGAAGAACGATTGTCTATACTTAATCTGACCGTTTATAGTCTTGATGGTCGAGAAATACTTCAGAAAAAATGGCTAAACCCAGACCAAGCATTTCAGACGGTGATTGAAACCAGTGATTGGCAAGCAGGTATTTATTTTATTCGGGTTTCAGATGGAGAAAGGTTGCTTACCAAAAAAGTCATTAAATTTTAGAAGTAGAACTGATTTTATATTTTACTAGTTTTATCAACTGGGTATTCATTCCTAGAATGGATACCCAGTTTCATTTTAAGCACATTACCTAATCCATAAACATGGGGTGTTTGTCTGTATCCAGACTATAGGAATACCTTAGCTTCTCCTTCCACCTCTTTTTTTGCTGTAAATTTGAAGAAAATCAATTTTCTTGTAAACACCACTTCTATGAAATCACGAATATTACTCGCATTTACCATTTTGTCGGCTTGCATTTTACTTTTTACCAGCAACTCTTCTGGTCCAGGTCTAGTACAAGGTATAGACCTTACCGGTTCACCTCTAAGCTCAGGCTCTTGTAATTCGTGTCATGGCGGAGGGAATTTCTCTCCCAAAGTAACGGCTACGCTTTTAGATGTAGACAAAGAAGTACTTACTTACAAAGCAGGGCAAACCTATACGCTAAAAATTACAGTTACTGTAGGAACAGGTTCGCCTGCAGGTTATGGTTTTCAAACCGTTGCACTTGCCGGAGCAACCAATTTAACTGCTGGTTCATTTGGCACTTTGCCGAGTGGAACGCATCTCGTGACCATCAACAGCCGGAATTATGTAGAGCATTCAAGAACGAATACTACGAATACTTGGAACATTGCATGGATCGCCCCTGTTGCAGGATCGGGTAGTGTAAGGGTTTATGCTGCTGGTAACGCCGTTAATGGAAATCGTTCCAGCAATGGAGATCAGAGTGGAATCATGTCAGCACCCTTAGTAATAGCAGAAAACCCTACTTCAGGTATCAAAAGCCCCGAAGCTTTAAATGCTGAAGTAAGCGCTTTTCCTAATCCGGTGACGGAAGAACTTCAAGTAAAGATAAGTAGCCAGGAATTGCTAAAAGTGATTACGATCAGCGTCATAGATCTAAATGGACGGGTCATTTCTCAGCAAAAAAAGTTTAACCCAGGTACAGAATTTCAAGCCTCCTTTGAGGCTAGCGAATGGGCGAAAGGCGTTTATCTGCTGCGTTTGAGCGATGGAGAACGCGTAACCACCAAAAAGATCATCAAGCTTTAATCTCAAGCGAACTTAAAAAAATGGGATGCAATCGGCAATCGATTGTATCCCATTTTTTTATGGTCTTAGCACCATAAGCCTTTTAGTAGTGATCGTTTTTCCGTTTTCATCTTTTAGGCTATACAGATAAGCGCCGCGTTTCAATTCCGAGATATCGGCTTTTTCGGTAAAATTGCCGTTTACGATGTAGCGCCGCGTCCATTGCTCCACACCCAAGATATTGTAAATGCTGAGGGTATATGTTCCAGGCGGAAGATTGTAAAATTCAAAACGAACATTAATGATAGCCGGATTAGGGAAGGCATAGACATCGGCTTTGAGGTTGTTCATGTTTTGTATGCTCGCTTCAGGGTCATTGGCTTTGTATTCAGCGCGCAAAGGTTTCTGCTCTGAAGGATCCATCCATACGATGGCGATTGGTTCTTTTTCTTCGTTACTGTAATAATTGTAGGAAATAGAAGTCGTGCTGCGCAGCAATTGCCGCTCTTTAATGATCCCAGTAAGGTCTTGCCACTTGCGGTTTCCAATTTTTCCTTCGATTCTAAAATCGCGTATTTCAGTTCTTTTTTCCCGTAAAACATCATAAAACCCACCAGGAGCCAACAATTTACCCCATCCATCAACATAAAATTGTCGATCATACGATACTCGAACCCGGATGGAATCGGGGCTAATGGGTAATTTTTTTCGAAAAGCACTAGGAAGCTCGTCATTGCCTAGGGTATAAATAGCGGTAGCATCGTTTTGGAAAGCGTCGCCATAGCGCAAAGGCAGTCTACGTTCCAACAAAGCCGGTTGATACCGTATCAGTACGCGGCGGTTCAATCCAAGCGGGTCTGGGCCGTAGGCACCTACCAGATATAGTTCGTTGGAAGTAGTTCGGAAATAACCTTCAGTATTTTCATCGACTTGCGCCACCAATTCAGCTGTACGGAAAGAGCGGGCATAGCTTCCTTGATTGGCTGGTCGCCAAACTACCCTGCGGGTGAATGGAGATTGCAAGGTGGTTAAATCCCAACGTTGGCTACGCCCAGCCATCAATGGGCGCATGGTGGTAGGCAATTGATCTACGGCAGTAAACAAGGTGTCGCCTGCTTCTGGCAGAAGAGCAGGTGGGATGGTGATTTGCGCTATTGCTGAAGATCCCCAAAATAAGCTGATGACCCAGTAAAGGATAATTTTCCGCATTGGATGTTTGGTATTGTTCGTCCTTTCAAGTGCTCAAAAATAGGAATACCTAATCAAATGGGTAGCAAAAATCTCATTTCATGTAGGGTCCTAAAAACTGTGCTTTGAAAGCTGCCTGTTTAAAAAGCTTGGAGCTCTACCAGCTTTCGGTATTCGCCATCTTTGGCGAGAAGTTCGGAATGCCCCCCTCTTTCAATAATTTGGCCTTGATCCATAACGATGATTTTATCGGCATGTTGGATGGTGGATAAGCGATGAGCGATAATAATGGAGGTACGGTCTTTCATCAGCTTGAGCAATGCATCCTGTACCAGTTTTTCGGATTCAGAATCCAATGCTGAAGTAGCTTCATCGAGGATTAAGATGGGAGGATTTTTTAGAATTGCACGAGCAATGGTGAGCCGTTGGCGCTGTCCGCCACTCAGTTTGGAACCTCGATCACCGATATTGGTTTGATAGCCGTTTTCGGTGGCGACGATAAACCCGTGGGCATTGGCAATTCGCGCTGCGCGTTCTACATCTTCTGGCGTTACATTGGGCATTCCAAAAACGATGTTGTTGTAAATGGTGTCATTGAATAGGATGGCTTCTTGAGACACAATCCCCATCAGGCTACGCAAATCATGGAGTTTAAGATCGCGAACATCGACCCCATCAATAAGTATTTCTCCTTGATTGACATCAAAAAAACGGGGAAGCAAATCGGCCATAGTCGATTTACCAGCGCCGGATGCGCCAACAAGGGCTATGATTTCGCCTTTAGCAATATGCAAATCAATGTTTTTTAGCACAGGGCCTTCCTCTTCTTGGTAGGTAAAGGATACGTTTCGGTATTCAATGGCCGATTGAAAAGAGGTGATGGGCTGGGCGTTGGGTTTTTCTTCGATCAAATTTGGCGCGTCCAATATGTGTTCGACTCGCTGAAGAGCGGCAACGCCTTTTTGAATGTCGTACATTCCTCTCGAAAAGGACTTAGCTGGATTGATTACGTTGAAAAAAGCATATAAAAACGAAATGAAAGTCGCCGCTTGGATCTCTCCAGAAAAAACTTGATGCGATCCAAACCACAGCAAAACAGCTACAACGCCTACTCCTAAAAATTCAGATAAAGGAGAAGAAAGGTCGCGCCGCCATAGCAGTAAAGTAAGACTTCGGCGATAGCCTTCGTTTTCTTGATGGAATTTTTGATTCTGATAGCTTTCAGCATTGAATCCTTTGATGATGCGTAACCCTGAAATGGCTTCTTCAACCACGGTTACTAAATTGGCCAATCGTTCTTGAATCGCATTGGAACTGGCTTTTAAAGTACGGCCTATTCCGCCGATCACTGCTGCCGTAAAAACGATAAGGATGAGTACAAAACCCGTCAAGGCGGGACTTATCGCCACCATCGCTACCAAACTTAGCAGCACGATGATGGGTTCGCGGAAAACGGTTTCCAGAACATTGAGGATACTCCATTCAATTTCCTGTACATCGGATGTAATGCGCGACATCAGGTCGCCTTTGCGTTCTTCGGTAAAATAGCCCAAAGGCAATTGAAGCAATTTACCGAAAAGTTGAGCTCTTACATCGCGGACAATGCCATTCCTGGCAGGGGCCATGAAAAACATGGCCAGATAGGTAAATAGGTTTTTGAAAAAAAACAGGATAGGAATGATGGTACAAACAATTACGAGCGCGCCTTCTTTGCCTCGATGCAAAACCAATTCGCTTAACTCATAATTGAGCCAAGCCTGAATGTGAACGGCATCAAAATGCCACGTTGGTCGCTCGGTGACTTTTATCTCGGTTTGAAATAAAATTTGCAAAAAAGGGATCAACAAAGGAATACTGGCCACCGTAAATAGCGCCATCAAAATATTGCTGACTACACTAAGTACTACATTGATCTTGTAGTTGCGCAAATATCCCATCAAGCGCCAAAAACTGCTGTTTTTCATGTGTGCGGTTGTAAAAAAAATAACTCCTAAGCCAACAAGAAAGCCCCGATTCAGGTTGAACGGGGCTTTCTTATTTTCGCTAACGGTATAAAAAAACTTATCGACTCAGTCCTTGAATTTGAAAGTATTCAAAAAACCAGTATGGAAATTCCCTTTGCGGAAGTTTTCATCTTTCATCAATTTTTGATGAAAAGATACGGTTGTTTTGATGCCTTCAATGATGAATTCATCAAGTGCGCGCTCCATTTTTGTGATACACTCCTCGCGGGTGCGAGCCCGGCAAATCAATTTGGCAATCATAGAATCGTAATTGGGCGGAATGGTATAACCCGAGTAAACGTGGGTATCTACCCTTACACCATGCCCCTTTGGGCTATGGAATCCAATAATTTTACCCGGACTAGGGCGAAAATCATTGTTAGGATCCTCAGCATTAATACGACATTCCATGGCATGCATCAGCGGATAGCGGTTGCCGCCAGTAATGGGCTCGCCAGCGGCTATTTTGATCTGTTCTTTAATCAAATCATGGTCGATGACTTCCTCGGTTACCGGATGTTCTACTTGGATACGGGTGTTCATTTCCATGAAGTAAAAATTCCGGTATTTATCTACCAAGAACTCTACCGTACCTACACCTTCATAGTTGATGCATTCGCCCGCTTTGATGGCTGCTTGACCCATTTTTTCCCGGAGCTCTTCGGTCATAAATGGGGAAGGGCATTCTTCTACCAATTTTTGGTGACGGCGTTGGATTGAACAATCCCTTTCCGATAAGTGGATTACCCGACCGTATTGATCGCCAGCCAATTGGAATTCAATATGGCGGGGCTCTTCGATGTATTTTTCAATATAGATGCCATCGTTGGCAAAGGAAGCTTTGGCTTCTTGGCGGGCAGTATCCCAAGCTTTTTCAAATTCGCTTTCCTCCCACACGATGCGCATGCCTTTTCCACCACCGCCAGCGGTAGCTTTAAGGATAACGGGGTAGCCAATCTCATTAGCAATGCCGATCCCCTCCTTGATGTCCTGGATGAGCCCAGGAGAACCAGGTATAACCGGCACTCCAGCTTTGATCATCGTTTCTTTGGCGGTAATTTTGTCCCCCATTTGACGGATCTGGTAAGGAGTAGGTCCGATGAATTTTATGCCGTATTCAGAACAAACTTCAGCAAAATCAGCGTTTTCGGACAAAAAACCATAGCCTGGATGGACAGCATCAGCATTGGTAATCTCTACCGCTGCCATAATGCGTGGAATACTGAGGTACGATTCTGCAGATTGCGGCGGACCAATACAAACCGCTTCATCTGCAAACCGAACATGGAGGCTATCCTTATCAGCGGTAGAGTAAACTGCTACCGTTTTGATACCCATTTCCCTACAAGTGCGGATGATCCTCAAGGCAATTTCTCCTCGATTCGCAATTAAAACTTTATTGAACATAGGCTTTTTGTTGGATAAATGTTGAGATTACCCTTTTGGATCGAGCAGGAACAAAACCTGATCGTACTCAACCGGTTGGGCATCCTCTACCAATACTTTCACTATCCGTCCTGAAATGTCGGATTCTATTTCATTGAAGAGTTTCATTGCTTCAATGACACAAACTACCGTACCTGCTTTAATGGAATCGCCCACTTTAACAAAAGAAGGCTTGTCTGGTCCGGCAGAACGGTAAAAAGTACCTACAATCGGAGATTTTACCGCTAAGAAGTGGCTTTCATCATCAGCTTTAGGCGCTGCGGGCTCAGGAGCAACTTTTGGAATATCTGCCGCAGCTACTGGGGCAAGGGCCGGCGCTGCTGGTAATTCCGGACTGGCTACAGGTGCTTGAGGCAATGCAGCTACTGACGTAACCCGAGTTTTATCAAAATTTTTGGTGCGTACCGACAATTCGAATTCACCATCTTTCATTTTGAATTCGGTCAGTTCAAGCCGACTGATCAGCTTTAAGAGTTCCTGAATCTCTCTAAAGTCCATACATTACAGTTTTACTCGTTCCATATACGCGCCAGTGCGTGTATCGATCTTGATTAAATCCCCTTCATTGACAAACAAAGGAACCCGTACTTCAGCGCCTGTTTCAACAGTGGCAGGTTTGAGGGTGTTTGTTGCCGTATCGCCTTTCAAACCAGGTTCCGTGTAAGTGACCTTTAGATTGACCGTTGCGGGCATATCCAAAGTAAGCACCTGTTCATTACCTGCATTATAAAGGATATCAACTTCCATGCTTTCTTTCAACAATTCAGGGCTATCAATCAGCGCCTCTTGAATAGAGATTTGGTCGTAAGTTTCATTGTTCATGAAGTTATAACCGTTCTCATCTTTGTAGAGGTATTGAAACTTGCGCCGTTCAATCCTTACTTCATTAATTTTAGCGCCCGAGTTGAAAGTGTTTTCAATCACCTTACCCGTGGTCATGCTTTTCAGCTTAGTACGGATAAAGGCAGGGCCTCGGGCCGTTTTAACGTGTAGAAACTCGACAATGGAATAAATATCATTCTCATGTTCGATACACAATCCATTGCGGATATCTTGAGTCGTAGCCATTAGGAAGAAAAATTGATAATTTTCAATAAATAGTTGAGTCCTTCTATTTCAGAAAGTAGTTCTTGGAAATTTGCTTTTTGCGGGTTGGGATCAATAGCGGCTCCAAAAACCAGGGCAAATATAGTAAAAAACTTTCCGTAGTTACTCCTGTGCCCCATCATAGGCCCACTTTAGATAAATGGCGCCCCAGGTAAAACCACCTCCAAAAGCAGTTAAGATCAAGTTATCACCTTTGCGCAGCTGTTTTTCCCAATCCCAAAGACAAAGTGGCAGGGTACCTGCGGTGGTATTGCCATATTTTTGAATATTGACCATTACCCGTTCCATGGGGAAATTAGCCATCTCTGAAACTGATTCAATGATGCGGCGGTTGGCTTGGTGGGGTACCAGCCAAGTGATATCGTCTGAAACAAGGTTGTTGCGCGCCATGATTTTAGTAACCACATCCGACATACCCGATACGGCAGCTTTGAATACGGGTTTCCCATTTTGGAAAACGTAGTGTTCGTTATTGACAACCGTTTCTATGCTGGCTGGGTAGCGTGATCCGCCAGCTTTCTGATAAAGATAGGCTTGACCTACGCCATCACTTTTATGTAGAGAATCCATGATGCCAACCTCTTCTTCAGTAGGTTCTAGCAAGACAGCTCCGCCGCCATCGCCAAAAATGATACAGGTAGTACGATCAGTATAGTCGATGATGGACGACATTTTATCTGCGCCGATGACGATCACCTTCTTATGGCTACCCGATTCTACAAATTTAGAAGCCGTGGTTAAGGCATATAAAAATCCAGAACAAGCCGCGCTGATGTCGTAACAGAAAGCATTTTTGATGCCTATTGCATCGGCAATTATATTCGCCGTATCGGGAAAAGGCATATCTGAAGTAACTGTGGCGCAAATCACCAAGTCAATCTCCTCGGGCGAGGTATTTGTTTTTTCTAGCAATCCTCGAACTGCGTTGATACCAATCACTGAAGTTCCTTGTCCTTCTCCCTTCAAAATATGCCGTTCAAGAATACCTGTACGGGACGTAATCCATTCTTCGGTAGTATCCACCATGGTTTCTAGTTCATGGTTGGTAAGTACATAATCTGGTACCCACCCTTGAACGCCAGTTATCGCTGCGCGAATTTTTTTCATAAAATTGGAATTGTAATCCTTTTGGTAATCATTCCGAAGTACAAGTAAAAACATGCCCTTTGCCAGGGTTCGGTTTTTCAGACGCCAAAATTATCATTATTTTTTTGTCTTTGGTGTTTGTTTGCTAAGTGAATTAGAAAATCCAACCCTAGCAACAAATCGAATTATGACCGCTTTTTAGAAATCAACATAAGCCCTAGGAAGGTAATCAACCCATTAACCGCAATAATCAAAACACCAAAAGTGAAACCGTTTAACCAGGCTTTGGAATTATTGTCGATGATGTAGGATATTACGGGAGCAGCTAAACAAACCGGGATAGCCAAGCGATCATTGATGCTGCGTTTAGTCAATAAGCCAAAAGAAAACAAACCCAACAAAGGGCCGTAGGTATAACCAGCAAGCTTAAATAATTTGCTGATGACCGCATCGTCATTGATTAATTTGAAAATCACAATTTGTACAAAGATAAGCGCTGAAAAACCCAAGTGTACCCAAATACGCGTACGTTCTTTTTTGGCTTCGGGAATGTCCGTTTTGTTGAAATTCAAAAAATCGATGCAAAAAGAAGTGGTCAGGGCGGTAAGAGCGGAGTCTGCACTGGCATAAGTACAGGCAATGATCCCTAGCATGAAGAGAATTCCCGTCCAAATCGACATGTGGTTCAACGCAAGGGTAGGGTAGACCAAGTCGGAATTTATTTTTCCATCAGGTTTTAAAGGCAACTCAATTCCTTCTTTGGCGGCATAAATGTACAGCATGGCCCCAAGCGACAAAAAAAGCAAATTGATAAAAACAAAGATCGAGCAAAAAACGAACATGTTTTTTTGGGCATCCTGAATGGTTCTACAGGTGAGGTTTTTTTGCATCAAATCCTGGTCAAGCCCGGTCATCGCGATGGCAATCAAAGCACCGCTGATGAATTGCTTGAAAAAATTATTGGGATCACTCCAACCTCCTTTGAAAAAAAACATTTGGCTGTACGGGCTGTGTTGAATGGTAGGTATGATGTCCGTCAATCCCAAATGCAAAGCCTGACTGATGCTGATAACACTTAATACCAGCGCCGAAAGTAGAAAAAAGGTTTGCAGGGTATCGGTATAAATGATCGTTTGAATACCCCCTTTAAACGTATAAACCCAAATAAGACCAACCGTAATCAGCACCGTAGCCCAAAAAGGTATCCCTAATTGACTGGTGACAAACTGATCTACAATGGCAGCGGCCAAAAACAAGCGAAAGGAAGAACCAATGGTACGCGATAGCAAAAAATAAGCTGCGCCAATTTTATAGGAATTGTTGCCCAATCGTTGCTCTAGGTAAGTATAAATTGAAGTCAGGTTGAGTCGGTAGTATAAAGGCAACAACACCGTAGCAATAATAATGTACCCCAGCAGATTCCCTAATACCAATTGCATGTAAGAATAAGCCTGGTTGTAGGAACCAGCTCCCACTACACCGGGAATAGAGATAAAGGTTACCCCGGAAATAGAGGTGCCAATCATGCCAATTGCGACTAAAATCCAAGGAGAGTTTCGACCAGCGAGAAAAAACGTATTGTTGCTGGCATTGCGGCTGGTGAAGTAAGAAACGGTGATCAACATAACGAAGTAGGCGGCAATCAATCCAGCAATCAATCCAGGCGAAAGTGTTTCAGACATATTTTAGGTGTACAGATGGTGGACAATAGGGCGTCAATAGATTACCCAAAGTACAAATCAGTAACTGGGAATGGGTGAAATAGGCTCAACTTTTTTCTCCTTTCCAAAAAAGAGCCGGCAGCATCAAAAACAAGCCGATCATAATGGCGTTATCGGCAACGTTAAAAATACCGGTGCGCAAACCGCCAATGCCGATGTTCATAAAGTCAACTACCTTACCCGCTACAATGCGATCATAGATGTTGCTCAAACCGCCGCCGATGATCAATCCAAAAGCAATCTGTTGCGACAAGAGCATGTTGTGGGTTGTCAGCGAGAAGTACAATATATATAGGAGTACCAAAATAGGTAAAACAGCCAATACCCAGTAGCGGATAGAATCCGACAAACCCGAACCCAAACTCAAAAACGCCCCTTCATTTTCGGCAAAAACGAAGCGAAAAAAATCATTCCAATAACTTATGGCGGGCTGTCCTTTCAGCGTAGCTACTGCCCAGTTCTTAGTGAGGCGATCGATGCCTACAGCAATGAGCGCCGGGATCAATAGATTTAAGATGCGACGTATCTTCATGTATTTTTCATTATTTGAGCGCCAAGATAGTTTTTTTACCCATTTTTCAGTGAAATCGCGACCTATCAATTGCCAATCCTTACTTAAGGGGTGTTGAAGTACCATTTTTTGAGTACTTGCTCGCCCAATTTACCTTGAGGAGTATAATCTTTTTCCGGATAGCCTTCATGCCCTTGCATATTGGGGAACCATTTCCAGAGGAACCCCCCTTTCCAGTAGGGTTGGGACCAAAAGGCTTCAAAAAGTGCGTCTAAGGCAATTGCCTGTGCTTCTTGGTTGATGGAAGTAGTTTTGATGCGTTTTTCAATTTCCCAGGTTTTATCAGCACATCCATCTACACTGAGGTAGCCAAATTCGGTAAAAAGAACCGGTTTTTTCTGCTGGTCTGCGAATTTGCCGATCGACACAACCATGGGCTTCCAAGCTTTTAGGAGTTCTTCTTTACTAGGCGTTGCGGCAGCACTCAATGGGAAATAAGCATTGATGCCAATATAATCTAAGCGATCCCAAAACGGGATCACATCATAATCATTCCAATTGGCCGCATAAGTAAGCTTTCCACTGTACTTGCTACGAATTTTAGTAATCAGCTGGTTCCAAAATTCAGGGCGCTTGGTAGCACTGATTTTAAATTCGGTGCCAATGCAAAAAAGCGCTACATTTTCCTCGCTAGCCATATCGACTAAAGGCAGAATATAGGCTTCATATCCGATCTCCCATTTTTTCCATTCCGTAGAATCGACAAAGTCTAAGTCGCCCGTCCATCTACCAGGTACAAAAACTTGGGGTTTGAACATGACCTTGATCCCGGCTGCTTTAGCCGCTTTAATCGTTGCCCGGCATCCTTCGTGGCATTCTCCCCACCACTGCCCGCCATTGGCATTATACCTCACTTGCGGGACGCTAGGCTTGGTAAATGCATAGGGGATTACAGCTATCCACCCTGCGCCAATAGACTGGATAGGCACCATCGGATCGGCAGGGAAAGGTCTGGGTGGAGCTACAAAACTTAAGCCATCAATAAGCTCTAAACGCTTCATGGGAGGTTTGGCTAACACCACGTGCTTGGGTGACTGCTTACAGCTTGCCGTCGTAAACAGCAAGAATAAAATTACAAGACGAGTTGACATTTTAGGGTGTTGAGGGAGCAAAGTAAGCAAAAGTTCAACCAAATGCTAAGAAGTAAGGATTGAGAATTATGCAAAAAGGAAGGTTTAGGATATAGGAAGGCTTGAAAATAAAGCAAAGAAATGCTTGTATTTTTAAGGTATCAATAATAAATTGAGAATTTTATTGAAAAATTTGCACAAAATGAATACTATTGTTAACTTTGCCTTATTGAGTTAAAGTACTCAAAGCTGGAAAGCGTGGCAAAGAAACGTATTCTAGCTGATAAATTCAAACTTGTGAGGTGATGAAACTTTGGCAGCCATGCCCTCTTGTCTCGGGGGTAGGGGTCACGGGACAAACGTAGCATAGGACGCGCAAGCGCCCAGGGGTTGACCACCAGCTCTCTCTTCTTGTGCCATGGCTAACCGCCCTGTGGAGGTTCGAATCCTTCCCTCACAGCTACTTTTATTACAAAGCCCTGTATGTCTGATTGATGTACAGGGCTTTTGTTGTTTTAAGGAGATTATGGTTTGGCAATAATGTCTTGAGGCTTTAAGGGTCAAGGAGATTGGTATCAGAGAATCGCTAATCTACAATTTCGAAGGAGTCAGCAGCAATTTTCTTTGGCGATATCCGAAAAATTAGAACACTTTCATAAAATACAATTGTTTTTTAAAGAAAGAATTTAAAATTTAAATAATTGATTTATAATTAGTTGAATAAAAAAAATTAAAAATATAAATTTAAAATTAGTGTTTTATTTACAATCCTATTGATGCAGTTATAGACTTGGCATCTCTTTACTTTTGTTTCACAAGGCTAAATAATGCTTAGGACTAAAACCAAGTTAGTCTCGGTATTGCCAGACTTAGCAGCTGATTTTGCATCTCACAGCGCCAAAAGATTTTTGAATCCCTTTAAGGCTCATTACTTAGATCAGGTTGAGAAACAAAATACTTGGAATTTCTAAGTTATGGTAGGGTTCTTAATTTAAGAAATTGCTCTTTTGAGAGAGTCTTTATGAGTATAAAAACTTGTAAATGAAATATTTAAGTAAAAATAATATAATTTAACACAAAATCTGACTTGTTTTATTGCTTAAATCCTTGTTATTGTGTAACATTAAATGAACGCATATTTTTGAAATACTTTTATATGGGGTAGATGAATTTTTGCTCAAAAGGGCTCAAGCGGCACCAGCCAAATGAGTCTCTTTTGAGCGCCCATAAAACCTTTTTGCGAAAGAGCTTTTGGGCTTATGGTTATGCTAGAGACTGTCCAATACGAACTCGTACAAGGTTTCATAAGGTATAATTTCTGACTCGTTGCCCTGTTTGGCTTTGTGAATGGGCATGGCGAGCAGTTTTTGGTAGAAAACATCAGAATGACGCAAAAAAGCCATTTTGTTGAAATCTGACCGAGGTAATTGTAGCAGTATTCTGATGAAACAATTGCTGCGATAGGTTTCATCGTTGCGTAGATGGCGATAGTTGTAGATGTTTAGCGCATCTACCTGATCAATGATTGCCGAGTATTTTTTTTGCTTTAGAGCAAATAGAACTTGGAGAACCAAGATTGTAATGTTGATGCCGCGTTTGTCTTTCTCATAATTTGGCATGGCATTAAGAAACCTGGATATACGAAAATTTTTAGCAGTTTCCGACGGGATTTCAACTGCATTAAATAAGTAGAGGTACTGAAAGATAGCGCCGAATACTTGCAAATGTTCTTTGACAAATGGGGGGTATCGATCTGATTGAGGATCGGTTGTTGATTTTAGGTACAAAGCGTAACCTTTCTGGTAGGCTTTGGTGTGAAAACATAGGATCAAGTGGTACTCAATAAGAAAGTAATGGTTTACGGTGCCAGACTCGAAATACAAAATGTTTTCATTGATGGTAAGTTCAGCTTCTTCGAATTCCTTTATTCTGATCAAAGATCCGATGAGTTTACTCAGAAAAGTATGACGGACGCCAAGCCCAACCTGATTTTTTTTTTCAAAAAAAGACAGCGCTTCGCGACAAACTCGAATGGTATTCTCGATATCGTTTTCAATTTCGTAGCGAATGGCGAATAAATTGTAGGCAAGTAAATTGAGTTTGTAGGATTGCATCTTAAGGATGTATGTTCTTAATTCATCCGCATAAGCAATTACTTTGTCCAGGATACCAATGGGTAAGAAGCGAGACTGTTGGACGTAGTTGGATACCTCAGCATGGTAGTTTTCGGCCTTTACTTCCGCTAATTGCAATGCAGAGTGTTCTTCAACCAATTGCTGATAGTAGGAATATTTTTTTTTGTTGATCTCAATGGTGGCATGGTGAAATTGCAGGTCTCGTGCCAGATGAAAAACAATATCGGAAAACTCATACTCGATTGCAATTTTGATGGTTTGCTTGGCGAGTTCTACTGCCGGTTCGCGCATGTAGCGGCCAAGCATGGTTTTCACGGCTGCAAGGTTGCGATGACAAGTGTAATAGGCGGTCTGTTGAGAGCTGTACTGAGCTTGGTTGAAATCCACCAAAAACAGCAGGTTGATGAGTCGATCGCGCAGCCTTCGTTTGAGGCGATTGTAGTAAGGGAGCTGATGCTTATCAGATGTTGGGTAAAAGTGATGCATGGCCGTTTTATCGTCCACAAATTTTCCGCTACATAAACCATCATAAAACTCTTGTAGCATCGTTTCCGGACCCAATGCCTCGATGTGCTTGATCCGGTTTTTGCTTAAGAATTCAACTAGGATCATCAAATTTTTCATAATCAGTTGATTGATAATGTCTTGGTTGCATTTGTTCTAAATAGCAAGTAGTTTAAAATCCATTAAATTGCTTGTCAGCTAAATAAATATATAAAATTGAGACAAACACTATAAACTCTTATGTTTTTCAACTGGACTTGGAGATAAGGCTTTCTGTTTCCCACTGCTTTAAATTTGTATCAACAAAACAAAGCAACTATGGAACTCTTATTGACCTGTCTAGCAATCTTTTTCAATGGTACTTTTGCTTCTTATGAAATATTTGGCGGAGAACCAACCACAACTAACAATATTCAAAATGGCGACATCCTTGGGATGTAACCGTTCTTAATCGTGAAGTTACTAAAGCCTTTAGGGGCGATATCATAAATGTGCTTGAGGATGAGTCCTCTATAGTGCATACTTCTTCGGCTCGGATTCAAAGAGAACAGCTTGGATTTTCCTCCGATTGCGCAGCGAATACATGACGTGCGCTAGTTCAGACCCCCTTTAGGGTTGGAATAAGCTCTGTCTTTCGCCCCCTATTGGAGCATAATCTAACTTGTTGATCTTGGATCGGAACCGTATCGAAACCAAATGAAGGACAATTTTATTTGGGCGTTATTGTTATGCTTTCAAAACAGGAGCTGCTCAAGCAAAGCATTGTAAGGTGTAGTTTTTTTTGCAGCCCATAGCTTGATCGCCGCTGCTATACCCCCCTTGTGATTAGCGATCTTGGGTTTTTAAATATCTTAGTTAGAACGCTTTAAAACTGAATTCACTCTTGTGGTTCTTGCTTTTTCGCGGCCACGATTATTACGATTACTTTAATCTAACCTACTGCTGATTCAAATACACCTAGTTTGAATTTAATTTTTAAATTTCATTGCATTTCGGATGCAATTTTGCTAGCTTTACATTAGTTTTTGGTTAGAACGCTGTAGAAATAAAACGTTGTTAGGCATCGAGATAGGTTAAGTCTTTATCTCGATGTTTTTTATATTCTTCATCGCAGCTAAAGCTTTTTCCTCCAAAAAAAGGCCCAATCATGTGAAATGATTAGGCCTTTTTGCATGATAATACTTATCTCAAAAAAAACAGAGATCGTAAATAGTTTCTAGTGAGTGTAAAATAAACTAGTGTGTGAGAAATTGTAGCAAATCAATTTAGTCTTGGGAAGTTGATTCGGATAGTAAATGAGCTGGATAGTTTCAATCGATAAAGCAAGAAAATAGAAAAGCGGAGCGCTTGTTTCTTTGCCATTCGTATCATGAAAAATTAGCCTCTCTTTACTCGAATCGTGAATGCTCAAAAACACCTGTACATCTTAAAGCATTCCTCATTTTCCTACCTAACGGTGGCCGTTTAGATTCCGCTGCCTGAGAACAAATTTTTTTGTAAAAAAATTAGGATTGAATCATTCCTAGCGGTACTAATCCTCATAAGTTGCTACCAAGGCTTTTAATTCATAGAGATAAAGCCTTTTTTGAGGATTGCGTCGATTTCGGCTAGTTAAGGTAAAAAAAGTATGCTTTTCCAAAAAATTGACTTGAAGTCGATTCCAAGATTCAAAGTTATTGAGGATTTCATAAGCTTTGAGTTCCTCAAAAAGCGTATTGCCAATCTGATAAAAATCCTCTCTTCCCAAATAATCTAAATCAGCATCACACAGGATGGACTCCAAATAATTCTGTGGGCTTTGCGGGATTTTCGTAGCCATAATCATACCACAAATTTGCTCAATGTCTTCATTGGAGTAATTGTATTGTGGAAGAAAACTTCGAGCAATTTTACAACCTAATTCTTCATGGTCTTTGTTGCTGATCGTAAAACCTGAATCGTGGAACAATGCGGCAGTTTTTAACAAAATGGCTTGCTGAGGAGTTACCGTTTCTTTTATACAGAGGTCTTTGGTTGCTTTGAGTACATCCAAAGTATGGTGAAGACCATGGTAAGTAAGCTTTTCCGAGAGTTCTCGGGCAAGCTTATCCAATATAAATGCCTTAGCTGCATGGTAATTCATTCCCTACTGCGGTATTTTTTTTTGTCCAACAATATAATGTACAAATTCTTAATCTCAAAATTAATCCAGTAAAAGGACTCCTGATGCTAAAAACTTTAATTCTTCCTTTGGTTTGGTAATGGCTTGTATTTCAACCGGAGACTTTCCAGCATCTTCGGCATAGTGACGAAGTTGCTCCACCGAAGTAACTGAACGGTAAGCATACCCTTGTATCACGACCTTCCGCCCGGAGATGTCTTTAGGCATGAAAAACCCATAATCTTTAAATTGGACAAATAGCGCTGGTTGTTCTGGACGTGTAGAAACGAGGTTCATCCAACATCCTTTCATCTGGCATACGTCTTCTACCGTGCCCAATACCTTTGCTTCTAATGAATCCTTCCCTTGGAGGGTTTTGATTAGGTCGTCATAGGCCATCGCTTGGTCTGCTGAAATTTTTTCTCCAAAATGCTTGCCATCAGCAGTTGAAGGCTTATTTGCTGATAAACTGCTTTTGGAGCTGTTACAGCCCCAGATCATCCCAACTAGGGCGAATGCAATCAAAATAATCGTGTTACGCATAATTTTTTGGTTATTGTTAAGCAAAATTAATGATTCCCTTATAAACTCCCTAAATTTTTACTAAAAGGAAAGTAATGTGCAATATGGGGATGATTTTTAGGGTTAATAAATTTGTATTCTCCATATATGAGCAAAAAACCGATTTATCGACAACAAAAACTTACGCCTTTAGAACTTGTTCGAAAATTTAGTCTGAGGTCAAATCCGCAAAATTTAATTTTAGTCAAGGCAAATTTTAAAGCTGAATGTAATAATTCGGTGAAAAAATTTAAAATCGAGTGAAATAGAATTTGAAACTAAATGTTCAAAACCTTTGAATGAGTTCTTAATTATAATGTCAGAAATAGATATTTAAGAAAAACGTGATTTAGTATGAAGGCATTATCTGGTGGAGTAGTTATTTTTTTGATTACCAGCCAATTGTTGTTTGGCCAATGGAGATGCATCAAGGGCGACTGCTACGAAGGATATGGGGAATGCCTCTTTCCAGATGGCGCACGTTATGAAGGGCAATTTTTAGCGGGCAAAATTAATGGCCTAGGCGCGTTGTTTTTCGCCAATGGTGACCTTTATAGCGGTGAATGGAGCAATCAAGTACGTCAAGGAAAGGGTCGACTCCGATTCAAGTCTGGTGATGAATACTTCGGCGAGTTCCAACAGAACTATATTCAGGGCAAAGGTAAAATGACTTACGCCAACAGTAATTCTTATGAGGGGACTTGGCAAGCCAACAAACCCCAAGGCAAAGGAATACTTATAATGAACAACCAGGGTCGGTTTGAAGGGTATTTTGTAGATGGAAAATTTGAAGGGGATGGTATTTTTTATTACCCGGATGGTTCGAAATACCAAGGAAAATGGAAAGCTAACCAACGCAGCGGCTTAGGAAATTTCACTTCAAAAGAAGGAATTGCTCAAAATGGGTACTGGGAAAAAAATCAATTTGTAGGCGTCAACGCCTTGCAAGTGGAGCAAAATAAAATTCCTCAATCTAAAGACACCGAGGCTTTGCGCAATTGCAACGTGGAATTTTGCGACGCAGGAACGGGGCAATACGTTTACCGCAACAATGCCCGCTATGAAGGACAATTTTTAAACGGGCTTCCTGAGGGACAGGGAAAAACCTTTTACCCCAACGGCGATTATTACATCGGAGCGTGGCGCAAAAGCAATCCTCATGGTCGAGGGATCATGTATTATGCCGATGGGCACATCATGAGCGCTATTTGGGATAATGGGAAACCAATAACCACTTTTTTAGAGGAAAAACAGCCACCAGTTGTCGCAAATCCTAGACCAGTAACGGCAAGCAAGGATGTAAAAATATGGGCAGTTATCGTTGGCGCAGCGCAGTATGTCAACATGCCTACTTTGCATTACTCGGATGATGATGCTTATCACATCTACGCTTTTCTAAAAAGCCCGGATGGCGGAGCACTGCCCGAAAGCCAAATGCGCTTGTTGATTGATGAAGATGCTACGCATAACGGCATATTATCTGCGATGAACAACACCTTCCAGCAGGCTGATGACAACGATGTGGTTTTCTTTTATTTTTCCGGGCATGGTATTCCCGGCGCTTTTTTACCGATCGATTATGATGGGTACAATAACTTGCTGAAACATGAGGAAATCCGCAATATTATAGAATCTTCTCGAGCTAAACATAAGATAGTAGTGGCCGATGCTTGTCATGCCGGTACCTTCGCTGAAGCACGCGAAGGATCCTTGACACTACTGCTGGAGAAATACTATCAAGCATTTGCCAATACTAAAGGTGGGATGGCAATTTTACTTTCTTCAAAAAGTCAAGAGTATTCTTTGGAGGACAATGGATTACGCTCCGGCATTTTTAGTCATTACTTAATTAAAGGAATTAGAGGCCCCGCTGACCGCAACTCAGACGGCATTGTTACCGTAAAAGAAGAGTTCGACTATGTATTTCGTAATGTTCGCCTTTATACCGCGAATGCACAAACTCCTATTCTAATCGGTAACTTTGATGATAAAATGCCGTTTGCCTTAGTTAGATGATAGTAGCAGATATTTAGGTTCAGGTTCGATTTTATTGGGTGTAGTGTACAGCGTTCTAGATGTAATAATTGACCAAATCATCTACCCTTCAAGAACCAAGGAACCCTAGGCAGGAAAAGCTGTAACACTTATAATACCATGAAGAAGCCAGTAACTATTGTATTGATTTTATCGTTATTTGTAGCCAATTCTATTTTTGCACAATGCATTTCAGGCAATTGTGTCAACGGAATTGGCGTAATGCTTTACCCTAGCGGAGCGCGTTATGTTGGTGAATTTGTTAAAGCCTCCCGTCAAGGATTTGGCTACTGTTTTTTTACCGACGGCGCCCAGTATGAAGGTTTTTGGGCAAGCGATTTGCTCGATGGAGAGGGGATTCGAACCTCCAGCTCTGGTAAAGTAGAAAAAGGTACTTGGAAAAAAGGCATCCTTGCTAGATCCAATCCAAATTTAGTATTGCGCCCAGACGGGTCATCGGTAAAAGTCAAAACCGGTTGTCTTTCTGGGGATTGCAATTCAGGAAACGGTTTTTTTGTTTATCCAGATGGCACCATTTACAACGGGGAATTTAAAAGCAACAAACGGAATGGCTTTGGCGTGGCTTACTATGCCAAAGATCAATACGAAGGCCGTTGGTTGAATGACCTGCCCGATGGAATGGGTACCTGGACTTACAATGACGGAACTAAACGTACGGGAGTGTGGAATAAAGGGGCTTTGGCCAATAATTCCTCCCCAGTTCCTTCCGGTAAACTCGATGATTTGCCGCTCCTGACCGACCCCGGATGTATTGAAGGCGATTGTGAAAATGGTTCAGGGGTCTATCTCTATGCCTCTGCAGACAGGTACAATGGATCCTTCAAAGATGGACTGCCACATGGGCAAGGTGTAATACTTTACGCCAACCAAGATCGATATGAAGGTTTCCTCAAAGAAGGCAATCTCCATGGTCGTGGAACCATGTATTCTGCCAACGGTCGCAACGTAAGCGGATATTGGGAATATGGGCGTTTTGTACAAAGCGCTGTTTTGGAAAACCCTGCCAATAATCGGACTCCTGTTGCCGCTACTACCGTTCCGGATGTGAAAATTTGGTCGGTGATCATCGGCGTCGCCAATTATAAACACATGCCCGTACTTCGGTATACCGATGATGACGCCTATCGCATCTATGCTTTTTTGAAAAGCCCCGAAGGAGGAGCAGTTGCCGATGAACAAATCAAGGTCCTGGTTGATGAGGCTGCAACCAAACAAAACATCCTTGCAGCCATACGCGAAGTTTTTTTTAAGGCAAGTCCAAATGATTTGGTAATGCTGTATTTTTCAGGTCACGGTATTACTGGCGCTTTTTTACCCATTGATTATGATGGCTTAAACAATAAGCTTTTTCATGAAGACATCAATGGGCTGTTGCGACAGTGCAAAGCAAAATACAAACTTTGTATTGCCGACGCTTGTCATTCAGGAAGCATGCTCTCAACTAGAAGTACCGAAGCAAATTCAAATACCATTGCTGGATTTTACAGTGCCTTGGCTCAAGCTCAAGCAGGAACAGCCCTGATCATGTCTTCAAAGTCTGAGGAGACTTCTTTGGAGGCTAGCGGTTTGCGGCAAGGGGTCTTTAGCCACTTCCTGATTCGCGGCTTAAAAGGAGAAGGCGATACCAATAACGATAAAATTGTGACCATTCAGGAGTTGTTTGAGTTTGTATACCAGAATGTGCGTACTTATACCGGCAATCAACAATCACCGATTATCCGAGGGGATTATGATCACCGCATGATTGTTTCCATTCGCCAGTAGCGATTGAGAAGAGGTACAATCTTTTACTTCAAAAAAGGATTGAAAATCGCTGAATGGTGATTTTCAATCCTTTTTTGTCTTAAAGGTGAAGTTCATTAAAGGAAAAAAGCGCCGATTTTGCTAGGTTTCAGCCAATGACCGTAAACTTTCAGATTAATTAAAGTAATCGTTTGGTTTATTCGAAGATCCGCTTTACTTTTGCAGCCAATTTTTATTTAACCAAAATATGTCTGATCCATGAAAAACTATGAAGTTACCTTCATTGTTGACCCCGTGCTGTCGGGTGAAGAAATCAAATCGACAGCTCAGACATACGTAGATCTGCTGAAGAACAAAAACTGCACGATCGTACACATGTATGAGCTGGGCTTACGCCAGCTTGCTTACTCTGTAAACAAGCGTCACTCTGGGGTCTATTTTTGTTATGAATTCCAAGTTCCTTCTGGCGATGTAATTGCCGAAGTAGAGCTTGCACTGCGCCGCGACGAGCGCATCATGCGCTTTCTAACGGTCAAACTCGATCGTTATGGCATTAAGTACAATGATGACAAACGTCAAGGCCTTATTGGTACCATCAAGAAAAAAGTTGCACCGGTAGAGCGCCGCGATGATCGTAATGATCGCCGTGATGACCGTCGCCGTGACGACCGTCCTCGTCCGCCTCGCGAGGAGCAGCCAGCAGTAGCCGCTGCACCTGTAGAGAAGAATGAGGGTGAAAATTCTTAACCGCTTAAAGGAGAAACATCAAGATGGCAAATAAAGACGACATCAAATTCCTGAGCAATCCAAAGATTGGCCAAAACCGCAAAAAGTATTGCCGTTTTCGCAAATTCGGGATTAAGTACAT
Organism: Chitinophagales bacterium; assembly: GCA_038240665.1. Lineage (GTDB taxonomy): Bacteria > Bacteroidota > Bacteroidia > Chitinophagales > Saprospiraceae > Haliscomenobacter. The sequence goes on along the minus strand of JBBRGN010000017.1, from coordinate 3,236 downwards.
CGATTACAAAGACGGCGATTTTCTGCTGCAATTTGTAAATGAACAGGGTAAAATTTTACCTCGTCGGATCACGGGTAACTCTTTGAAATACCAACGTAAAGTGGCAACTGCTGTTAAGCGTGCGCGTCACTTGGCTCTTTTGCCTTACGTTACCGACTTGCTGAAATAATCCTTTTTCGTAATCCTTTTTAATTTTCTTTTAGCCATGCAACTAATTTTGCTCAAGGATATAGAAAAAGTAGGGGATCGCTTTGAAATTGTTACCGTAAAAGATGGTTATGGACGCAATTTCTTGATCCCTCAAGGTCTAGCTAAAATAGCAAATAAGACCAATCTGGCTCAGCTTGATGATATCATGCGACAAGAAGCTGAAACTGAAGCTGCTCGTTTGTCTGAATACCAAGCTTTAGCTACTCAATTGGCTAGCCAAACCATTAAGATTGGCGCCAAGGCAGGTACTAGTGGTAAGATCTTTGGTAGTGTTACCAACGTTCAAATCGCAGCTGCCATCAAAGAACAATTGGATATTGACATCGAACGGAGGAAAATTCACCTTCCTGACGATATCAAAGATCTAGGAACTTATGTGGCTGATATTTTGCTCCACAAAGAAGTGCCTGCTAAGGTGACCTTTGAAGTAGTAGCAGAATAAGCACTCTAAGTTGACATAAAAGATACCGGGTAAGCAAGCGATTTGTTTATCCGGTATTTTTTTTGACTTTAATATTTTTTCAATCCTTTGTAACCGGATTAAAATCGCAGGCGTGGAAGTTATCCTTTAACCACCGCTCTTTTTTCTCGTAATCAGGCATTACTTTGCCCACTATTTCCCAAAAACGATCCGAATGGTTGAATTCGAGTAAGTGTGCTAGCTCATGGATAATCACATAATCGATTACTGGTTGTGGAGCAAAAAGCAACCGTGTGGAGAGGTTGATGTTGCCATGACGAGAACAGCTGCCCCAATTAGAGAAATTTTGTTTTAATTTGACTCCTTTGATGGGCATTTTAAAATGAGCCGTATTGATCTCATTTACCCGCTGAGTCACCCCAGGTAAAAAATCCCTCCCAATTACCTTTCCCAGTAGCAATTTGATGGCACGTTGGTTGTCTTTAGGGGCAGTATGATCGGCTAATTTTATTAAAATACTGCCATCGGTTTGCAATTTTGCCACATGAGATTGTCGCGGCTCCAAAAATAATCGGAGCAAATAAGAGCGGCTTCCAACCTTAATTTCGTCGCCATGTTGAAAAAAGCGAACCCGCAAGTGTTGAAGCGCGACGCTGTTTTGTCGGACAAGCTTTTCGACCCATGCCTTGAACCAAGACCAAGCGGGCTGCTCGTCCGACAAAAATCGCCGGGAAGGTAGTCGGAGAATCAAAGATTCTTTACCAACGCTGGCACGGTAAGACGAGCGGGGTTCGCGGTAAATTTTTACCGGCCAACGCTCGCCATCGATGTCAATGTATGATTTCTCAACCTTCTTCATGTAAGTCTTATCCTTTGCGTTGCGCAAAATCCTTCATCAGATCGGTAAGTACCTTTACGCCTTCCAAAGACATAGCATTGTACATAGACGCTCTAAAACCACCAACTGAACGGTGACCCTTGATGCCGTCAATTCCTGCTGCTGCACATTCCGCATTGAAAGCTTTGTCTAAAGTTTCATTAGCGGCTAAAAAAGTAGGATTCATCAAAGAACGGTCACCTTTTACCGTTACTGAACCATGGAAAAGCGGGTTGGCATCCAGCTCATCATAAAACAACTTACCTTTTACTTGATTGTGTTGTTCCATAGCGGTCAAACCGCCTTGAGCTTTTATCCAGCGCAAAGTAAGCATGCATACATAAATGGCAAATGCCGGCGGTGTATTGTACATGCTGTTGTTCTCAATATGAATCCGATAATCAAGCATCGAAGGAAGGGTGCGGGTTACATTTCCCAACAAGTCCTTGCGGACAATCACCAATGTTACGCCAGCGGGGCCAATGTTCTTTTGAGCACCACCATAAATAAGACCAAATTTTTCAAAAGGAATTGGGCGGCTCAAAATATCTGACGACATGTCACATACCATGGGAACACTTACATTAGGCCAAGTATGGTACTGCGTTCCAAAAATGGTGTTATTGCTGGTGAAGTGCAAATACTTAGCGGTGCCAGGTACTTCAATATCATGTGTAATATAGGTGTAGTTGTCTTCTTTTGAAGACCCTACCACGCTTACCTTCCCAAAGTTTTTAGCCTCTTTTATTGCTTTATCGGCCCAGCTGCCCGAATTCACATAACAGGCGGTCTCATTTTCATTCAGTAGGTTCATGGGGGCCATGAAAAACTGGGAGCTGGCACCGCCAGAGAGAAACAACACGCCATAATCATCGGTTAGATGGATTAGCTCCCGGACCAATTGCTCGGCTTCATTGTTAATGGCCTCAAATTCTTTGCTCCGGTGTGAAATTTCCATCACGGAAAGGCCAATACCGTTGAGATCATTAATGCCCTGGGCTGCTTCTTTGATCACCTCGGCCGGAAGAATTGCCGGGCCAGCGCTAAAGTTGTACTTTTTCATTGATGTGCTTATGTTTAAGTAAGGACGATTGCAAAATAGAGTTGTTGCGCTTAGATACAATTAAGTATGTACCAACTCGTAGCAACACTAAAAGAAATGCAAAAATAGATTTTCTTGGCAGTCTGATCGAGCAAACCAGAAAAGGAATTTCATTTTTTTACAGTATCCAGAGCAGATTTAAAATAAAGCATACAAAAGAAAAAAAAGTTCCATTGGTCGATTTTCAAGGTTTTTGAAATAAAAAACTGGCTAAAAGCACTTGTGCGAAAACAATATTGTATATATCTTAGTCTTCCCAATCAAAATTAAAAACTGGCGGTCGATAGCTGTGGTTTTTAGCCCGATTTTAAACAATTATTTTTTCTCTAGGTTTGGTTTTATCAATCGAGGATTATAGATTTGTGCCCGCTTCCAAAATGTGGTAGCAGTAGTTGGCGTCGACAAAATCGGTAGGTAAATTATAAAGCATCGAATAAAATCGAAGTTGAATAGCTTATTCCTTCTATATCTCCAATAAAACAAGTTTCCAAAAAATAGATTTAAAAAGATTTGGAAAAGGGGATTGGTTGGTATAACTTTGCCGCCGCTTTAGAAGAAAGCGAAAGAGTTAATAAGGAAGAGCGAAAGATTTTTTAAAAAAAAGTCAAAAAAGCTTGCCGGATAAA
>JBBRGN010000016.1:0-32936 GCA_038240665.1 Chitinophagales bacterium | reverse complement strand
GCACGTTTTTCACTCCAGAAAATATTGTCGGGGCCAGGGGTATAAAAACCACAGTGCCCGCCCCATTTGGGCATTTCTAAATAAAAATTCGACATTTGTAGCGCTTCCTCTATTGGGAAACACTGTGAACTCAGAAAAGTGTCATCAAGCGAGTTGATCAAGAGCGTTGGCACTTTGATATTGGGTATAAATTGGAGACTGCTGTTGCGTTTCCAGTAATCTTCGGCATTTTTAAACCCATGTACTGGAGCGGTAAAAGCTTCGTCAAATTCGTCAAAACTGCGGGGTTTGGGGTTTTTTATTTCAAAAACACCGGGCCATTGCGCGGCTTTTTCATGCATTTTTTGATTCAGTGTTTTTAAAAAACGCCGTAAATACAAGTAATTGTGTGGACGGTTGAATTCAATATTTGCACTGGGCACATGACAAGGAACGGAAAGTGCTACTGCGGCTTTTACTTCTGGAAAAATTTTGTCTCCTTGCTCCCCTAAGTATTTCAGTACCACATTACCACCTAAGCTAAAACCGGCTAAAGCAATTTTCCGGTAGCGTTTTAGCTGAATTACATGTTGCAATACCAGATGTAGATCGCTGGTTTCCCCTACGTGATAAGTCCGCAAAGCGCGGTTGTTCTCGCCACTACAACCCCGAAAATTCATTCCTAACCCATCCCAAGCATGTAGTTTAAAGCACCGGATAAACCCCTTGATGTAACTACGCTCCGAACTACTCTCTAGACCATGTAATACGATCAAGAGTTGGTCATTGCCTTGCTTGACCCAATCCAAATCCAAAAAATCATCATCGGGCGTAGCGATTCGCTCCCGAGTGTAGATCAAGTCGTCTACTTTACGGGTAAGCGACGGATAGATGGTATTCACGTAAGTATTTCGAAAAAATAAAGGCGGACGGTAATCGCAATGTTCAACAATGGGCATAAAATACTTCTTTTGAGCAGGCGAATTTAAGGCGCTAAAGTTTATAAATGCTAATCGTTAATTTCAAATTGCTTTTTTCTAGCAATTTTTGTGTTTTTTTTGCCGCTTGCTGGGCTTCTTCAAAGGTAGCAAAGAGATCTTCTAGATAAAGAAAGTAATAAGACTCGTCAGGAAAAAAGCATTGCGCCCACATGCCATTGACCGAAATACCCGTTCGACGCAAGTTCGAAATACGGTTTTTTACCAAATCTAAACTGGCGAATTTTCCCATTCGCACGATGTATTTTTCGTGTAGGGATCCGTACAAGCGTTGGCAGGGATACACAATAAACCGATTGGGTGAATACACCAATACATCTTCCTTATTGAACCGCGATTGGGGCATTCCAAAATCCTTCATTTCAATATAAGGGCGCACATTGGTTTGAAACAGTGCTATTTCTGAGGTGTCGGGAGGCGTTTCTGGATATTCAAGAGATGGCTCAGGATACGGGCGGAGTTTTTCACTTAACTCGTTCATTTTCTGAGGATATTGATTTTCATCCACATAAATCACGGATGGTTTTTGGCGTTCTGAATAAAAAATAATGCTGATAAAAAGAATATTCACCAGACAGATCAGTATTTGGTGATAGACGCTGCGTTGGAAGCGGCGTAGGTTATTGAGGTCTTCTTGAAAAGGGAGGAGCTTAAAATATTGCATCCATTTGTCGCGCCAATTTAGATTTTTAATACGATTTTGAATGCGTTTGGCAAAATCGTTCTGGGTAAACAAGGGCACAATTTTACGCAACAGCAAAAATTCGGGGTCATTAACCGCTGGAGCCACCTGCAATCTAACCCTTTCCTCCAGATCTACCTCTACCAAACCAAATCCATTGTACACGCACTGGTCATATAATTCTTGGTAAAAAGGGTCTTCGTAACCATTAAAAACATCGTTACCATAGCCAACCCACTGGTCATCTGCATAATAAGCCTTGAATTGCTGGATGGCAAAAATATAGCGGTACCGACGCAAAGGATTGAGTAGCCAGTAAGACACAATGGACAGCAACAAGACAATCAAGCCCGCAACCATCACGCTCAACCAAAAATAATCCCCAATGACATCAAGCCTCTTTATGGCATATCCAAAGATTCCGAGTCCGGTAGTTGCAGTCATGCCACAAGCCAGCGCATCAGCTCGCTGTAGAGAATGCAGTCTTTGAAAGCGCAGTTCATCGCGTTTGTAATAATCCGTGGCTTCAAAAGTGATGGTGAAAAATTCCGTTTCATTTTTTTTGAATGCCAAATACCCGTCGGCTACAATACCGCCAGCACCACGCAAATCCGAACTGATTTCCATGTCGCTGTATCGATCAAAGTTTTTATAGTACTCCCGTAAATAGCGGAGCACAATACGGATGATCTTTTTTTCGGTAATTTGTTCTTGCATAGTTGGTGGCAAAATTACGCTTCAACGTAGAGCGTTTCCCAAAGTTTAATGACTTCCATTGCTGGTAGTACATCGTGTACGCGTAAGATTCGGGCCCCATTTTGTAGTGCCACCATGTGCAAGGCGGTAGCACCATTCAAGGCATTGGCAGCATCGGTATTCAATAAGCGGTAGATCATCGACTTTCGAGAAACTCCTGCTAAAATGGGGCAGTCCAATATTTTAAAAACTTCCATTGATTTAAGCAAGAGATAACTCTGCTCCATTTTTTTTGCAAAACCAAATCCAGGGTCAAGCACTACATCTTTAACCCCCAAAGCACGTAATTTACCCGTTTCGGCAATAAAAAAATCCAGAACTTCGGTTACTACGTCGGTATAGTCGGTAAGCTTAGCCATGGTTTGCGGTGTACCTCGACTATGCATGAGTACGTAGGGTAACCCCAAATCAGCGACAGCAGCATACATGTTGGGATCTATCCGACCAGCGGAAACATCATTGATGATGCTTGCTCCGGCAGCAGCAGCAAGTTTTGCCGTGCTGGCATAAAAGGTGTCGATAGAAATAAGTGTATCCGGAAAAGTTTTAAGGATGTTTTCGATGACCGGAAGCACCCGGCGTTGCTCTTCGGCTGGATCGATCAGCTCCGCTTGGGGTCTTGTTGACATCCCGCCGATATCAATAATAGCTGCTCCTTCCTCCAGCATGCGCTCAGTTTGCTGCAAAGCAGCAGTTAAGGTGTTGAATTTTCCACCATCAAAAAAAGAATCTGGAGTAACATTGAGGATGCCCATGACCACTGGTTGAGAGAGATCCAATAGCCGACCACGACAATTAAGTGTAGTGTTTGGGAAAAGCATAGTTTAAAGGTTTCGGTAAAGTTATTAATTTTGATTTTAATAAGGAATGTTTGGGGCTTCATCCCAACTAAGATTTCAAAATAGTGAATCGATTACCCATGTCCAAAAAAAAACCAGAAGGTCAGTCAGGCTTACGCATTGGCCAAATTATTCTCCTAGTGCTTATACTCGGGCTTTTTGTATTGGTCGGAATCAAGTACTTTCCCACTTCAAGCGGAGGGCCGATTACCACCATACCCAAAGAAATTCAAGTGAATTACATCCCTTCGGACTTCAATTTTGATGTTGACGAAGGGGATGCTTTGGCCATCTTGACCAATCCTAAACGGTACCGCCGCGAGTTCAATCAGCTGGTGTATGACTTAAACATGTCGATCCTCAACCATGTGGCTACCCGGATGGGGCTTAGTCAGGCTATACGGGCTAAATTGCCCAAAGAATACGACAAACACCATTCCTACCTCCGGAATTTGTACTATGATGATTTTTTAATGATCAAGGATACCACCAGCACCATTTACCAAACCTGGTACGACAACAAATTCCGCGGCGCTACCGATGTGCTGTACGAAGTGGCCGCAAAATATACCTGCTACTTGGTTAATAATGTGATCGGTAGCCTGATACCATTGCGTGATGGTGCTTTTTTTGGTAAAGGAAAAAAAGTGGATACCCCCTGTGGTATTGCCATGAGCGAGGCTTTGGCGCCGTTTATGAAAAAACTTGAAGACCGTGCAAATATTGAGGACTTTGGATTGGCACGCGGCCTTTTACAACAAAGAGTGGAGAAAGTCATCGCCGAATTGGCGACCTTGGAGATTCGCGATAAAAAAGGGCTGACAAAATCACTTAAAACCAAAGTTTTGGGAGTCAATGTTTCGACTACCGATATTGAGATTTCAGCGATCAGCATCATGAAAATCGGCTTTCGATTGGATGAGTATTTTGACATCAAACTCAATAGTGCCGCTCGTTTGGTGACCGTGACGCTGCCACCACCAGTGATTCTGTCCCATGAGGTGTATCCTAAATTGGATAAATTGGATATTGGCTGGCTTCGCGAAATTAAAGAAAGTGATTTAAACATGGCTTTTAATCTTTTGCGGGAAGAATTTCGGCGGGAAGCTGTTGAGGGAGACGCATTTGACAAAGCTAAGGAACATGCTAAAGAAGTACTCAATACCATGATGGGACCGATGATTTCAACCTTTAATGGAAAGTATAAGCTTAAAGTACGTTTTAAAGACGAGAATGCCCCCGCTGAGTATGCACCAAAAGATAAATTTAAAGACCTTAATCCCCCTAATGGCTAAACTTTCCATCCTACTTTGAAGTTTTAATCGATAATTAGGCGTTATTGTCAAGTTGATTTTAAATTTTAGAAGCAGCGTGTATATTGCTTAGGAAGCATTATCACCCGCGAAAAAAACCACCATGCAAAAAATTTCAATACTCCTTGCCGATGAACAGCACCTGATCCGTCTAGGTCTGCGACAGTTGCTGAGCAATCAGGAGCAATTTGAAATCGTTGGCGAAGCCTGTAACGAAATACAGTTGATGCATCTGTTGTCGCAAATAAAGGTTGACATTGTGATCATTGATTACAGTCAAAAAGACAGTTTCCAAACCAATACGGTACAGTTGCTAAAAACAAAATATCCAGCGACTCGGGTGATGGTGATGAGCTCGGATACGGACAAAAAAGACATTTTTCAAATATTGGAGATGGGCATCCCTAGTTTTGTGACTAAAACTTGCGGTACAGATGAGATCGTAGATGCAGTAAGCGCCGTAGCTAAAGGGAATAAGTTTTTTTGTACCCGAGTAATTGATTTTTTGTTGGAAAAATCTTTTGCAAAAAGCGAAACCGAAGTAATTTTTGCTCCCCTTCCCTTGAGTCAACGAGAAATAGAAATTGTACAATATTCTGCAAAAGGATTGATAGCCAAAGAAATAGGTGGGATCTTAAATTTAAGTACACACACTGTTTATACCCATAAGAAAAATATAATGAAAAAATTAGGATTCAGTTCAAGTTCAGAATTGGTTCTTTTTGCCGTAAATAAAGGGTTAGTAATGTTGGATTGATTGCCTATCTGTAACCTTTTTATTTCCTAGCCGTAAATTGCTAAATCGTTCGAAACAAGGCTCTTTGTATATTCTATTTATTGTAATTTTAAAAATTAATTTGCACATTGCAGGGGTCTTTGTATTTCGGGCTATTTATCGTGTCTAGTCTTAAAAAAATATTTGCTATGAAAACGCCAAATTTATTATTGCTTCTTTTTATTTTCTTCTTAGCTACCAATATTGACGCGGCCAATTATTATCTCGCATTTGATCCATCCTGCGTGGAGCGTTATGAATATGCCTATGCAGAAACACGAAAAGGAAATGAGATTGTGGTATACGTTCTTAAGGTCAGCGAAACCGAAAAGCTGTTTTTGAGTGTTGGTGTTGAGTCTAGTGCGCCCATTCAACCCTATTCACCAGGTAATTTATTGGATTGCAATACTTTGCGAACTTCGCAAATCACTCGGGATTGGTACAACACAGTAAATAGCAAGATTCATCAGGTTTTTATCGTTTCTCCACTTACGGCTACCCAATACCGGGTTGCACAAGTAGCTACTGTATATTACTACCGAACTGACGGTCGGGAGATCATTGCCAACACCAATAATTTTCGCTTTCACTATACGCCTGGAAATGTGGTACAATCTCAAGGCGATTTGTCCAGCAACGATGTAAGAGGTTCGGTCTATTACTTAAAAGATCAACCATATGGGGTCTGTCCTGGATACCTATTTCGACAAACCAATCCATCTACTCCCAATCGGTATTTGGACATCTACGTTGTGCCTTCGGTTGGGATAATTGAGGAAACCAGTAGCTTGGTAAATACTTCCTTCAAATTGCGTACGGTAAACGGCATCGATGCCACTACTTACTTATCCCAACTATGTCAAGGATCCCCAACTCCTCCTGCAAAAACCACCAGTTCATATTTGCCTAATAGCTCAAACCAAAACGAGTTCACTTCAAGGGGCGCGCCTCAATCAGCGTTGCAAACCCATACTGTAGCGAAAGGAGAAACATTGTATAAACTCTCGCGACAATTTTCAGTAACCGTTGATCAGATAAAAACTTGGAATGGCTTAAAATCAGACGAGCTTAGAGTGGGTACCGTTCTTTACCTCAGTCCAACCGATGGAAACTTAGTTCAACCTTCCTATCAGAATTCGCCTAATGTTCCAAACCAGCAAATCCCCGGTAGCTACAGCACCATAAACCCTCCGGTTACGACACAATCTTGGTTGACGACTTCTGGTACACATACCGTATCGCCGGGAGAATCTTTAGCTGATTTGGCGCGCCAGTATGGGTATTCTGAAGAGCGGTTCCGGTTCATGAATGGCTTGAATGCTTATGACAACATTCGCCCAGGGCAATTGCTAAAAACTACGGACTGTCCGCCGCCGCATAGAAATACCGATCCTGCACCAACTTATAATCCTAATAATGGGAACAACGGCACCGTTCCTTCTCCACCAGGATACAACAATAACAACTACGAAGGCAATAACAACCAGGGTTACAACAGCCCTGCCCCTTCTTATAATAGCCCAAACCCCTATTCTTCGGCTCCCTCCTCAACCTATCCGTATACAGCTGCTCCTAATACGCCAGTTGTAGAAACTACGGTACCACCAATCAATCCACAATTTACTTCAAAAGGGATACTGGAGGATCCTTATGGCGCTTATCGACCTACCGAACCAAGTTATTATCCTGCTCAACCTTCAAGCTATGAATACCGTTCTGGTGCCTCGCGCGCTGATGCGCCTAAGACCATGCATTTGGTGAAATATGGTGAGACATTAGAATCGATAGCCGCTTCATATGGGTACACTTCATCTTATCTTCGCAACTTGAACGGATTGGATAAAAACGAAGGGATATTGGCTGGTCAACAATTGATCATTAAATAAGATCACGCCTTGGTCTTCAAAAAAGAATACTGGCTCAAAAAGCCCATTTTTTTTGCAGTCCATTTTTTTACGATCACCTTACTTAATTGTATGAAAGATTAGTAAATCTGCGTTTTTGAGGTAAGTAAAATCGAATTTCAAACAAAACAAAATGATTTTTAATTATCCTAATTTTGTAGGTTAATTTTAGGTTAATTTTTTATTTGCCATATTTTGTATCTTTTTTCACTCCAAGTAAAGAATCAAGATGGGGATTTTTTGATGACAAAGCGATTTATTTTTTGTAGCAATAGGATTTCAATTTCACAAAATATTCCGATTCAATCGTTTGTGTTGTGTTTTCAGCCTTAAATCTAACGCAGATTTAATAGATGCTTAACAAGTGATATTTAGTTTTGCAGAAGATTTTGAAAAATCTATTGCTTAACTCACAAATCACTCTAGGTTATGAAAATTGCTAGCCTGTTAAAGGTACTTGGCACTTTGATTCTGGTGGCTTTCATCCAGACTTTATCATTGGCGCAAGTTACTACTTCCTCTCTTACTGGTATCATTACTGATGCAAAAGGAGAATCATTGATCGGCGCTAACGTAGTCGCTATTCACACTCCATCAGGAACCACGTATGGCACTTCTACCGACCTTGACGGTAGCTTTCGCATCCCGGGTATGCGTATTGGTGGTCCGTACAAAATTACAGTTACTTATACTGGCTATGCCGAACAAGTAAAAAATGACATTTACTTAAGTTTGGGTACAGCAGCTAACGAAGACTTCAAATTGGCTGAAGAAGCCTTGACGCTTGGTGAAACAGTAGTGACCTATTCTCGCAACGACATCATGTCGAGTGACCGGACAGGTGCAGCTGCTCAGTTCGATTCTAGAGCAATCAACACTTTGCCAACCATCGGTCGTTCTATCAACGACATTACCAAGTACAACGCTTACAGTAATGGTCGTTCATTCGCTGGTCAGGACAGCCGTTTCAACAACTTTACCGTTGACGGTTCGGTGTTCAATAACGGTTTTGGTTTGGGTGGTTCGGCTCAAGCTGGTGGCCGTACAGGTACTACGCCAATTTCTTTGGATGCCTTGGACGAAATTCAGGTAAACATTGCTCCGTTTGACGTTACGCAGTCCGGTTTTGCTGGTGCTTCCATCAACGCTATTACGCGTTCTGGTACCAACAAATTCAGCGGATCTGTTTACGGTTTGGAACGTGGAAATAGCTTGGTAGGTAAGAAAGCCGATGGCAAAGATCTTCCTCCAGTGAACATCAATGAAAAAACTTCTGGTTTCCGTATCGGCGGCCCGATCATCAAGAACAAATTGTTTTTCTTTATCAATGCCGAGCAGTTCAAAAGCTCTACTCCTGCTTTGGATTGGGTTGCTAACCGTCCGGGAGCAACAGGTAACGTATCTCGTGTAACGGGAGCTGATTTGGATGATTTGAATAGCTTCCTAGTAACCAACTTCAACCGTAACTTGGGTACCTTGGATAACTTCAACAACGAGATCACCAGTAAGAAAGCCATTGTACGTTTGGACTACAACATCAGTGCAAAACACAAAGCTTCTCTCCGTTATTCTTTGCACAATTCATCTTCTGATCAAATCATCAGCAACTCCAGCAGTAGCAACACGGCCGGTAACGGTAACCGTACCAATACTTCTTTGGCGCTTTCTCCACAGAATACGGGCTATATCATCGCTGATAATACCCGTTCGGTAGCCTTTGAATTGAACTCAATTTTGGGTAAAAGGACGTCAAACAACTTCATTGCTACGTTCAACAAGCAGATTGAAGACCGTACTTACAAAACTGATATCTTCCCTTCTGTTGATATCTTGAATAGCGGCACTACGTATACTTCTATCGGTTTCGACCCATTTACTCCTGGTAATAAGTTGAACTACAGCACGTTGAATATAATCAACAACTACAACATCTCTTTGAAGAAACATTATTTGACTTTGGGTGTAGGTTATGAATACTTCAAGTCAAACAACGTATTCTTCCCTTCTTCAAATGGTGTATATGTTTACAACTCCATCGACGATTTCAAAAAAGCAGCTTTGCAGTTTAAAAACGACCCTACAAATGCGGTTTCTCCAGTATCTGTAGCCCGTTACAACTTGCGCTACTCTTTGTTGCCAGGCGGTATCGATCCATTACAGGTATTGAAAGTGTCAACTTACACGGCTTATGTTCAGGACGAATTCCAAGTTAGCAAGCAATTCAAATTGACTTTGGGCTTGCGCGCTGACGTATTCCAATACGACAACGGTACAGCAGTCGATTTTGCTAACCCCGTAGTTGCTGGTTTGACCTTCAAAGACGAAAATGGCAAAGACCTAAAAATCAATACCGGAGCTTTCCCAACTACACGCTTGTTGCTTTCTCCACGTTTGGGCTTTAACCTGGCGGTAACTGAAGATCGCAAAACGCAGCTTCGCGGTGGTACGGGATTGTTTGTATCTCGTATCCCACAAGTATTGGTTTCTAACCAGTTGGGTAACAACGGTGTAAATACAGCTTTGGTCAACGTAACCAACACCACTGCTTATCCGTTTACTACCGATCCATCACGTTTCAAACCAACCAGCACGGACATCACCAAGTTGCCTCCTTACGTAATTAACGCTACGGATCAGAACTTGAAATATCCGGTCATTTGGAAGACCAACTTGGCGATTGATCAAAGATTGCCTTGGGGCCTTATCGGTACCATCGAAGGTCTCTTCAATCAAAACATTCAGGCGTTGCGTTACATTGATGCTAACTTGAAAGGACCTACCACTCAGTTTAGTGGAGCAGATGCACGTAATCGTTTCCCAGCTTCAGGCGTAGTAAGCACTGGTACTGGCGCAGCTAACACCGTATCCGTAGCTCGTTTCATCAACCCAACGATCTCCAACTCTTTCGTATTGACCAATACCAAGAAAGGTTATTCTTACTCTCTGACTGCTAAGTTGGAAAAACGTGCCATTAAAGGCTTTGGTGGCTTGATTGGTTACACTTATGGCCAAGCAAGAGACTTGCAATCTGTAGGTAGTACGGTACAAGCCAACATGCCTACGATTTTTGGTCAGAACTACTTGACTACTGCTTACTCGGATAACGATCTTCGCAACCGTGTCGTAAGTTATGTAAACTACCGTTTGAACTATGGCGGTAAATTTGGCGGCGCTACAGAATTTACCTTGGGTATGGTTGCTGCTAGCGGATCTAAATTATCTTATACTTATGGCAACGACTTAAACGCTGACGGTCAAAACAACGACTTGATCTTCGTTCCCAATAAAGGTTCTGATTTGACTTTTGCTCCGTTGACAGTAGGTTCTGGCGCTACTGCTAAAACCTTCACTCCGGATCAGCAAGCAGCAGCATATGATGCCTTCATCGACAACAACTCTTACTTGAAGAATCGTCGTGGTCAGTATGCTGAGCGCAACGGCGGTTATTTCCCATGGTTGACTCGTTTGGACTTTACCTTTATCCAGGAATTCTACATCAAAGTGGGTGAAAGCAAAAACACCATCCAGTTGAGAGCGGATATCTTGAACGTAGGTAACCTGTTGAGCAACAAGTGGGGTGTTGCTAATGCGACAACTACTACCAACCCATTGACCATTGCGAACAACAACGCAGCCACTGCCGGTACGCCTACTTACCGTTTGGCTACCCAGGTGATCAATGGCTCTACAGAACTGTTGAAAGATTCTTTTGTAAAAGCAATCAACGTAAACAACGTTTGGCAGGCACAGCTTGGTCTTCGTTATATTTTCAACTAATCGATTTTCAGTTCGATTGGTTGAGCGGGGTTTGCCAGGAGGCAAACCCCGCTTTTTTTATATGGCATTACGCGTGAAACACCTCGGCCATCATGCAGCGTACACTCCCTCCGCCGTATTTTTCAATGGTGGGAATGTCACTGTGAATAATTGTAGTATGCTTTTCAATCTGCGCTATTTGGGTAGGGGTAAGTGATTGAAAAGCTTGTTCTGACATGACCAAAAACGTTTTGCCCTCGGCATTACCTACTTGGAGCATGTTACCAGCAAAGGACAACATTTGCTTGATGCTGATTAAAATGATCTCTTTTCCGGTTTCGGCAAATTTCTCCTCCAGCCGCTCCTTTTCCTCTTGATTCTGCACAGTATCCAAGGCAATAACCACAAAAGTAGCACCCAGTGCCATCATCACATTGGTATGGTATATCTCCAGTCCTTGTTGATCAACGGCTAAAAACGTAAGCGGCTCATAACCTCTAATCTCACAAAATTCGTCTAAAACAGTAAGATCAGTGCGGGGACTTAGACAAGCGTAAGCGATTTTGTTTTCGCGATCCAAAATCATACTCCCTGTACCTTCCAAGAACATATTGTCCGCTTCATAAGCTTCCAATTCGTAGCGTTGGGTTATGCTGTATTTCTTGTTGATCAGCTCCAAAATGTCCTCGCGGCGCTCCAACCTGCGCTTGGTCGCGCACATGGGATAAGTCATTACGGTGCCATCTTCATGAAAAGTGACCCAGTTATTGGGAAAAATGGCATCGGGAGTGAATGGATCAGCGGTATCTTCAACTACCAAAACTTGAATTCCAGCATCGCGCAATTTCCCAACTAAAGCATCAAACTCCACTAGCGCTTTAGCTTGAATTTCAGGATTGCTTAAGCTTTGATCGTTGATCTGAAAAGCATTGCTTGCGGCAGTTTCTTCATTGAATCCAAAATTCGCCGGACGTACCATAAGCAGAGTATCCGTGATTTGATGTGTTTCTTGCATGGTTTGCAGTGGGTGTGTGAAAAAATAGTTCAACGCGTTGGGAATGAGTCAAAAATGGTAGTTTTTTTTGGAGATCATTCTTAATGCTTCGCGCCACTGCAACGTTACGAAATTTGTCAAGAATTTCTGGTCTTTGAATGCGGGTTCTTTACTTGGCAGCTTCTTGTTTCATGCGTTCCGCTTCTTCCGGCCCCAGATAAGATTCGATGCTATGATGAACAGCGTAGATCACGGGAGTAAGGGCAATGGCCATCAAAAATTTGTAGGTATAATTCACCGTAGCTATGGCCAGTAACTGTCCCCAGCTCCAAGGCGCAACATTTTTAGCGATTTCTGGACCTAATTTAAAAGCAATGTACAGTACCACCAAGCTGTCAATCAACTGGGAAACCAAAGTAGATCCGGTAGCTCTTAGCCAAATGTATTTTTCTCCAGTTCTTTTTTTGATGCGGTGAAAAATCACGACATCAATGATCTGCCCCAACAAAAATGCGACAATGGAACCAATGATAATTAGCAATCCTTGACCTAAAATGACACTGAATGCACTTTGCATGTTAGGCACGCCCATCTTTACATTCTGCACCAGCCACCAATCAGCAGGCGCTAATTGGATGGCCGCAAAAACCATCATAAAAGAATAGGAAATCAACCCAATGGTAAGATAGGAAAGCAAACGAACCCCTTTTCGCCCATAGAATTCATTGATGATATCGCTGGCGACAAACACAATAGGCCAAAGCAATACGCCAGCTGAAAATTGCAAAGCGCCTTTTTGCCCAAAAAGATTGATGTTCATCGGGCTAATTCCTAAGGTGCCCTCCAATGAAAATATTTTAACACCGATAAATTCTGCGACCAAGGCGTTGGTCACAAAAAAGCCGCCCAAGATGATGAACAGTCTTGTAGGTCGATGCCGTACAATGTTCGCTGTATGCTGATTTTGCTCAATAGGTTTAATAGGTGATCTCAATAAGTTCATGTCGGATCTTTAAATATTGTTACCGATAAATACCTACGAAGGGTATCAGAACATGTTCTAAGCCTTCATTTATAAAAGAGTAAAAGATTTAAATAACAAAAGCGGTCATCTTGTTCAAAAAAAATTGTTGGCCTATCGAGGCTTATCGGAGAGAAACAACGTAAAATGGACTGGGCAATGAAATAATTTTCTGATTTTCAGCAACTTATTTAAAAGACCAAGTTGAAAATGTTGATTGGCGGCATCTCATTCTTAACCCAATAAAGCTCCAACGATAAAATAAAACAAGGAAGGGCATAACAAGCACCCCAAACCCGTGTAAAACGTAGCGGTAAGCGCGCCATAAGGTACTAGCTTGGGATCGGTAGCGGCAAGACCCGCGGCTACTCCACTGGTGGTACCAATCATTCCACCAAAAATCATAGCGGTATGGGGGGTATTCAAACCAATATATTTGGCCACCAGAGGAGTGCCGATGGTTACCAAAATTGATTTGATTACCCCAATAGCAATGCTGATGGCAATAACATCCGAAGGAGCGCCTATCGCCGCCGCAGTAATTGGTCCAACTATAAAGGTACAAGCCCCAGCTCCAATGGTTGTAAAGCTTTTCACATCCTGGTAGCCCATAAAGTAACCGATGGTACCTCCTACAAAAAATGCGATGGTTGTTCCAAGGATCAAGGATAAAATTCCAGCAAGCCCCGTCTTTTTGATTTCCGTAAAACTAGCGTCCATTGCCGTTGAAACTATGGTAAAATCACGCAACATGGAACCGCCTAGAAAAGCCATTCCGGTAAAAATAGGGATATCTGCAATGCCTTTTTTGCCGCCAAAATAAGCTAAAAACAAACCGGCAGTAATGGCAATTGCCGCTCCTGGAATTTTTCCACGGGTAAGCGTTTTTGAAAGCCACTGGGAAACCGCAAGTATTAATCCAACCACCAATAAGGCAAAAACGAAATCATTTTTGACGAGTAGTTTTTCTATAATTTGCATCTTATTGATTTTGAGGATTTACCGGAGATTTACTTTGACCGATTTTGGAAATAGCTGGCACCAATGCTAGGCACAACCCAGTGGCCACAACGCCAACCACCAAAGCAACCCAACCACCCGTGAGGGCTGCTTTTACATTTTGTACCGAAGACATGGCTACTACAACCGGGATGTACATGGCGCTCCAAAAAAGGATGCCTTCCCTTGCCATCGGTTGAATTAAGTCTTTTTTCTTCAACCAGTCGTTCAAAAGAATCATGATGAGCATGGCAAAACCCACACCCCCCACATTTCCATCAGTCCCTAATGCCAGGCCAAGGATGTCCCCGATACATTGACCCACTAAAAAACAGGCTGCCAGAATGGCTACTCCGTATATTTTCATCTACTGTTTTTTTAGATAAACAACTGAATCAATTCTTTTTTGGTCACTTTTCCCATGGCATTGCGTGGCAATTCATTGACAATTTGGTATTTGCGCGGCGTTTTGTAAGCGGGCAAGCGTTCACGTATCCAAGCGTTGAGCGCTGCGAGATCAATTTCATTTTTGAGCACCAGCACCCCGCACACCAATTCGCCCCATTCTTCGTCAGGAATGCCCAACACGCTACAATCTTCAATGTCTGGGTGTTCGCGCAATACCTCTTCGATCTCTAATGCCGAGAGTTTGTACCCCCCTGATTTGATGATGTCTATCGAACTACGCCCTAGAATTTTATAACTGCCATTTTCAAAAACGGCAATATCGCCGGTTTTAAACCAGCCTTCTGAGGTGAAAGCCTCCAGAGTTGCCGCCGGTTTTTGCCAATATTCTTGAAAAACAGTAGCGCCTTTGATCTGAATTTCACCGGCTTCGCCAAGCGGAACTTCTTGCTGGTTTTCATCCACCAATCGAATATCTACTCCTGGCAACGGAAGTCCCACAAAACCTGCTCTGCGTTCGCCACGATACGGATTGCTTAAACCCATGCCTATTTCGGTCATACCGTAGCGTTCCAGCAGTCGGATTCCCGTAATGGATTCCCATTTTTCCATCACCGATACCGGCAAAGCTGCTGAACCAGAAACCATGAGGCGGAATTTTTTTAAACCTGCGGCGTTTGCCTTTTTCTCTTCAGTACTCAACGCATCCCAATAAGCAATCAACTTAAAATAAATGGTTGGAACTGCCATAAATAAAGTCAATTGACCGCTGCGGAAGAAGGAAAAAACTTCAGTTTCTGAGAATTTTGGCAAAAAGACACAACTCGCGCCGCTCCATAAAGCGCAGCCTACCACATTGATGATCCCGTGGACGTGGTGTAAGGGCAAAATATTCAGAATGCGATCCGAGGATTGCCATTCCCAGGCACTTACCAAGGTAGAAATTTGTGCTTCGATATTGGCATGTGTGCTTACTACACCTTTTGGTAGATTGGTAGTGCCACTGGTATAAAGGATCATGGCCCTGCGTTCTGCTTTAACTTGCGGCAAGATCGCATCACTAACTTGCGGCAAATTGCCGAGGTCTAAAAATCGCAGCTTTTTTAGCTGGACGTATTCTTGAAGTAAAATGGAAAAATCGGAGCCTACCACTACTATCTTCGCTTGCGTATCTTCTAGTACATATTGAAGTGAGCTCAGCGGATAGGTGATGCATAAGGGTACCGCCACGCCTCCTGCCAACCAGATTCCCCATTGTACCTTGACATAATCAAAACCGGAAGCTACCATAAATGCTACCCGGGTTTCCCCAAGATCGCTCTTTCCACCTAAAAGCAGCAGCGCAAACCCTTGAGCAGCATGAAGTAACGTTTCATAAGAATACGATTCTCCGTCGGAAACTATAGCCGTTAGTTGCAAGTGTTTTTTTGCCTGTTCAATCAACAAAGACATGTTCTATATATTTCAATTTTACGTAATTCGGTAATGCAAAGGCTACGGTTATACATCGCATCCTGCTGAAAATTGATATTACCCGAGGCTTATTGTCCGCAAGAATATAGAAAAGAGCGTTTTATGCATGTTTTTTAGGTAATTTTTAACGCTTAACTAACAAAATGAAAAGTAACCCAGATGGGGTATCGGACGTTATGGACACAGATACTGATCGTACCAAAGTATAAAAAATCGATTGATTGGGGTAAGTATTTACGTTTTTTGTCAAATTCCCATTTTAATAAGGATCGTATATTCTGCTTTTTAATTTGTTAACTTTGCAAAAATGACCCTCAAGCATATGAAACAGGAAATATTAGATGAGGTTGCCAAAGGGGACATTGGTCACGCTTTACAACTTTTGATTGCTTATGTTGAATTGGATGGTCAGCATCCCAAATTATCAACTGCTGCTCGCTTGTTACAAACTGAGTACAATGCACATCACGAAAAAGAATTGCAAGGTGTAACGAGTAGCGAAGAAAATCGCTTGGCGTTGAACCGTACTGGCAAAGGTATTCTTGATGTCATTCAAGCTTATGATTCTGGTAACAACGACCAGAGTTCGGCCAGCTTATCGCCAAAAAAATTGAATCTTTGGTTAGTTGTTATCCCCCTATTGATCATAGTTGGAATTGGGATAGGAATTTACATCAACCAACTAAGCTATGCAAGTAAAACACCCAGCAAAAATCCAGTTGATACTTTGTCGGAAGCCTCGACCAAACCCTTGGGCATTTCCTGTCCCATTTTTTCCCCAAACGCCCCTTACAAAGTAACTGTATTGCCTTTTAAAGCGCTTTCCACTGAGCAAATTGCAGTACAAACGCAAATTGTTGAAGAGTTTGGTAAAAACTTACTTACGGATAATCCTTCTATGCGAATGGTGGGCTTGGTGAACAATTTTGATGTGAATCGCCGTTATCCAGATTTTCCATTTGCCGATAGCTTACAAAAGGCTTGTGGTGCCGATATGATTGTTTGGGGCAATTATTTGAATGAAAAAAAGATCAATATTAGTTTTTATTGCCCGCTATTTCAAGCTGAAGACCGGCAAACCATTGACAGCCTAATTCAAAAGAGAGACCAAGGCGAATTTACAGCAGGTATCCAAGTTGCAGTTCGCTTGCTTGCGGCACGTTTGTATTTGGCCAAGGGCGAACCCAATAAAGCGATCCCAATCGCTCAAAATGTTCAAAAAAGTGCCGATAAAACGGGTTCAAAAGCTGCTAAATCCATGGCAACCATTACCTTGGCTCAAGCTTATATCCGTACCGGACAACCAGAAAAAGCCATTCAACAATACGATACGATCTTGGTGAGAGATCCAAACCATCCTTTGGCTTTAAACAACAAAGCGGTATTATCGGTAAAGCTTAAACATATCGAGGCTTTGGATGATGTCAAAAAAGCCATCAAAGTTAACCCAAGCCCGGGGCTACAACTATTGGAAAGTGATGAATATCAGCGATTAGGTGATAGCCAAAATGCTTTGAAATCTTTGAAAAAAGCTAGTAAAATTGCTCCCGACAACATTGATGTACAGCGTCGTATACAGGATTTTCCAAATGAAATATTAAATGAAAAATCCCAAATGACTAAAAAAGGTGGTTTCTTGAAAAAAATAAAACAAGACTAAATTAGGTCAATTTTTGATGAAAGAAACTATAGTGATTGGCCAAATGATGGCCAATCACTATAGTTTCTTTCTAAATCAAACTTCCAAAAACCTACTCTTTTATCAATTTTTGGGTGTTTAATAATTGGGATGAAATCAAGCGCAAGACATATAATCCATTGGGCTCTGAAGAAAGATCAATCTCCTCGGTAGCCGAATCAAAAAGTGTCACTTCTTTTCGGTAAACTACTCTTCCTTGTAAATCCAGAACTTCTAAATACCCATTTTCCCCTTTACCGCCAATAACTTGAAACATTGCCCTGCCGGTAGTTGGGTTTGGATATACCATTACCTGCAATGTATGCTCCGTTGGGAGGGGAATGATTTCTTTTACATTAAGGAAGCCGATGGGTGAAGGTGCAGGTGTAGTAAAACTTGAACCTACCGACCAAACACTGGCATTGTTCGCCGAACAGTTGACTTGCACCTGGAACTCATAACTTGTACCGGGCAACAATCCGGGTATGGTTACAAAGTTATTCGTAGTAGCCGCTGGATTGATCCAATCAACGGCTCTAATTTTGTGGTAACGCCATACAAATCCCACTACGCCGGTAACGGCCGCATTGAATTGGGCACTAGTAGCAGTGATATTTGAGACGGAAAGCTGGTTGGCTGTAGCCGGATTGCAAGGTGGTGTCGATGTCGGCGCAGCAGTAGAAAACGGTACAGGGGTTGACCAGGCCGTCCAAGCAGCACTTGAACTGCAAAATAGGCGACTTTGGAATTCATAACTTGTATTCGTAGACAATCCCGTTACCACCTGGCTGTTGGTAGAA
The DNA here is from genome assembly GCA_038240665.1 of Chitinophagales bacterium. GTDB lineage: Bacteria > Bacteroidota > Bacteroidia > Chitinophagales > Saprospiraceae > Haliscomenobacter. The sequence continues at coordinate 14,564 of JBBRGN010000016.1, read as the reverse complement.
GTTGATGATATTGCGATCCAGGTGGCCGATCCAGCCCTTCGATATCGCCATCCGTAGGTAGAAGCCCCTGAAGTAATGCTACAGAAAAAAGTAGCTTGGCTGGTTTTAATATTCACAACTGATAACTGTGCCGCGCTAGCACTGGTACAAGAAGGAGAAACAGCTTGGTTGACTGTTACCGTCTTGGTGATACCGCCGCCAATGAAGGTCAAAACTCCAGTTCTTGCAGCCCCTGAATTGGCGGTATATTTGGCGGTGACGTTGCCATTGTTACTCCCTGAATTGGTATTGGTGGTCAACCAGGCAGCATTGGAATTGAGCGTCCAATTGACATTAGCCGTAACGGTTATGCTAAAATCACCTGTCGTATTGGGCGCGGATTGAATAGTTGGCGAAACGCTCAAGGCATTAGCTCCCGCTTGATTAACGGTAACGTTTTTTGTCATTCCTCCTCCCGTAAAAATGAGTGTACCCGATCTAGCCACTCCCGTATTGCCCGTATAGTTTGCCATCAAACTACCATTGCCACTTCCGGAACTAGAACTTGGGGTCAGCCAGACTGCATTGGAACTTAGCGTCCAGTTGATGTTTGAAGTCACATTCATAGAAAAACTACCAGCAATATTCGGCACTGATTGTAGATCTGGAGTTACTGATAAAGTATTGGCTGCCGCCTGAGTAACGGTTACTGTTTTTGTAATGCCTCCACTTGTAAAAGTCAAAATCCCAACCCGACTAGTTCCTGAATTGACGGTATAACTGGAGTTTACGGAGCCATTGTTGCTACCAGAATTGGCGTTGGTAGTCAACCAAACCGCATTCGAACTCACGGTCCAATTGGTATTTGAAGTTACAGTGACCGTAAAGCTCCCACTTGTATTTGGCGCTGATTGTATTTCGGGTGTGATGGTTAAGGTGATTGGAGCTGCCTGATTGATGGTTACAGTTTTGGTCATCCCACTGCCTGATATGGTCAAAACGCCAGATCTTAAAGCCCCAGTATTTGTTGTGTAATTGGCAGTAATAAGGCCGCTATTCGTTCCAGACGAAGCATTAGTAGTCAGCCAAACGGCATTCGAAGTTACTGTCCAGGCAGTATTTGAAGTAATGGTTATTGCTACGCTTCCAGTGGTACTGGCTACGGCTTGAATTTCTGGAGACACTGTCAGTGTTTTTACCGCTTCTTGGTTAACGGTTACGGTTTTGGTAATCCCACCGCCCACAAAAGTCAGAATTCCTGTTCGCGCTACTCCTGTATTGGTGCTATAGTTGGCAGTAATCGAACCATTGTTACTTCCTGAGGCAGCACTTGAAGTAAGCCACAAAGCATTCGAACTGACCGTCCAGCTAACATTTGAAGTAACAGTCACGGTGAAACTACCAGCAGTAGTGGGAGCAGGTTGAACTTCAGGCGAAACGACCAGAGTGTTGGCTGCTGCTTGGTTTACCGTAACGGTTTTGGCAATCCCTCCCCCGCTAAAAGTCAATACTCCAGATCTAGCAGTTCCCAAATTAGTGGTATAACTTGTGCTAATGGTCCCATTATTGCTACCTGATGCTACATCAGTTGTCAACCAAACTGCATTAGAGCTCACCGTCCAATTGACATTTGCAGTAAGGACGATACTAAAGCTTCCTGCTGAATTGGGTGCCGATTGTACTTCGGGAGTAACAACCAAAGCATTAGCTGCTGCTTGGTTTACCGTTACTGTTTTGGTAATGGCTCCTCCTGAAAACGTAAGCACCCCGGTTCGAGCTGTACTGCTATTGGCGCTGTAGCTTACTAAAACATTGCCGTTGTTGCTTCCTGAAGCAACGTTGCTGATTAACCAAACCGCATTCGAACTCACTGTCCAGTTGACGTTGGCCGTCACGGCTACGGTAAAACTACCGGCAGTATTGGGTGCGCTTTGCACAGCGGGACTAACCGTAAGCACATTAACCGCAGCTTGGGTTACCGTAACTGTTCTGCTTATTCCGCCACCAGTAAAGCTCAGTATCCCGGTTCTTAAATCGCCAGTATTGGTGGTATAACTAGCGGAGATGCTGCCATTGTTGGTACCTAAAGCAACGCTTGAAGTTAGCCAAGCGGCGTTCGAGCTCACTGTCCAGTTGGTATTTGAAGTGATGGTTACAGTAAAACTGCCAGCCGTGTTGGGGGCGATTTGCGTTTCTGGAGTCACGGTTAGGGTATTGGGACTTGCTGCATCTTGATTTACGGTTACTGTTTTGGCTAAACCTCCTCCTGTAAAGGTCAATATTCCTGTTCGTGTCACTCCCGTATTTGCAACGAAACTGGCTGTAATGCTGCCATTGTTGCTCCCTGAAGCCGCATCTGCAGTCAACCAGCCCACATTCGAAGTCACGGCCCAATTGATATTAGAAGTGATGGAAACGGTGAAATTACCAGTTGTATTGGGGGCTGTTTGCGTCACCGGGGTCACTACCAAGGTATTGGCGCTTGCAGCATCTTGATTGACGGTTACTGTTTTGGTGATCCCGCCGCCACTAAATGTAATGATACCCGACCTTGCTAGATTTGTATTGACTGTATAACTGGCTGTTACACTGCCATTATTGCTCCCTGAAGTTGCACTTAGAGTTAGCCAGACCGCATTCGAGCTGACCGTCCAATTGAGATTTGTAGTGATGGTGATTAAAAAATTTCCAGCCGTATTTGGAGCGCTTTGTAACGTTGGAGAAACCACTAGGCTAGCCGTTTCTACTTGGTTTACGGTAACTGTTTTCGTGATTCCGCCGCCTGAGATGGTCAATACTCCGGTTCTAGCTACACCTGTATTTCCCGTATAGCTGGTGGTGATGCTTCCATTATTGCTCCCTGAAGTAACATTTGTGGACAACCAATTGGCATTCGAAGAAATCGTCCAATTGACATTAGAAGTCAAGGAAACAATAAAAACCCCGGATGTGTTAGGGGCTGATTGGGTCTCTGGGCTTACCACCAGTGAATTAGCCGCAGCTTGATTCACAGTGATTGTTTTTGAAATACCTCCACCTGTTAAAGTGACGATTCCAACCCTTGCAATACCCGTATTGGCGGCATAACCCACGGTCAATGTTGCATTGTTTGTGCCCGATGTGGCATCGGTAGCCAACCATACCACATTAGATGTTACCGTCCAAGTGACATTAGACGTTACTGCTACGGCAAAATTGCCTGCTGCGTTGGATACTGCTTGAGTCTCCGGTGAAACGGCTAAAACATTTCCATTGGCGGCTGGTTGAATGATGTTGATGACTTGAGTAGCATTTTCTCCGGCAATGGTTACAGTTGCCCCTCTACTGTTGTTGGTTGTATTGACATCAGCAGTAATGGTCAATGCAGCCGCTCCAATACCACTTGCTAGGGATAGGCTGACCCAGTTTGCATTATCGCTGGCCGCCCAATATAAGTCGCTTGGCGTTGTGGTAATATCAACGGTGGCATTACTTCCGGCAGTACTCAAGTTGAGGGTATTGGTACTTACGTTAATAGCCGCATTCACAACCGAGGTTAAACAAGTTTGAGCAGCTATTCGGCTGCGGATTAAGTTTCCGGGTTGAGTGCCAAAACCGTTGTTAAAATTAATCCCATAATTAGTAAGGTGGCAATAACTCATGACGGTACCTCCATTCACGGGCGCGGGACCAGAGGCACAGCCTCCTTCGGTTGTGTAGCAATTGTCCAGCGCGCCGCCCGACCAACTACAGCTTTGGGTGTGGGGCGAACCCAAAGTATGCCCCATTTCATGGGTCACTACCTCAATAGTCCAGGAATAAGTTGGCAACTGACTGAATGAAGTGTTGATCGCAGATACCGCAAAAGGTCCAGCCCAAGAATTGTTGCCAGAAGAAAAAAATGGTGCCGTACAAACCATGTCCAACCAAGCAATACCGCCACCTAAAGAGCGCGTAGATAAAAGGTGTGCCACATTGGCACCATTGGGGATGCCCGCTTTTAATTGATTACCAAAAACCGTCAATACATCAAGGGTATTTGTTTTAGAAGCATAAGGATCCGTTGCTGTCCAATATTTGACGCTTTTTAGGCGGGTTACAATACTTTCGTTACGATAGATGGCATGTACAAGATTGAACATAGAAGTAACATAATTCAAGAGATTTTGAGGATTGGAACCGAATTTGATGTACATGTCAAAATCGCATTCAAAATAAACATTAACGACTTTGTCTACTAGGGCTTGGGGAGTGACAACATTGGTTGCATTTATCTTATTCATCTCTTTGGCCAAAGAGGGGGTGATAACATCTGGAGTTAAGCATTTGAAAGATTCCAAATCATCTAAAACCCCACCAGTTGTCTCTTGTTCGAGTGTGTAAAGTCCGTCAATGGCTTTGCTTTTTTGACCTAGCGTATAGGCTTTATTTCCAGTAAGGATATTGCCCATTACTGCATTTTTGTAGCAAGAAATGGCAACAATACTGGAAGGATCACCAACTACGTTTCCTTGATAAAAAATACTGGTTTCTAAGGGCTTGTTTACATTATTGCCCGCTTCTATCATCGCAAAATCACTGGCAATCAGCTCTACTTTGTGGAGCTCCAAAACCATTTCACCACTACCTCTGGGTACCGTCATCCGGAAATTATCCGGTTTTTTTTGCAACATACTGGCTAATGTTTGTTCAGCTAGTTCAAATTTTGCAACGGTTTTCAAACGTTGGGTAGTTCCGATAGGCAAAGCCATTTTTGACTCAGCTTTGCCAAACAAATTGAATTCTTCCGTTTTTTGCCCATGAAGGCTTACAGAAGCAATTTCAAAAAGTAAAAAAAAGACCAATAGCATCAATTGTTTCATAAGGCGTTCTATTTACAGTTCTTAATGAGGAATTTTTTAAGCAACAAAAGTTCAACCCACTCCAATGATTCGCATCAGAGCGGGTAAGAGTCAGAACGCCTTGCTAATAAAGAGTGGGGGGAGATAAAGGGTAAGATGTTTTTAACCTACTCTTTAACCAATCGTTTTGTTATCAATTGATTAAGTGATTTTATTCGGAGTATATAAATGCCGTTAGGTTGCCCTGAAAGGTCAATTTCTTCTACCTGAAGGCTATTGATGATTAATTTTGAACTATGAATAACTCGCCCTTGTAAGTCAAAAAGGTCAAGATTTCCAGTATCGCCATCGCCGCCGCTTATTTGCAGCGTCACCAAGCCCGTGGTAGGGTTGGGGTAAACGAAAACAGCTAGGAGTTTAATTGGATCCGGTTGAAGGGGGGCAGCAACCAAAGACAGCGGAGAAGTTGAGGCCTTTAGACTAGAAGACCAACCTGTCCAAAAAGTAGAGTTCGAACAAAACAAACGCATTTGAAATTCATGATTAACCCCTACTGTCGATCCCGCCTTCACTTTCGAACTCGTCGAAGTAGAAAAGGCTTCTCCACATCCTCCTGTTTTGATCAATTCCAATACAGTCCAATCGCTGCATACCCCGGCATCTGTACAAATGCGCTGAAATTGGAATTCATAGTTTGTACAGGGTTTAAGTTGGCTAAGGGAAATAGAATTTGCAGTAAAATCACTTTGCGTTATCCATGAGGCGCCTCCTTCTTGGCGGTAACGAAAATTAAAAGGCGTACTGTTGGCCTGATAATTCCAGCTTAGGCTAATATAAGTATCGCCTATATCCCGGCTATTGACAAGCGGTAAAGTACAGGTATTTGCCCCATTACAACTGACAAAATAGTTACTTACATTTTTTAAATAATAATCCATTCTGGCAAATTGTCCTAGCGTGAAACGGGTACGACAAGCATTCGGAGCAAAGGACATAAAGTTATTTACCTGTGGCGAGTACAAAGCTCCTTTTGCGTCTTTTAAAGGCGCAATAAAATCGCAATTGTTTCCTACAAGCCTCCCGTTGCAATTGATACCAGCTAGATTCGGATCAGCCGGCGTATCGCTTACATCATCTCCTGTGGAAAAACAATTGGGATCGTTGACCAATTCATCCGTTGTTTCGCAGTTGCCCTTACCGTGGGTATGATATAATCCAAAGAAGTGCCCCATTTCATGGGTGAAAGTTGAAGTATTGGAATGGTTATAGTCTAATACGATGAAATCTGGACCAGCCGGTAGGTAAGAATAGCCCGCGTATCCTTTGGCATCTATGGAGCCGACAAAGTAAACGTTGATTGTGTTCGGTACATAATATTTGCTGGTCAGTTCGGCTTCAGAAGAAGAGGAATAATTGTAAAAATGACTTGAAGTGATGACATTTGTAGGGGAACAAACTGAAAATTCAACATTCAAACCTGCAAAATTAGCGTTAAGGGTTTTTATAGCACTTTGAAGAGCGGTGACGCTTAGCCCCCCTACTCCATTGTCAGGTGTAAAAATGAATGCTTGAATGGGAAGAACCTGCGGGGCTTGTAAATTTAGACCAGTTTGGTTTATGAATTGTTGGGTGTGACGTTCTATTGCAGCACGATCACGTGCCATTAAAGCTTTACTTTGATCAGACACATAAGTTCCACAATCCGATTTTTGACTAAAAAGTGGTGAAAACACAAAAATCAGCCAACAGCACCAAAGAGCTTGCTGTATAAAGTTCCCCATAGATTGATTCTTTAGCATTCAACTGATAAATTCTACGCGAAAGATCGGATTTGGTTTCAAACCTTGCGGATAATTCTAATGTTTGCGCCTAGAGAAAGAATAAGTCCGTTACCGTTACCTCGTTTTTAGAAAGCATTTATAATTTAAAAATCACTGACAAAGTGTTGTTTACAAAATTTATTTTATATCGAGAAAAAAACAGATAAAATGGCTTATCTTATTCCCTAAAACATCCTATGAAGTGGTCGCTTAAAATAGCTCGTATTGCTGGTATTGACGTTTTCTTGCACTGGTCATTTCTCGTATTGCTGGCTTTTGTCTTAATCAGCAGTTTTTCAGGAGGAATTTCTAGTGCCCATTTTGAAGGATTCTGGTTCATCTTGTTGTTGTTTATTTTTGTTTTGATGCATGAATTTGGACATGCGTTGGTCGGGCAACATTATGGGGTCAAAACAGCCAACATCACCTTATTGCCAATTGGAGGAGTTGCCAATATGGAAAGGATGCCGGAAAAACCATGGCAAGAATTGGCCATCGCTATTGCTGGCCCATTGGTTAATTTGGCCTTGGCTTTGGGGTTTTTAATTTATTTGGCCGCCACTCGTCAATTGACTAATTTTCAACTATTAAGTGGCCCGGATCTAGAGCACAGCTTAAGTTACAACCTGTTTACCATCAATTTGATCTTGTTTGGCTTCAACCTGACGCCGGCCTTTCCTATGGATGGTGGCAGGGTGTTAAGGGCTTTGCTAGAGCTGAAGTTTCCGCGACATAAAGCCACCAATATAGCCGCACGCATTGGTCAGCTTTTAGCGATGGCTTTTATCCTTTACGGGTTGTTCAACAACATTTGGTTTGTCTTCATTGGTATTTTCATTTACCTCGGGGCGGGTGCAGAAGCCAATTATGAAGCAAGTCGATCGGTATTGGCGCACTATTTTGTCAAAGACGTTATTATGCACCATTTTACCTTATTACAAAGCGACGATACCATTGATAAAGCAGTAAAACTCCTACTTGACGGTTCTGAAAAGGAGTTTTTAGTCAAAGAAAACGGTATTGTTACCGGAAGCATCACCCGCGATAATTTGATCACCGGACTTGGACATTTTGGTAAAGATGCCTTGCTGAGCGAAATCATGAATCGCAACCTGATAAAGCTCCGCCCCAACATGCCTTTGGATGAAGCTTATGAGTTGTTCAGCGAAAATCAGGTAGAAATTTGCCCGGTTTTAGAGGAAGAGAATTTGGTGGGCGTACTCAATCGCGCAAACATCATGGAGGTATTGTTGATCGCTAATACAACTGGGCAAAACCTAAAACGGGACAGCAAATAGCTTTTGAGCTACTGCTATCCCGTTTTTGTATATTTTGAATTACTTCAAGACTTTACATACATCACTTCTTTAACCGCTTTGATGATTTTTGCTGGATTTGGCAAGTAAGCATCTACTAAGGTTGGAGCATATGGCAAATTGGTGTCCGCTGAATTCACCCGCGTAACCGGAGCATCCAAATAATCAAAAGCATATTTTTGGACAGCGTAAGCAATTTCCGCCGAAACGCCAGCTAATGGCCAAGATTCGTCCACTACAACCAAGCGCTTGGTCTTTTTTACTGAATTGACAATCGTTTGGTAATCCAAAGGACGAATGGTGCGCAGGTCAATTACCTCTGCAGAGATGCCTTCCTTAGCTAACTCTTGAGCTGCTTCCAAACAGGTCAAAACCAACTTATTGAAAGATACCAAGGTTACATCGGTACCTTCTTGACGGATTGCAGCAACTCCAATTGGCGTGAGGTATTCTCCTTCAGGAACCAAACCTTTGTGGCCATAAAGCATTTCTGACTCCATGATACATACCGGATTATCGTCGCGAATGGCAGATTTGAGCAAGCCTTTAGCATCAGCAGGATCAATACAAGAGATAACTTTTAACCCAGGAACATTGGCCAACCAGCTTTCAAACATTTGCGAGTGTTGTTGTGCCAATTGTCCAGCTGAACCAGAAGGCCCGCGAAAAACAATGGGGCATTTGTATTGGCCTGCCGATTGAGAAAGTGTTTTTGCCGCATTGTTAACAATCTGGTCAAATGCTAAAACCGCAAAATTCCAGGTCATAAACTCAACGATAGGTCGCAAACCATTCATTGCCGCGCCAACGCCAATACCGGCAAAACCAAGTTCAGCAATCGGAGTATCGACGACTCTTTTTGCGCCAAACTCTTCTAGCATGCCTTTGCTTACTTTATAAGCGCCATCATATTCGGCAACTTCTTCTCCCATCAGGAAAACCGTTTCGTCCCGACGCATTTCTTCAATCATCGCTTCTCGAAGGGCATCGCGGAGGGCAAGTTCTTTAGCCATATTTAGCATTTTGTTATTTCGAAAAATAGGTCAGCCGCCAGTTGATCATTTTCAAACGTTACCAACTTTTGGCTTTCGCTGAATGCAAAAATAGAAAAAATGGTTATTCCGCCAATCCTTATTGTCTATCTCAAAAAGAATTCGGCAAAAGAGTTGCCTTTTTTTAGCCTTGATCCCCAGTTTTACGTAAAAAGAGTTGTAAAAAATCCATTCCTTACAAAAAAATGGTTGTTAATAGCAAGGCTATTGACTCATTCTTTAGCTTATTTTTGGCCCGTAAAATAATCAAAGAACCTTTTACGTTTCATCACCATCAAATAAAAACGACTTAAAGAAATGAAGATTCGGAAAGCATTCAGCAAATCATCAACCTTGGCACTTTTGTTGCTCGTTTGTGCCTCAGCTTTTTCTTGTAACCGCGGTTATGGTTGTCCTACTAATTTTTCTTTGGACGACGTCTTTAACGTAGCTGTACAAGTTGTTGTAGCTATCTTTAGCTAGACTTACTGGTGTATTGGGAAGAAATTCAAATCGTTCAAGTAATTGAAGATTTGGCGCTTTTGTCAAATACTAAACCCTGTCTGATTTTTAAACACCGTACGCGTAGTGATTTAAGCGCGATGACTTATGTCGGCGTTTGGAAAAAATTAGACTTTACTGATTTAAAAATAGCGCCATTTCTGCTTGATCTTGTTGCTTTCCCATCTTTAGCACGGCTAGTAGCCAAATAATTTGATGTGACTCAAGAGCCGCCTCAAACTATTTTCATCAAAAATGTCGACTGCCTATACGATGCAGATCGCGAACACATTGCATTAGAGGAACTTAGAGAATGTTTTACCAATGATCGATGGTTTTGAAAATGAGTTGTTTATTACCCAGGATGGGTCTTTCTCCTTTATTGCCCATCGTTTTGGGGTCAGCTATCATTCAAAATATGGTGCGGTATCTGAATCCAGGCATGTATTTATCCAAGCGGGTCTATACCCCTCGATCCTCAATCATACTTCTCTTCATATTTTAGAAATTGGTTTTGGAACCGGCTTAAATGCACTGATGACTTTGCAAGAAGCCAATAAGCATCAATTCCCGATATTTTATGAAGGCGTTGAAGCATATCCAATCACAGCATCAGCTGCACATGGCCTCAATTATGCGGAATGTTTAGGCGATCCTATGCTTGACCCAGCTTTGCAAAACATGCACGAACAAGCTTGGGGTACGTCAGCAGCGTATAGTCCTTTTTTTAGTTTGTACAAAAGATTGGCGCAATTTGAATCCATCCAAGCTATTGAGCAATTTGACTTAATCTACTTTGACGCTTTTGCCCCTGTCGCCCAACCTGAGCTATGGGATTTGCCTTTTTTAACCCAAATGTATACCGCTTTAAAGCCTAAAGGGGTTTTGGTCACTTACTGTGCTAAAGGCTCGGTAAAAAGAAATTTGAAGTCCATAGGATTTGAAGTAGAACCCTTGCAGGGGCCGCCCGGGAAAAGAGAGATGACAAGAGCTATCAAGAAATAGTATTGTTAGAGGCTTTAAAAGCAAAACTTCCTTAAAGTGATAAGGTATAAATTTGGGTTTCCAATTCTCAGCAGTAAGATCAAGAAACCCAAATTAAGTAAGCATTTACAGTTTTTTCTTTCTTCCCCTTTTCTTCGGTATGTCCGTAATGACTACGTCCGAGATGTCGATATCATCTTCGGTCAACTTCCTGCCATTTGGTAAAGCCTTGACGGTGTTAATCTTGCCATCATCACCATATAATTTACGCGACATTTTATTGTAGGCCAGAGCAGCTTCTTCAGCAGTAGCAAACATACCAATATGTACCGATTTGCGATTGACCGAAATCACGGCACGGAATCGATTGTTTTCTTTGTAAACGCCAGTATAGCCAGCTTTGCTGCTCGTTTTTCTTTTACGGCTAGCCACTGATCGAGAACGGTAAATTAGGTTTTCCAAGCGGCAATCTAATTTATTCCCGTTTTTTGCCCCTACTAGATTTTTTTCGCTTGCTTTTGTAGCAAGTAGAAATTTTTCTGCAACTAGTTTGTGTAAATAGATCGTCTCGGTCTTGAAGCCGCCATCCGCTTTCTTCCAGGTTTTTTGAAAAACAGCACAGCCACTGGAATGTCTTCTTAGGTTATTTATGAAATCAACTTTGACCAGGTAAGAGTCGGTCGTTAAAAATTCATAAACTTTGTCGTCCAACAGTACGGATTCTTCGGCGTTTTTCAGTTTAACTTTGTACAACACGCTCAGAGAGTTTTGGTTAAAAATATGGGTTAAGGGTAACTTGTAGATGTTCTTTCTTGTTTAACCAGGTAGAGACGTTCAGGGAAAAGAACAAAAAATAGGTATTTAATTTTACGCTGGGTTAAATACATAATCCTCTAAGGAATAAAAACCAGGAGTGTGCAGTGTTGTTTTTTATTTACAAAGCTCAAGTTAAGTTTTTTTCAAGATTTGCAGTAAATAAATCAACAGTATTTTTTTGAATAATACTACCGAATTGTATAATTGTTACCCGAAAGAATGTTTCAGCCAATTGAAGTACAGGAATTAACGGTAAATGACCTGTTTTTTTAAAGTTTAAGCGCCTGAACTTAACCTGGAGAGTGATTTCGTAATGGGCATATAAATGCATTTTGTTTTATGAAAAATCAGCAATTTATTCGAAGAACCTTTCAATTGGCTCGATTGGGTGAAGGCAATACCTCCCCCAATCCAATGGTTGGGGCTGTTTTAGTTTACAACGACCGGATTATTGGCGAAGGGTTTCACCAGCATTATGGAGGCGCTCATGCTGAAGTCAATGCTGTAGCCAGCGTAGCCGAAGAGGATCGACAGTTCCTACCCTACTCCACCTTGTATGTATCGCTAGAGCCTTGCTGTATTTATGGTAAAACACCGCCTTGCACCAACTTAATTTTACAAGAGCGCATTCCCAAAGTAGTTATTTCGTGTCTTGACCAAACACCAGAAGTAAGCGGACAAGGAGTAAAGATATTAGAAGATGCCGGGGTTGAAGTCACTACTAGCATCCTGGAAGAAGATGGTAAAATGCTAGCCGCGACCCGCAATGTTTTTGTTCAAAAAAACCGCCCTTACATCATCTTAAAAATGGCGGTGACTCCAAATGGATATTTTGCGCCCAATCCTCCAGCTCAATTTTGGATCACCAGCGAGCATACTAAACGCTTGGTTCATCGTTGGCGTGGAGCAGCTGATGCTATTTTGGTAGGTTCTCATACTGCCTTGATTGATGACCCATCACTTACCAATCGATTGTACTGGGGAAAATCGCCACTGAGGATTGTGATGGATCGAGAATTAGCTTTACCAGCTCATTTACAGCTATTCTCTGATGGTTTACCTACTTTGGTTGTGACCCCAAAAGCGCCAAAAAAAAGCAATGGAGCAGTAAGTTACCTCGAATACGACCCAAATGACTCCCTTTTGTCTGTTTTAATGACCTATTTGTACCAGGAAAAAAAATCTGTCCTTTTAGTGGAGGGTGGGGTCAATACATTGGAACAATTCATTGCACAAGGATTGTGGGATGAAGCGAGGGTTCTAATTGGCCAAGGTTGGCTAACTCATGGCCTTGTTGCTCCGTCCCTCCCGGTCGCTCCGGAAGCCGTTTTTTCGGTGAGTAAAGATCAACTTAGGGTTTTTAGAAACCCCGCCAATCGTTAAACAATATTTAAAGTTCTACTTTTTGTTCATAATAAAGCCCGTAATGTTGTTTTTTTGTAGATGCTATTGAAAAAGCTAAGTTTGAACTTTTTGATTGCTAAGCAAATGACTCAATGGCATCTAGTTATTTTTGATTCCATCATGAAATAAATCAGCAATGAGCAAATTCAGCTTTGCGGCAACCCTGGTGCTGGTCATGAGCATACATACTATAGAAACTGTATCTGCCCAGAAAACTTCCTTTATCCCTAAAGGTGTTATCAGTACGAAACCTGTACCTAAGCCCGAAACCGCTACCATCAAATGGTACACTTGGCAAGAAGCAATGGATCTAGTAAAGAAGGAGAAGAAAAAGTTATTCATTGATATCTTCATCCCAAACTGCTCTTGGTGCAAACGTTTTGATAATGAAACGTTTAAAGATCCTTATGTTGTCAAATACATCAACGACAACTTTTATCCAGTTAAGTTGGATGCTAAGCAAAATTTAGATCTGCAGTACAAGAATCACAAATATGAGTACATCCGTACGCCCAATGGTGGCTACCATGAGCTAGCGGTAGAATTCATGCAGGAAGACATTACCTTTCCTTCTGTGGTATTTCTAGATGAGAACATGAACCTTATTCAGACCATTGGAAAATTTCTCGACAATGAAGAGTTGCTGCCCATTGCCACCTACTTTGGCTCTGATGCGCACAAGGATATTCCTTGGTCGGCTTACCAAAGGGAGTATAAATATCCGGAGGGATTCAAATAAGAGAATGCTAAAAAAGAGGGGGAAGCGAAAATTTTCCCCTCTTTTTTCATTTACAGTACTTGATGATTGAAAGGTTGTATTACCATTTCAGACACCACTCCAGAGCTTGGTTGTTGGCACAAAAACCAAATGGCTCGCGCCGCCTCCTTTGCTACAATAAATTTATCCCGTTGAACTTTAAGATCGATGTTGTCCCAAAACGGAGTATCAACGCCACCCATGTAAACGTTGGTGATCCGAATGTCGGTGCGTTTTAATTCCTCCCTTACTGATTTGAGCATCCCGTTAAGCCCGTATTTCGAAGCACTATATGCTGTTGATCCAGCCATCGGTGATTTCCCCAATACTCCGGGCAAATTGATGATCAAGCCTTTTTTACTTAATTTCATGGGAGGGAGAAATTGTTTGAGCAGATAGAAAGTACCTTTAAGATTGACATCCAGTGTGCGGTCAAATTCTGCGTAGGTCAAATCCTCCAAACTTTTGATGATACCAATTCCCGCTGCATTGATAAGAATATCTAACTGCGGAATTTTGGCATGTATTTCCATCGCCACGGCTTCTACATCCTTAGGTTGGGTGATGTCCATTTCAAAACAATGCTCCGCTGGAATTCCAAGTTGGGTAGCCAAAGCAAGTAAAGTCTCTTTATTTCTAGCCGTAAGAAACAAATTGGCCTGGCTGCCTTTCAGCAATCGCGCGGTCTCAGCGCCAATTCCGCCGGTAGCGCCCACTACCAGTACATTTTTATTGGTTAGGATTTCCATTTTGTTTTTTTGTGATAATGAAAGACGCGTACTAAACGTTGAAGCATAAAAATAGTTTGCAATTCATGAAATCTATAAAGACCTTGCATTTGATTACCCTTGTCAAATCTTCTGCCTGGCAGCAGCAGATTTTGAGATATGGTTTAATTTCTTTTTTGGCCCTTGGGCTATTGGGCTGTCAAAACGGCGTAAATTTTAAAAATGGGGACGAAAAATGTCGTTATGGAAAGCCGGTTGCAATTTTTAGCTCTAAATTACCGGAAGTAGCCCAACATGAATTTACTTGTAAAGATCAGGTAGGCGAAGAAACCATACAATTCAAAGACGGTAAACAACTTATTTTTATTCAAAGCGGCTGTAATGACATCCGTCAAGAGCTACAGTTTA
>JBBRGN010000015.1:0-34375 GCA_038240665.1 Chitinophagales bacterium | reverse complement strand
CCATTGGCCGATATCTGCCCATTTTTAGGTATAAACTTGCAATTTTTAATTTAATTTAGGGTATATTTTAGATTATTGAAAAAATGTCCACAATTTTAGGGACTTTTCAAAGATTAGAAACACTTGGTATTAAAAACTCTCAAAACACCATAACCATGCTTTACTTTCTTCTAGGTGCAGGATTATTGATTTTTTTCTCTGGCGTTTTTACCGTCAAACAACAAACCGCTTTGGTCATTGAACGACTAGGTCGCTTCCATAGCGTAAGGCATTCGGGGCTACAATTCAAAATTCCACTGGTAGACCGTACCGCAGGTCGTGTTACATTGAAAATCAATCAATTAGACGTACTTGTTGAAACTAAAACCAAGGATAACGTTTTTGTTAAAGTCAAAATTTCCGTGCAATTCAAGGTGTTGGAAAACGCTATTTATGATGCGTTTTATAAATTGCAAAACCCGCATGAGCAAATTACCGCTTACGTTTTTGACACTGTCCGGGCCGAGGTACCCAAAATGCGTCTTGACGATGTTTTTGAACGCAAAGATGATATCGCCGTGGCGATTCGCCGTGAATTAGAAGAAGCCATGACCGAATATGGCTACGGTATTCTAAAGGCTTTGGTAACTGACATCGATCCCGATCAGGCGGTAAAAAATGCCATGAACCACATCAACGCAGCGGAACGTCAAAAACTAGCTGCGGAGTATGAAGCAGAATCTGAACGAATCCGCATTGTAGCGCGTGCCAAAGCGGAAGCAGAAAGCAAGCGTTTGCAAGGTCAAGGTATTGCTGATCAGCGTCGAGAGATTGCTCGTGGTTTGGAAGAATCAGTGGATTTGTTGAACAAGGTGGGCATCAACTCGCAGGAAGCTTCTGCTTTGATCGTCGTTACCCAACATTATGATACTTTACAACAAATTGGCCAGCATTCCAATAGCAATTTGATTTTGTTGCCCAATGCGCCAACTGCTGCCAACGACATGCTGGCTCAGATGATCGCTTCTTTTTCTACCTCACAAATGCTCGGTGAAAAACTCAAACTCAGCAATCAGCCAGCTGCTCAAAAAACACTGGACGCTCAGTATGCTGATGTTACTACGACCAAGCCCCAATCTTAAATTCTAGTACGGTTACAATTTGGCGCCGATTCAGTCATGCTAGTCTGCATCGGCGCTCCTATTCCAGCTTAAAAGCCGCTGATCTAACCGATTGGACGGGGGTTCCATCCGGTAAATTCCAGTATAAAATCATGGCTGCGGCTTCGGGTTGTTCAAATACTTCTTGCATGTTGTAGACAGCGCCAGCCGGAACGCCAAAGCGCTTAAATTGATCCAACAGGTATTGTCGCGGGTAACGACTCATTTCCTCTTGCAAAGCTTGAGACAATTGGGTACGATGCCGTAGTCGTGCCCCATTGCTACGGTACAAATCAGCTGTTGCCCATTCCGGATGCTCAAGCGCACGGCACAACTGCGTAAATTGTCGATCCACGCCCACTGCGAGTACCAATTTCAAATCATCCTGACAAATAAAGATTTCGCCATAGGGTGCAATATTGGGGTGCAAAGTTCCCAAGGGTTGGGGAATGGCATTGCCCACCAACCAATTGGTGGCCTGATTGGCCAAAGAAGCCACAGCAGCAGCAAACAAAGAAATTTGCACCAAACTGCCCTCGCCACTGCGCTCACGGTGCAGGAGAGCGAGCAAAATTCCTTCTTTTAGTTGGTGCGCGGCTAGCAAGTCAATCAGAGCCACCGGCATTTTAACCGGATTTCCGCCCGGTTCGCCATTCATGTATAAAAAACCGGCTTCAGCTTGCAAAACCACATCAAAAGCGGGTCGTTCATCATCGCCGATATAACCACTGATCAAAGCATAAATCAAACGGGGGTATTGTTGTCGCAAGGTATCCGGATCTAGACCCATTTTCTGCGCCGAGGCCATTTTGAAGTTGCTGATCACAATGTCCGCTTCTTCAATATAAACCAAGGCTTGTTGAAGCTCTTCAGGGTGGTTTAGATCCAGTTGTAGTACTGTTTTTCCCCAATTGACGCTGCAATAATAGGCCGAGTAAGCCCAGGAGGGATCTTCAGTGGGGAGTTTCCAATGGCGGGTCATATCGCCTTGGGTTGACTTGTTCTCTATTTTGACCACTTCAGCGCCCAATTCTGCCAAAAACATTCCTACCGCAGGCCCGGCCAGAACCCCCGCTAATTCAACAACTTTTAACCCGGATAAAGGGAGCGATTTGGACATGTTGGGGAGTTTGAGGAAGGTGATTTAACGTTCGGGAATTTAAGTAATGGGACACTATAAATTAATAGTGTCCCATTACTTGATTTAGCGCTTTTTGCGCCAAACTAGATCCTTAGAAATGCTTCAAAGGTGAATCATTTCCCTATTTTTCACTTCGGATGCAAGGCCGTATCAAGGCGATTGGCGACATCTTCTAGGTGGTAGCGACTTAATTTATCGGGGGAAGCGCTGATGGCAGCACGAATTTCCGACAACAAAGACTCCAAATGCCCACGGGCGATGGAAGGCAAGTCGGTAGTCTTCAAATCCACTCGACGGGTCGTAAATCCATAAGCTGCACCGGGAGGAATGTATTGAAAGGTAATAGGATCTTTGGGGCTCAAAAATCCAATGACCCGCTCCGCAAATACTTTTTGCAAGTTACGGCGGTAGATATCGATGGGTTTTTGGGTCTTCAATTCTGACCAAATACCCGATTGAAGATCCGTCATCAAATCATCTAGCGTATAATTGCCCTCTTTACCTGTTTCGAGCAAACGAACCACCCGATCGCCCGCCAATAGACTATTTAAAGTCCCTTCTTGAATAGATTTCAAACTTTCCACGCCAATATCGGGGCGGATTTTGTTTAAAACATTGGGTTCAAAAAGCCAATTGGGCGTTTCAAACAATTGCGTATTTAAAAATGTGATCGCCTCTTTTTGCCGTTCTTTGGGTACTACTTCGTACACCGCTCCGGGCATGTCATAGGTTTTTGGGGTATCGAAGATTCCGCCTACATTTTTGGTTACATGCCCCAAGTAGCGGCGATATTGGGCCGCCACGTTGTTGTACAATTCTTCCAATTCGGTATAACTTTCGCCATTCTCTTTGCTCCAGTCTGCCAAATTGGGCAGAATACGCTGAAGGTTTTTGATGCCATATTCCGAAGCTTTCATGGCATTATCGCCCAAATCTTCAGTTTGGAAACGGGGATCAAAAGGACTAATCTCTGTTCCAAACAGCAAACGCGGGTTTTTTACCTTTTCCTTGGTTGCTTCGTTCAAGATTTTCTTCTCGTCTTCTGTACTTTTTGCATCAGCAAAATATTTGTAGCCCCACTCAATCGCCCAATAGTCATAATCACCAATACGTGGAAAAAAATCGGTGATGCCATCTTCGGGTTGCGCCACATAATTGAAGCGCGCATAATCCATGATGGAAGAAGTATGCCCATTTTGAGCAATGAAAGTTTTGTCGCGTAGTTTTTCAACGGGTGTGGCCGAACTAGATCCCATATTGTGCCTTAAACCCAGCGTATGACCTACCTCATGTGAAGACACAAAGCGGATCAATTGCCCCATCAGTTCATCGTCGAAATCTTTTTTACGCGCCCGCGGGTCGGCAGCGGCGGTCTGAATCAGGTACCAGTTGCGCAACAGGCGCATCACATTGTGGTACCAGCCGATGTGGCTTTCCAGGATTTCTCCAGAGCGTGGATCATTAACATTAGGTCCATATGCATTTTGAATTTCGGCGGCAAAATAGCGGATCACCGAAAAACGGGCATCTTCCAAACTCATAGTGGTGTCCTTTTCGGGCCAATATTCGCCGCGAATGGCGTTTTTCCAACCGGCTTTTTCAAAAGCTTTTTGCCAATCATCGACACCTAACTTCAGGTATTTTCTCCATTTTACTGGCGTAGCCGGATCGATATAGTACACGATTGGCTTGGCCGGTTCAATCAATTCTCCGCGTTTTTGACGTTGAGCGTCGGCAGCATTTTTGGGTTCTAAGCGCCAACGAACTGCAAAAACCTCTTCATCCGATTTCTGAGATTCTTCGCCAAAGGTGCCAAAACTAGTAGAAAAGAAACCTACCCGAGGGTCAAAGGTGCGTTTGCGCATCGGTTTTTTGGGCAACAAAATCATGGAGGTGTTGAATTCCATGGTGACGATTCCGGCATCTATACCTGCTGGCAAATAGATGCCAGGCGAAGGGATAGGTGAGGGGGTGATCGGCGGTGATTGGGTGCCAAAGGTTTTTGTGGTGCGGATTTCCGTGTTGATGGGATAACTCCGCATGCTTTGGATGAAGGAGCGATCCGCTTTGAAATCGGATATTTTATACAATTGCTTGAAAAAAGGACTCAATGAAAAAAGCTGGTTGTCACCTTTGAAAAGATCCGTAACATCGATCAGCACTGAGGTGTCCTTACGGATTGATTTGATGTCGAAAGCTGCTGCTATGGGATCGGCGCTGGAATTTTTTACCGCTTTAAAAATAGGCTTGGTACTATCCGGGCTGGCAATGATCAAAGTGACAGAGCGTAAAAAGACCTTGTTATCAGGGCCTTTTTCCCATTGAATGACCTGGCTGTTTACTTGCTCGCCGCCAAAAATACCGCCGCCAGCAGCGGTTTTCACATAGCGGGTAATGGTCATGATTTCACGGCCAAAAAGGCTATCCGGGATTTCAAAAAACCATTTTTCATCTACTTTGTGGACATTCATTAGTCCAAGACTGGTTTTCGCTTTTGCGGTGATCACCTCACGGAAAGGTTTGGGCTCATTTTTTGGTGCCTCTTTAGGCATCTCTTTAGGTGGAGTAGCCGCTGGAGGTGTTTCCGGTTTTTTATCTTGGGCATGACTGATGCCTAAGGTCAAAAAAAGGAAACATCCCAATAAGATTGATTTGTTCATCATGTGAGTTTTTAGTGAGCTGTTAAAAGCGCCAATTTATTGGAAATTTAGATTAACAGCTAGACATTAATTTGGTTTTTTAATACAGGCACATTTATCAGACCAGTAATTCTTATTTATCACTTTTCCAAACTACGGCATCTTTCATCACCCATTTTACTTGGCTGAGGGTTTTCATATTCAGCAGTGGGTTTTCCTTTACCGCGATCAGGTCAGCAAAAGCTCCGGGGATAATTTCACCAATCGAGCCAATTTGATCCAATAGTTCAGCCCCATTGATGGTGGCCGTTTGGATGGCTTGTAGGGGTTGCATGCCATATTGAATAAAGAAGTCGAAGTCTTTGGTTTGCGGCTCTTTCCAGTCATAGCCGCCAATGTCGGTACCATAAGCAATCCTTACGCCAAGCGAGAGCGCTTTTTTGAACACTTCGGGCTCGCTTTCCGCAAAATATTTATTCATCGGGCTGCCTGCTTTTAAACGCCCTTCCGCCACATAGTCATTGACATAGATCGTAGGGCACCAAAAAACATTTTTTTGAGCCATCAATTTCATGCATTCTTCGTTCATCCCAAAACCATGTTCAATGCTTTTTGCACCGGCATTGATGGAGTAGATGATGCCATCAGGAGTGACGGCGTGAGCAGCTAATTTGCGCCTACTTTTGATGGTTTCGTCGGCAATGGCTTCGATCTCTTCTTTGGTGAAATTGCTGATGCTGCGATAGCTTCCATTGGGCAGCTTTTGATAACCGCGATCGGCATAGATTTTTATCCAATCAGCACCATGGGCAATTTGTTCACGTACCGCTCTTCTGCCTTCATCCGCACCTGTGATTTCTTGCAGGCCTTTGGGTACTTTCATTTCCCAGGCATAATCCCGTTCCAATACCGGATAATGGCCAGTAGTATTGATGGCTAGGGTAGATACGAACATTCTGGGGCCAGGAATTAAGCCATTGTTGACAGCTTTTTTTAAATCAACATCTGCATAACCAGCCCCTTCCGTTCCTAGATCACGGATCGTAGTAAATCCATTCATCAAAGCTTGTTTGCAACTCAGCGTGCCTCGAATGGTACGGTAAGGAATGGATTCTTTAAAGATCTGTACGTCGTAATCTTCGCTCGTTATATCACCTTGGAGCAACACATGGGTATGGCAATCGATCAAGCCAGGCAGGATGTAGTAGGCGCTGAGATCGATTAAAGTATCCGTTTTTTGTTTAAAAAGGGCGGCATCGGTAATGGACTCAATTTTATTCCCTTTAATGAGAACAATCTTGTTGGTCATCAGTTTGCCCGATCTTACATCAAGGATGGTGCCGCATTTGACAGCGATGGTTTTCTGCGCCGACAGTGGTAGCGCCAAAGAAAGAGAAAGTACTAGAAAAATAAAATTCCTCATGTGCTAATGGTTGTTAATGGTGATAAAAAAAATAGAAAAAAGTCTTGGTAGAGTGCAAAACCAAATGAAGCGAAAAAGTACCATTTAACCCTGAAACAATGAAAAGGTTGGAAAAAAAAAGACGGTGATTTTTGAGTATAAAAAGGCATTTGTAGCAGTCCTATACAAAACGAACTTAATGCAATAATGGAAAGTTGGGCTTTATGCGGATTATTTTTCAAGGCAAGCGGCATTTTACCACAAAAAAACCTTATTTTTACCCAGTCGACATCTACTTTGGGGAAAATGAAAGACTTAACGAGGCTACTATTTACTTACACCCAATTGATATTTTTGGGAATAAGCGTAGAGATTCGTTAAGATCTATTTTGAAACGACTTAACAATCATTCTCTTATGTACCACGGCATGGCTATAGCGTGGTTGCTAACTATTTTTATAGGTAGATTCGACCATCATCCTATACCTGGCGAAGCTTTGTTGTCTTCCCATCAATTTACCCCTCCAAATAGTATTCATTCAGGTTTTTGTTCCCATCAAATAACTTGGCGTACTGATGCGCTCTCCTTGTATTGTTTTGATCTTGAAAAAATTTATCAAAACGAAGCTAGTTGGAAAGAACCTGCTAGCCGTTACTATACTGGTAGTTTACAATTTGATCCTTCTTGTGGGGCCGTTCAGTTGAATGCCAGCGACACGATTGTATTTGGGACTTGTGATAGCACATTCTATGCCAAACTTTTCCGAAAATTTACAGCCATTGATTTTTCTGGAAATCGGTTGGATACCACCCAAGTCATGGTTTTCAAGCGGGTCGATTTTAAAAAAATGATTAGGCCTCAAGATGCGTTGATTCAAACCTGTTCGCCGGTCGGAAAACCCATTCCCGCCCTTAATCCTTACTGGCTCAGCACATTTAAAGATACAATTCTGCTTTCGAACCTGAGTTGCGGATCTATCGGGATGATAAAAACAGAAGAGCAAACCACCTGTGCTTTAGGGCGCAGCATCCGGCGAATTTCAACCGTTTTTGATCCCTGTTTGCAACAAACCTTAGCAGTCGATACAGTAAATGTCTTTATTGGTGATCAACAAGCGCCAGTCATCAAAACAGGGAGTGGGCAAATTGAGGTAAAACTTGGCCCGATGGCTTGTTTGGCCAGTATTCCGCTGACGTATGATGCCTTGCGACAGATTTTTCCAATTACCATTAGCGATTGTGATGCGGTGCAAATCAAAGTCGCCATAAAAACATTTAAGCCGCGGCCAGCGGCCACCGATTCTAGTTATCAATTGGTAGCTTATCCAACGAACAATGGGCTGATCAATAATATTCCTCAGGGCAGACATCGTCTTGTTTTTACAGCTACCGATGGCTGCGGAAATAAAACGACTGATTCCCTGTTGTTCACAGTTGTTGATCAGACAGCGCCAGTCATTATGTGTCCAGCGGATCAGGTTTTGGCTTTAGGTAAATCAGGATCGGTTCGGCTTCTAGCAAGCAATTTTAGCGCAGACGTGTTGGACAATTGTACGGTTAAATCGTTAAAAGTACGTCGGTTAGTAACCCGAGCTTGTTTGAATATTTTTGACAAAAACGGAAATGGTAGACTTGATGTTGGCGACGGCCTTGTTGCTGAAAATGGGATATTTTATACCACTTTGGTAGATTATCTTGATTTTCAATGCTGCGATTTGAATGCCAATGCTCTGGTTGAATTATGGGCGGAAGATGCTGCGGGTAACCGTTCGCGTTGTATGTTTGGAGTAGTAGTGGATGATCCTACTATTCCTTTGTGTGTTGCGCCACGAGATACCACCGTATTTTGCAATGATGAAAACCTTTGGGATCCTGCGTTTTTTGGCAAAGCTAAAGTAGCAAGTGATCCTTGTGGACAAATATTGGTTCAGGAATTGCCTCCCATAGAATCTTTTGACAATTGCGGCGTAGGAACATTGATTCGCCGTTGGCAACCCGTTAAGTTCCCTAATTCCTTGCGGGAAAAACGCGGCCCAGAAGTTCGTCAGACCATCAAAGTATTAGGTTTACGCGATTATGGATTTAGGCTGCCACTGGATACTACTTTGGTATGTTCACAATTGATGGAAGCCCCCGTTTTAATGCAACAGGGAAACGGTTGTGATTTGCTTGCTGTAAGTTATTCCGATACGCGATCTACCCCAGTAGGAGGGGAGTGTTACATCGTGTACCGCAATTTTCAGATTGTCAACTGGTGCGAGTACAAAGAAAATTTACCAATTACTACAATTACACGTGATCCTGCAAATAATGGAAAACGGGGTGAAAAATCGTTTTGGGTATTGGTACGCTCCGATGGCAAAACCTATTTGGATGCCGATAATGACGAAAGCAATAATCTTCCTACTTCCAAAGGCTTTTATACCAATAGCGATGAAACGCCGGAGATAAAGTCTACCGGGCGTTGGGAATACACCCAGATTATTCGGGTTTACGACAATACACCGCCTACGGTTACAGTTACGGACAACCAGCAGTTTTTAGGTCGTTATAGCGATTGCACGGGTGATGTGAATCTACCCTTAACTATAAATGAAGGCTGTTCGCCGGAATCTTTGACCATTTTGGTACAATTTGATCGAGATGCTGACGGGGCCTTTGACCAAGAATTACCGCCATCAGCTTTGGCTGGCGCTTATCCAAGGTTTAGAATTCAAGGACGTTTCCCATTTGGCAACCACCTTTTTGCCATCACGGTTACTGATAATTGCGGCAACGCTACCCGCCGCAGCGTTCCTTTTTCTATTCTGGACAAGGAAGGTCCTAAACCCAACTGCATCAATGGCTTAGTGGTGGACTTGAGTCCGGTAGCGCCCAATACCGATGCCGACGGCGATGGTGATATTGACCGTGGTGCAGTGACCATTTTTGCTACTGATCTCGTTGCCAAAGAAGGAGGCGACTGTTCTGGAAAAATTCGCTATTCCATTTTTAAAAGCGACGATATTGAAAGTGGATCGGTAAAGCCGAATCCAGATCAACCAAGCGTAATCCTTACTTGCGATGATCGCCCCAGCGTGTTGGTTTACGTTTATGCTTGGGATGTATGGGGCAATAAGCAATATTGCGAGACCTACGTCTATGTCGACGATTCCAAATACAAAACCTGTCCGCAGCCTGGCACTGCATCCATTAATGGAGTTATTCGAACCTATACCAATTACCTGGTTCCCAAAATACCTTTAAAGCTTTCGGGAAACCTTCGGACTACCGATACGACCAATGCAAAAGGTGCTTACCAATTTGCCCAACTCGAAGCTTTTAACAATTATACCGTTACGCCTCAATCGCCAAATGATTATGACAATGGGGTAAGTACCTACGACTTGGTCAAGCTTACTCGGCATATCCTTAATGAAGAAAGATTAACTTCTCCTTACCAATACATCGCTGGTGACATTGACCGTTCGGGCTCTATTACCACCCTTGATGTGTTGCTGTTGCGACGTTTGGTGTTGCGATTGGATCAAAAATTTGCTCGGAATACCAGTTGGCGATTCATTGATTCTCGTTATCGGTTTCCTGATCCGCTCAATCCTTTTGCCGAAATACCGCCGGCAGCTCGCCAAATCAACAACCTCGATGGGCAATTGCTGGATGTTGATTTTATTGGAATAAAAATTGGCGACATCAACGGTAATGTGGATTTAGATGCCACCAATGCCAACCAAGTAGAGTTGCGGAGTCAGGCGGAAGCTATGCCCATGGTTTTGATCGATGAAAAATTGATCCCTGGTAGAACTTACTCCGTAGCTTTGAATTTAAAAGATCTTAAAAGCCTATTGGGTTTACAATACAGTTTACAATTCGACCCCAATGCCTTAGAATTGTCGCAGGTTCACTATGCTGCGCTTCAAGAAGAAGACATAAGTTGGAATGATTTGGAACGGGGAATGCTGCATTTTAGCTGGAATAAAGGCCTCAGCAGCGGCGAAAACGAATCTACCATGCTTTGCACCTTGGAGTTCACTGCGCTTGAAGCAATCAATCTAAGAGCAGCGCTGCATTTGAGCACTAGAATACTGCGACCGGAAGCCTATACCTCGGATCTGCTGATCCATCCTATTCAATTGGTTTGGAAAACCAAAGGCGACGACTTAACTTTTCAGCAAGATCTGGTGTTTCAATTGTATCAAAACCGCCCGAATCCCTTTGGCAATGATACCGTGATCGAATTTGATTTGCCCTTCCAAGAACGGGCTACGCTGATTGTAAGAGATCTTGCTGGTAGAATTCTTTACCGAACAACCGCGGATTATCTTGCTGGTCATCATCAAATTACCTTATCAAAATCAATATTGGGTGCTTCTGGTTTACTCTACTACAGCTTGGAAACACCAAATTTCGCAGCTACCAAAAAAATGGTAGTTTTGAACACGGAGTAATTTTAAGTTCCCGAACAACTTCTTAAGCATGATTCAACAATAAACGTCAACTGATTATTGACGCATTACTTATATCCTTAATTATTGAAAAATATCCCAAATGGAAAAGCGTACCTTCCTTCGATCGACTTTGCTGCTGGTAACTGCAGCAATCTCTCAGCCAAGT
Organism: Chitinophagales bacterium; assembly: GCA_038240665.1. Lineage (GTDB taxonomy): Bacteria > Bacteroidota > Bacteroidia > Chitinophagales > Saprospiraceae > Haliscomenobacter. The sequence goes on along the minus strand of JBBRGN010000015.1, from coordinate 23,443 downwards.
AAATTATGGTCTTCTTCTTCAAAATCTAATTCAAATGCTTTAGATGAGGAAGATACAGAAGAACAGACAACCGGCCCTTTTACCCTACCAGCTCTTGGATTTGCAACTGATGCTCTTGAGCCCCATATCGACAAGATGACCATGGAAATTCACCATGATCGTCACCATCAAGCTTACGTCAACAACTTGAACAAGGCTGTTGTGAACACTCCGTTTGCTACAATGACCATTGATCAAGTATTGGCCAGTGTGAAAGCGGGTGACACGGCTATTCGCAACAACGGCGGCGGTCATTTCAATCACACCCTTTACTGGAGCTTGTTGACACCAAAAGGCAGCAATACCCCTAGTGGCGAATTGGCTACAAAAATCAACGCTAAATTCGGTACGTTGGATAAATTCAAAGAAGCCATGAATGCCGAAGGCGTTGGTCGCTTTGGATCAGGTTGGGCTTGGTTGTGCGTAGGGAAAGGCGGGGAGTTAATGGTAGCTTCTACTCCTAACCAAGACAATCCCTTAATGAAAAACATCGTTAAAAAACAGTTTGCTCACCCCATTTTGGGAATTGATGTTTGGGAACATGCTTATTATCTTAAGTACCAAAACAAACGCGCTGATTATCTGAAAGCTTTTTGGAACGTCCTAAACTGGGATGAGGTCAACAAGCAATATGAAATGGCAAAAGCAAAAATGTAGACCGCTTACCACATATCTATATAGTTGATAAAGCCCTCAGCAAGATCCTAAATGATTTTGTTGAGGGCTTTTTTTAATACTAGCGATCTCAAACCTTTGCTAAGTTGTTCTATTTTTATAGGTCACCTTGGTAAAGCAATCAAGGCGATTCAATAGAACCAAAATATAACTGCCATGACAGTAAAAAATAGCGCGTCGCTCGTAGAATTGGAAGTTGATGGGATGGATTGTGACAACTGCGCCAAAAGCATCACCCGTTTTTTGGAACGAAAAGGACTTCAAGAGGTATACGTCAATTTTCAAACCAAAGAAGTAAGGTTTCAACCCGATGAAGCAGTGATTACGTTTGAAGAAATAAAAAAAGGGATCAACAAAATGGGGTATTCAGTGCAGGAACCTGCCGCAAAAATACCCTGGTGGAGCCTAGAACGCAAACTGATTTTTAGTGCTGTTTTTACCCTGCCTTTGCTTTTGCACCATGTTTTGATGAGCATCAACGTCCACATTCCTTGGATGCATTTAGGTTGGGTACAACTGATTATTTGTTTGCCAGTATTTTGTTTAGGCACGATTCATTTTGGAGGTAGCGCGCTAAGATCCTTGCGAAGCGGCGTCCCCAATATGGATGTACTGATTGCTTTGGGTGGAACGGCAGCTTTCGCTTACAGCTTGGTTGGCGTATTTCAAAACGCCTCAGAATACCTTTTTTTTGAGACTACTGCCGTCATTTATACCTTGGTTTTTGTAGGCAATTGGTTGGAAAAACGCGCCGTTCAGCAAACCACCACCGCTATCGGTGAATTGACTCAATTACAATCAACAACCGCCAGACGAATCCTGCCTTCCGGTAGCATAGTTGATATCGCATTCGATAAAATTGAAATCGGTCAGCTGCTACAAGTAAATACCGGCGATAAAGCTCCAACCGATGGCCGGATCTTCCAAGGCTGGGCACGAATGGACGAATCCATGCTTACCGGCGAGAGCATGCCTACGTACAAGGAAGTAGGTGCAGAAATCATTGGCGGTTCGATAACCTTAGAGGGCAATTTTCAACTGGAAGTCAATGCGGTAGGTCGCCAATCGGTTTTAGGGCAAATGATCGAATTGATTAAAACAGCCCAGCAAGATAAACCGCCTTTACAACGCTTAGCCGATAAGATCAGCGCGGTCTTTGTGCCCGTGGTGACTGGTATTTCCTTGCTTACTTTTTTGCTGGCCTTTTTTGTTTTTCATTTGCCGATGGGCAACGCCTTGATGAACAGCATCGCCGTATTGGTCATTTCTTGTCCTTGCGCCATGGGATTGGCTACCCCCACCGCAGTGATGGTGGGCGTGGGCCGATTGGCACGCAATGGGATATTGGTCAAAGGCGGTACTACTGTTGAAACGCTTGCTAAGATCAAAACCATGGTCTTTGACAAAACCGGCACCTTGACGACTGGCAAATTTACCTTGAGTAACTTAATCTGCTATGGTGTGACCGAAGAAGAAGCAAAAACCCACTTTTATGGGTTAGAAAAACACGCCTCACACCCCATTGCCCGATCGGTGGTGGAACAATTGGAAAACAGCGTTCAGGAAAAAAATGCCACTTGGTTCAAGGTAGAAGAACTAAAGGGTATTGGCGTTCAGGCCGAAGATCAAGCTGGCAATACATTTAAAGCAGGTTCTGCAAGAATATTGGTAAATGAACGGCAACCCGCAGCCGGTGAAGATGCAACCGTACTTTATCTCACCAAAAATGACCATTTGATAGCCAAGGTTCAGTTAAATGATGAGTTAAAACCGGATACGCAAACAGCTTTGCAAAAATTACAACAAGATGGACTTCATTTGGTCGTATTGAGTGGCGATCGACAAGCCAAAACGGCTCAAGTAGCTCAAAGTTTGGGCATCAAAGAATTTTACGGCGAGCAATTACCGGCGCAAAAACTGGCACGTATAGCTACCTTAACGGCTGTGTATCCTACTGCAATGGTTGGAGACGGCATCAATGATGCTCCGGCGCTAGCTAAGGCCACCATTGGTATTTCCCTAAGTAATGCCTCCCAAGTAGCCATTCAATCCGCGCAGATTGTGTTGCTCGAAGGCCGTTTGGCTCAGTTGCCCATCGCCTTGGCCATTAGTAGGCTAACACTCAAAACCATCCGGCAAAACCTGTTTTGGGCATTTGCTTACAACGTAGTGGCGATCCCAATCGCTGCGATGGGATACCTCAATCCGATGTGGGGGGCTTTTTTTATGGGAGTTTCCGACGTGGTCGTTATTGGCAACTCTATTTTACTGAACCATCGAAAAATATGACCGCAATCAATTTTTGATCAGGACGGCAAAAAAAATTCCAAAAAATAGATCTGCTGCCTTCCAGGTTTAAAAATGAAGTGTACAAAGTTTATAACTTTTATTCTTTATGCTTTGTGAATTTATGATCAATTAATTAGTAATAAAAAAGCAAACACTTTTTATAGACTTTAGGATGATTTTGGTACGTTTTTTGCTGTTTTTTTATAGGTTTTGGCGTGTTTTTCCAGAAAAGAGGAAATAAAAAAACTAATTTGCTGCTTTAACACATTGGGCATTGGAATTCGGGAGGAAATCACTATTTTTGTAGTATATATTCTTTTCCTCCTTGTAGAAATCCTTCTAGGTCACGCTCCATGTAGAAGATTTAAGTTTTTTTTAGATTTAAATTTTTTTACATAAATAGCATTTTTTCCTATCTTTGAAACGCTTTATGATGCTTTAATATTTACTTTATTTGCTCCATCTAGTCCCCCTCCTGGCTTTGCAAGCATGATAGAGTAGCTTTCAAGATTGGATATAACGCATTGATTTTCCATGAGTTTATCTCTCTGGCGTCGATTTAAAGTAATTTCGGTATGAACAGGTTTTTCCAAATTTTACCAGTTGCAATAGCCATGCATTTGGCATATTGGCTATGCTCAACTTTTCCAATAAAAGTTCTGCCTTCTAGTGGTTCGGACTTTCAATCTGCAGCTGCTGAAAGGCGGAGTGTAGAAGACGTTGCTTGTTTTGATACCATCATTGCAACGCTGAACAACAATTGCCAGTTTGTTTTTACGCCTGCAATTCTAATAGGCGGATCTCTTCCTTCCTGTGTCACCGCCGATGACCTACAAATTCAGATTGATGACAGCAACCCTAGTAATGGCCCCATTGCCGATGGGCCAGGGTACTATCGGTATTTGGTGAGTTTAAAAAAACGGGTGGCTTGTACCACTTTTACCAATTGTTGGGGAGTGGTAAAGGTAGAAGATAAATCGGGGCCTACCATTACTGGCCCGGCAGACCTAATTCTGGCTTTGAGCTGTCCCAATCTCGATAAAATACTCAAGAATCCACGTAGCTTGAAATATACCGGCTATGCTTTTATCAGTGATAACTGCCGGCCAAAACGGGATACTTTAAAAGAATTCAGCGATGCCATTTATTATGACAACCATTGTGATACGATCATTATTCGTCGGGCATTTACGGGCAAAGACCAGTTGGGTAACGTAAGCAGCTATTCGCAATTCATAACATTGGTACGCCCTGACATAAGCAAAGTAACGATCAAAGATAAGTTTAACTTAGATGCTGGATGTCAGAAAAACGCTAGCTTTCCCCTGGATGCTAAGGGCAATGTACAACCAACCATCACTGGCTACCCTTATTTCCAGGATGCGCTACAGGATACCATCAACATTGCGGCTTTGACCAAATGCGGTTTTTCGGCCAGTTATCAGGATATTCGTTTTGATATTTGCCCGGCGGCCTACAAACTTGTCCGTACCTGGACGGTCGTTGACTGGTGTCGGAATCAACGAAAAACCTTTGTGCAGACCATCAAAATAGGCGATGTTGAACCACCTACCATTGGTTGTCCGGCTGGGGTTGATACCATGAAAATATCTACCTCTCCCTTTGGTTGCACCGCAGCTTTTGAGGTGCCAGCTCCATTGGTTAAGGATGCTTGTTCTACTTATGACTGGAGTGCAGAAGTCATCACCGAAAAAATTCAATTGGTTTTCAAAGGCGGAAATGTTTTCGATACCCTGCGTACACAAGTAAGTCTAGGTTCGGTCAATTCTCGTCAAGCCCGCCGGGTACTGGCCGGAATGCCAGTGGGTTGTCACCGCATTGTTTATTCGGTGAATGATGCTTGTGAAAACCGATCTACTTCGGAGTGTTTGATTTGCGTAGCGGATAAAATTAGTCCTATAGCTAAATGCGACAATACCATCAATCTGACGCTAGGAGGGCAAGGTTATGGGCGCCTTACAGTGGATGATGTCAATGAAGGCAGTACCGATAATTGCGGCATCGATTCCATCCAAATCCGTCGTTATGTAGAAGTTGACTCCATTACCTGTACGCCGCTAAAAAAACCGCGCTATTCTTCTTGGCTACCGGTGTTGTATTTTACCTGCTGTGATGTAGGCAAAAAAATCAAGATCGAACTCAAAGTCATTGATAAATCTGGTAATTCCAATATATGTTGGACAGAAGTACTGGTGGAAGACAAACTCGCGCCCTGGATAGAAGACCTGCCAGAAACCGAGATTTATTGCGATAGCTTGCCCACTGATTTTAATCCAAGTGACTCATTGGCTTTACGAAAATATTTTGGTTTGCCCAATTTTGGCGACAATTGTAGTGCTACCTTGATCGAATACAAACCGGAGGTAAAGCTAAGCCGCTGCGGCGCTGGTTACATTCGTCGTCGGTTTACAGTACGCGATGCTTCAGGCAATTTTGCAGTTAAAACAGCTACACAGCTTATCAGGGTGATTTTGCGGCACAATTATACCATCAAGTTCCCCAAAGACTACATCGAATATTGCAAAGATCCAACCGCTGACACGGTTGCCTTAGACGAGATCGGCTGTGATATCCTTGCCCTGAATATTTCCGACAAACGCTATGAAGGTTCTGGATCCTCTTGTTACACCATCCACCGTACCTTTCAAGTCATCAATTGGTGCGAATACGAAGAAGGCGCTAAACCCGTCATTATTCCACGCGATGCAGACTGTAATAAAGTAGGAGGGGACAAAGATATCTGGGTGCTGCTCCGCCGCAATGGCGTAACTTACCTAGACGCGGACAACGATGAGAGGAATAAATTTCCAATTGCTGGTACCAAAGGAACCAGTTGTGATGGAAAAACCAATCCTGCTGGGTATTGGTTAGATAGTAATGTAGATCCTTATTACCGCTCCACCGGGATTTGGCAATACACTCAAATTATTCAGGTAGTAGATCAGCAAGCGCCAGAGATTTTTGTTGAAGATAACTTAACGTTCTGTACCGATGCGGGATCTTGTAATGGCAATGTGTTTTTCTCGGTTGGCATTCGGGATAATTGCAGCAGCGAACCAAAGTTTTCTACTGATTTCAAATATTCGATTACCAAGGATTCTAGTTACTTGGAAAATCCATGGCGAATAGTAGGGCGTTATCCTAAGTACATTTTTACTGGAATTTTTGCTGAAGGCGATTATGAAGTGGAGGTCACAGTAAGCGACAATTGCGGCAACAAAGCACGCGCCAGCGTCAAGTTCAAAGTGGTGGATTGCAAAGCTCCTAGTATTACCTGTATCAATGGACTGGCGATAGAACTGAGTAAATTACCACCTAAAACCGATGCCGACGGTGATGGAGATATCGATATTGCTGCTGGAACCATTTGGGCTAGCGATTTTGTGCAAAATGTAGCAGAAACTTGTAGCCAACCGGTGCGTTTATCGATCAACCGAGTAGGAGAAAAACCAGACATTAATCGTACTTCGTTGATTGTTACCTGCGATGACTTTGGCACCTTGCCCATTGAAATCTATGCTTGGGACAGCGCCAACAATCCCCGATCGCGGCAGCCCAACGGCAAATTAGGCGGCCCTAATTACGATTATTGTAGAACCTATCTGCTGGTTCAAGATAACCTCTATGGGCTGTGTAGTAAAGGCACCGATACCCTAAAGATCGCCGGGGATATTGAAACCTTTAGAGAACGAAAAATACCCGGCGTACTGGTCAAAGTCGGTAATGCGAGAGAAGCCAATAATTATACGGATCAGAATGGTCGGTACGTGGTAAGCCAACTTACCAAAGGCTATGATTATTCCCTTGTCCCTCAAAAGGCCGACGCGCAGTTAAATGGCGTGACTACGTTTGATTTGATTATGATTAGTCAGCACATTTTAGGGGTTAGACCTTTTACCTCGCCTTATCAATTTATTGCTGCTGATATCAACCAATCTCGCTCTATAACCACGCTGGACATCATCCTTCTGCGCCGCGCTATCTTGAACATCGATACGCTTTTAAATAAGGATGGGGTTTCTTGGGTTTTTGTCAATAAAAACTATTCTTTTCCGAACTTGAATAATCCGCTGGCTACTTTTGCGCCGCAAGCAGCGAACTTCAACAATTTACCAAGTACGCAAACCAGCGTCAATTTTGTGGGCATCAAATTAGGCGACCTCAACGATAATGCCTTGATTGAACCTAATCGTAGTGTTACTCCACGCGCTAGCCTTGCTGCTTGGCAGGTTTATTTGCCAGAAAAAATCCATGTGGAGGGTGATCAAAAGCTTTCCATTCCCGTTCGAATCGATCAAGATCAGACCTTACAAGGTTGCCAATTTGCCCTGCAATTGACCTACCAAGGAGGCCTAGACATTGAAGACCTTCTTTTTGATGGCTTGTTGGATAAATCCCAAGTGTCGCTCCAAAAAGACCCGACAACTGGTGAAACGTTGATTCGGGTAAGTTGGAACAAGGCTCCGGAACAAAGGGCAAGCGTTGATAAACAAGACTTATTGTTTACGATACTGGCACATGCCAATACTGATAAATTGCCTTCGCTCAACTGGCGTTTGAATGAACGTTTAATGCCATCCGAAGCCTATTTCAAGGAATCTACAGATTTGACAATGGCTCCACTGCGCTTAAGCTTAGCAAAGGATCAGGTGGGAACGCATTTGCCTTATTTTTATTCGGTTACACCCAACCCATTCAATCAGCAAGCGTTGTTGCGCTGGTTCGTTCCTATCGCCGGTGATGGAGAATTGCGGATCATCAATGGACTGGGGCAAATTTTAATGACAAAAAGACAATTCATGGATGCTGGCGAGAATCAGTTGGAATTAACCGGCGAGTTGTTCCCGGCTAGCGGTATGTATCGCGCCATTTTGCACCTTGATGGGGCAGTGATCAATATTCCATTTGTGGTAAGCAAGTGATCGGAAAAAATGGTCGAACTAATGACCATAATAGGCGAGCAATTACCATCGTTGGTATTGCTCGCCTATTTTATGTTCACTCCTCATTTAAAATTTGATGTATTTTCTGCAACCAGACGAAAGTAGGGGAATCCTTCGTTACTTTTAATTCCTCAAAGCTGGATTCCAATTGGTTGGAAAAATATTTGAAATAGAATTTTTGCGGATTCAGCGTTTTTACCTTTTCAAAATACAGATCTGCCTTGGCCTCATCGCCGCTAAATACCATATCGAGCGCCAAAGAAAAATACAAAAATGCTTGTTTCTCTTGGGGCATATGGGCGTACACATGCTGATTGATAATCTCCTCTTGATTGATGAGTGGCATGTAGTTGAGCAGCCATTCGCTCAGGTAAAAACGCGGAGGAACTTCGCTTTGGGTGGTAATAAAATTTTCCGCGTTTTGGTGGATATAAAGAGCATTAGCGAAATCCCCCTGATAGCGGTAACAATCCCCTAAAATGATCAAAGCCAATAAATTGTAAGTTTGTCGAGCCGCCTTGTCTAAGTGAAATACCGCCGAAGTAAAATCCCGGCGGATGCGGTACACGTAGCCTAAGTTGATGTGTGCCAAGGCATATTTTGGATTGGCCTCTAATGCCTTTTTGTAATAATCCGTCGCTTGATCCAAATCACTTCTGCTGTGCCAGTAATAACCCAGTTGCAACAGCGCTGCCGCCGTATTGGGTGATTTTTTTATAATAGCCTCTAAAATTCGGATGGCATTATCTTGTTCATTGGCTTCCCATTCCAGTGTAGACTTCATTAGGAGCAAATGGATGTTATTGGGTGCTCGCTGGAGCAAAACCTCTAGCCGCATTTGTAACATGTCGTTGGTGACGAGCAAAGCGGGTGTGACTGGCGTCCAGAATTCAACGATTTCCAAGCCAAATTTTGCGGACTTATAATCTGGAACATAACTCAACGCAGTGAGAAATGCTTCGCGCGCCAATTCCATTTCAAATTGAGTAAGACACAATTCTCCATGATCAGTATACGTCTGGGCCAGCGCTTTTTTGTCGGGATCTTCAGGGATAGAAAAGGATAACGGCGCTGCTTGTTTTTCAAATAATTGTCTTTCTGCCTGCCACTCTTCTAAAAATCCGAGTAATGATTGATTGATGTTGTTAAATGCTTGATCATCTATGCCTCCCAAGGCAATTGATTTTTGCTTTACCTCTTTGTACCGCGCAGAGATCAAAATGATTTGATTGAACAGTGCTCCGCCTTGATCCTTGAAATGGTTCATCAGTCGCTCAATGGCTTGGTCGGTATGGCCATTGGCTACAAGGAGTTTCAGCTCGTTGATCATTATAGGCCAAGTATTTTATTCAAAAAAAACTATCCTCTTTCCAAAAAAGCGCAATCACTTCATAGATAGTTTTTCTTCAGCTGATTTTAATCCTGCCAAATACTCAATGAGATCCACCAGCTGTTGCTCACTAAAAGACCGGTACAAACCTTCCGTCATCAAAGATTGCGACATCTCTTCTATTTTTTTGACATCAGCAGTCGCAATTTCTTTGGTCACCCCGCCCATCAATCGCATGGTGAGGGTAGCCGCCGTTTTACTTTCAATGATGCCCTGAAACAAGTTGCCGTCCTTTAGGTGTACATTGAATCCTTCATAGCCAAAACTGATGCCCGATGAAGGATACAAAATGGCTTGATAGAGCCCATCTTTGCCCATTTTGCTCCCAATCTCGGTCAAGGCTGGACCAAATTTCACCCCGTCGTAGCCGACCTGATGACAATTGGCACAATAGGTTTGATATACTTTTTTGCCGGATGCCATATTACCACTTTTTCCTTCCAGCACTGCGATGGCGGGTAGGGGTCTTTCCTGTCCTTGTTGTTCTTTGGCCAACATAGCACGGGCTTTTTGTCGCAATTCGGTATTCCAAGCACCAGCCAAGCTCAATACGGCCTGCGGTCTAAGTTCTACCGGAACCTGTCCTTGCTCCACCAATTGCATGAGGCTGATCTGGCCATCCCAGCTGCTGTTCAACGCATTGAGCGCACCACGGCGCAGGGATAAGGACAGCTGGGGATCTTTTAAGTATTGCCCATACAAGGCATACAAACGCGGATCAGTGATGTACCCCACTGCGCCCAGCAATTGCAGTTTTTGCGCTTCATCGCCGTTTTTTAGGGAGACAATCAATTGTGGCAATCCGCCACGCTCGGCCAATAAACCGGCTGCTTCGGCACGCAAAGCGCCATCAGTATGGTGTAAGGCCATGTTTAAAAGCCCGGTATTCTGATTGCTCAGGTTGAGTTTGCGGACAAGCTCAAGGTAATCCGCGCTTCCTTGCAACCTAGGTAAAATTCGAGCAATGGTTTTTTGAACGGCCGGCGATTTTTTTACAAAATCTGGATCCAACAAGTTGAGGGTCAAAATATTGATGGTATCCTGTAGCGGCAAATGGCCCTCGGGCAACAGCGCCAAGAGCGAATCTTTTTGCGTACCCGTATGAAAATCGAAAGCACGGAAATAGCGTGGCAATTCCTTTTTACCAGTTTTAGCATCTGATATAATGGCAACCAAAAATGGGAGTGCGGCGTTTGAACGGCTGCGCCAGATGATATCGCGACCGCCGGGAGTATTCCAGGCGGTGCCCACAGCGGTTTTCCAAGCAGCAAAACGCGCATCGGAATTTCGATCTGCACCAATACCCAACGCTTCCAGGTACCAACGGTCGGTTCCATCATGTTGTTTGGCCAATGCGACCCAGAGTTGATCCGCTTCCGTCGTGTTCCAATTCTGTAAAGCGATAGCTGCTTCGCGGCGGACTTGCGGAGCAGGATCATGCACTATTTTTTGAACAAAATCCAGCACTTTGGCGGGTTGTAGCTGGCGCGCTGCTCGCAAGGCAGTGATGCGGATATCGGCGTCTTTATCAGTTATGGCTTTTTGCAAAAAAACTGGATCCATTTTGGCCAAAACCCATAAAGCTCGAGCGCGGAATCGGGATTCGCCTTTTTTCCATAATTCCTCTAGCGCAGGGATTGCCGCTTTGCCAAAGGCTGCCAATTTACTTTTTGCGAGGGCTTGGGTAGGCAGGTTCGGGCTTTGTAGCGCCTTGACCGCACTTTTGGGATTGTCGATTGACGGTGCAACAACGCGATAGCGATTCCCTTTTGGCGCTACTCGGTAAATACGACCCCGTTCGGGATCGCCAAATTTGTGGCCACCCACTGCGGGGTCGTACCAATCGGCGATAAAAATAGAACCATCGGGTGCAACGGCTACATCAGAAGGCCGAAACCATTGATCTTTGCTTTTTACCAAATTGACGATGTTGCCTTTGTAACCTGCTTTGTCGTTTAGCACGGGGTAAGCGCGTACCACATTGTGTCCTGCCTCAGCATGGATCATCTGATTTTGAAAAATCTTAGGCAATAAGTCGCCTTCATACACCGTAATGCCACAAGGTGAGCCCGAACCCGTTTGTAATACATTGGGAACCACGCCTGGATCATTCAAATGCCAGTGACGAAGGGGGATTTCTGATTCCATATTGACGCGACGGGCGCTCCAAGCCGCGCCGGTCATTTGATCGGTATACCCAAAATTTCCGGCCTCCATGACGTAATTGATGCGGACGCCCATATTGCCATCGTCATCGTTATCAGATTGCCATAGCGTGCCGTAGGAGTCGGCAGCAACTTCGTAATTGTTGCGAAAATTATGCGCCAGCACTTCCAATCCTGTTCCGTCGGGGTTGCAGCGGAACACCATCCCTTGACGATAAGGTTTGCCCTGATCATTTACGGCATTTCCTTGTGGATCAAGCACTGGGCGGCCTTTTTTATCGCCGATTTGCTTGCCGTTGTTGCCAAAATTGAAATAAAACTTCCCATCTGGTCCTACCGTGAAGGCATGAACCGCATGATCTGATTGCAACCCACTCAACCCAGTAAACAGCGTATCGGTACGATCGGCTTTATCATCGCCATTGGTATCGGTGAGGATGAAAACGTATGGACTACAAGAAACGATGGCGCGATTTTGGACCACCCAAATGCCCAAGGCGGCATTGATGCTGGTATCCTGGAAAAAAACAGTTTTCTTATCGGCTTTGGAATCGCCATCGGTATCTTCAAGGATGAGGATGCGGTCGCCCGCTTTGCGGTGGGGGTTCTCCGGATTAAATTCATTGCGGTAATTGAGCGCCTCGCATACCCATACCCTTCCGCGTTCGTCCACTTGGATGTTGGTAGGGTTGATCAGCATGGGCTCGGAAGCAAAGAGTTTAACCTCTAAGCCTGCTGGTACTTCCATCCCTGCGATCGAATTTTCGGGCAGCCGCTTGGCTTTTTCATCCAATTGGTCGTAATCAACGAGGGGTTCTTTTTTTTGGCAGCTACTGAACAGCAATAGGAGGGTAAGGATAGACAGAAGTAAGCGTTTCATCGGTGACTAGGTTTTTTAATATTCAGGGTAATTTATTGAAAAAAATGGGTTCTACCCCATAGAAACCAAATTATTTTATCATTCGAATGTATTTAAGCTAATAAAATTATGTGCTGCCGGTGCCAAAATGAATTTAAGCACTTCAAAGAACAATCTCCTTGGTGGCATCAAAAAAGACCCGCCAACTGAATGCTGCCAGCTAGCGGGTTCACTTGATTTTACAAAAGATCGTTACAAAGCTGCTGTAGTTCGGCTTTTGATTTTAGTGGGACTTTTAGTGTGTGATTTTTTAAAAAATGTTCCTTATCATACCCTTGGCTCAATTCAATCAGGCAAATGTAGTTCCCTCTTTGATCAGGAATATCGGTTCCAATGATTCGGTGACCTTTAAATTGTTGGCAATAATAGGCAAGGGCTTTTTCTAGGTTGGCGATAATGCTGTAAGCTCCAAATTGGAAGTAGACTTTGTTTTCCGGCTGAATATTTTTGGTAGGCGCTGCGTTCGGTAAGTCAGGAGTAGATTTGGAATCCATTGATCCCAAAAGGATGGTAGTGGTATCTTCTTTTTCATGCTTATTGATGGGAGTATCAATAATAACTGGTTCTTTTCCTGGTGTTGTACTCGGCTTAATGTAGTCCTTAAGCGTAAAATAGAACGCTGCAAAAACGATAGCAGCAAGTAAAAGAAAAATCAGTCCAGCATTGGGGTAGTTGGCTTCAGGCCTGTTTCCTGAATTTCCGGTAATTTCAATTCGTGTTTGTCGATTAGAGACCAGTAGTAGCCCGATAATCACTCCTAGAAGCAGGGCAATAACAACAATAAACAAAATTGAGTTTGCCATGACTATATGAATTTAGAATTAGTAATCAGTTTGTTATAAATTTAATCGCGATATATATTTTTAGTTATGAAATTGCGCTTTTAGAGCGCCATTCCTGAGTTTGCGAATCAGAATATGCAGTTTTTTTTGGTTAGGTATTAAAACATTGCTTTCTACTACTCCTTTGAAAACAGAGCATTTGTCCCTAAAGTTTCGTCTGGCGAAAAAAAGTTGCGCTAAATTATAGTTAACGAGTTGTTGAAAAAATTTACAGAGAGATAATCTGTGATCAGCTTGTTGGAATTGGTATTGCCTTTAAAAATCATTAATTTTGCCCATCGAAAAAAATAAATGATGATCCATCGGCTACAGTTTTTTCTATTGCTTTTCTGTTTACCACAAATCGCTTCGGCTCAAAAATACATCGCTCGCCATGCCATTACCGTCATCGCGCACCGCGGCGATCATACCCACGCGCCGGAGAACACCATGGCCGCCATCGACAGCGCCATTCGGATTGGTGTAGATTATGTGGAAATAGATCTGCGGACTACCAAAGACAGCACCTTGATCAACCACCACGATGCCAACCTCAAACGCATGACGGGCACCGATGCCTACATCAAAAACCTTGATTTTGCCCAGATCCAAGCCCTGCGGGTCAAGGAAAAAGACCATCCAGAATGGGGCGAGCACGCCATTCCTACTTTTGAAGAAATTTTGCGCCGTTGTAAAGGAAAAATAGGGATTTACATCGATTTCAAGGACGCCGACGTTGCACAAACCTATCACCTGATCAAGTCCGTTAAAATGCAGCATTCTGTAGTGGTATATGTGTACGACGAACGCAACTTGGCAGCTTGGCAACGCTTAGCTCCTAAGATCCCGACCATGATGAGTTTGCCCAAAACGGTCAAGGATGCCGCCACTTTGCGCGAATTTTTAGCGAAAAACAAAGTGAATCTCTTGGATGGACCTTTCAATGTCTACGATCAGGAAATGGTCAAGGTGGCGCTGGAATTCAAGCGCCAGGTCTGGGCCGATATTCAAAACCCACTAGAGAGCACGATGTGGGAAAAAGCGCTGGCTACCGGACTTCAAGGACTTCAAACCGATCACCCCGGCGATTTGCTGCGTTTTTTGCAATCAAAAAAGTAATCTCTATTCAATCAATGCCCCAACATTCACCGTGACCGGAGATCCTTCGGCCAGGAATACTGAACTAGGCTCGGTATCGTTCAAAAAAGCAAAAGTATCGCCATAAGCCAAAGCAAAATCTACCGCACAATGCCAATTTTTGATCGGGTGGATTTGCCAGCGCGGATGATCCACCTGGTATTGCATGGTGCGCTGAGCATCCCATTGTGCGTAGCCCCAATAATGCTCGGTGATGAACTCCGCTTCGCTGCCAGGGATCATGTCTATTGCTGGTCCGCTGGTTTCTACCCCAAAATTGTGCCGCCGTCCTTTTTGCCGCCAACTGTAATTAACCGCTAATCCTTCGGGGCTTGTCTTCCAATCATGCGCCATGGTCACAGCAAGATACCGTTCGCGGTACAGTCCATTGGCTACCATCACAATCGCTGGTTTGGGAACCAATTCGCGGATAAAAACAACGCCGCGTTTCCAACCGAGTTCAGGATCTTGATAACGCACATAAAAACGCAAATTGACTTCTTCAAAATTGATGTGAAAGGGGATGGAAAAACCTTTGATCTTGGTTTTTTGAAACATAAAACCGATAAGGCTGACGTAGCATACGCCATTCCAGATGTCTAACTCCGTATGTTTTGGCAACCAGGGTTCCAAAACGGTAGGATCAATGGGGTAGTTGAGCATCACGAGTCGCCGCCATTCGGCAGATAGAAAGGTAGACATAAGGCCTTGGTTTTGTTTAGCGTTCACTTACTTGATAAAACAATGGGCAGTAATCATTCATTCGCCCCAATCCTCTGCTTCTTCGGGTGCTAAAGCCAATTCAATGGGATCCAAAGACATAACCTCCAAATCTACCCCGCAATCGGGGCATTGGATGATTTCACCCTGTTCAGTTATTGATCCAAATGTTAACTCAGTTCCACATTCAGGGCAAGACGCTGTATCCATTAGCTTCCTTTAAATAAGGATGATTGAATGTCCTAATGTAAAGTTATTCAACTAAAAATAGGACAATACCTCGGTTTATTTAGCAATGAGCCATTAAATAAGTTGACATTTTTGGTGAGGTTATTTGTACTTTTAAATTGTTGAAGTAATATTTTGTAACTTGGCCCATTCAAAATCCAAGTGAATTATGCGGCTCAGCCGACACCTTAAATATCAAATACTTTTTGTGCTTTTGGGTTGGTGGTTTTTGACCTTTACTGCTCGCGAATGTCAAACCTTTCATCGGCCACAACAAGTGGAGGCATACCTGCGTGAAAACGGCCCGGCTGCGCAGCTGGTGTATGATGAAACCGGCGTTCCGGAAGTGATCATTTTAGCGGTTGGCGGTTTGGAAAGCGGCTGGGGATCCAGCGAATTGGCTTCCAAGGGGCACAATTATTTTGGCATCAAAGCTCATGGTACTGAGCCCCGCTATTGTTTGGTGACTACTGAGTACTATGATCGTCGGAAAACCTACGAAAAAGCTTGTTTTCGAGCTTATGAAGCGCCAGGAGAGAGTTTTCGGGATTACGCGCTTTTTTTACGCAATCAACCACGTTACGCGGGTTTGTTTCAGATTCCGCGCAAGGATTATCGCCGCTGGGCCAAACATTTGCAACAGGCTGGCTATGCAACTGATCCGCAATATGCGGCTAAGATTATTCGGGTGGTGCAAGAATATGGGTTGGATCGACTTTGATTAATGATCAATTATAAATGATGAATTGCGGTAAAAATTTTTGGATTTTTTTATTTGCCTTGGCGCTGCTTGTTTTTTCCTGCGCCAAAAAAGACGTGAATATTGAAGCGGGCAAAGTCAAAGCCGTATTGGAACAATATGGAAAAGAAAACCCGGAACATGAAGTGGTGGTTCATACCTCGGAAGGGGATATCTTTCTACAGTTGTTTGACGAAACACTCCTCCACCGCGCCAACTTTATCCGACTGATCAAAAGTGGCTATTACAACAACAGCCATTTTTATCGCGTAGTAAGCAGTTTTATGATTCAGGGGGGCAGTTTTGAAGGCTTAAAGCCCAATTATCTGGTCCCTAACGAAATCAACCCCAAGCTCCTTCACCTGCGCGGCGCGCTTGCTATGGCGCGCTACGACGAAAACAATCCGGAACTCAATTCTTCGCCCAGCGAGTTTTACATCGTTCAGGGGCGCCGTTTTCTCAATGAAGACCTCACCGATCTGAGCACTAAATATACGCCAGAACAGTTGTCACTATTTGCTGCCGAGGGCGGTGCACCTAACTTGGACGGCAAGTACACCGTTTTTGGTAAAGTAACCAAAGGCATGGAGGTGGTGGAAAAAATTGCCGCCGCCCACACCAATACCGAAGAAACCCCAGATTTAAAAATCAAGTTCTCGCTGGAGGTCATCAAATAATCAAAGCGTAGGAACCCTGTTGAACCAAGGTTGGGCTTGCTCCAACTGTGCCGCCAAACGGAACAAAAGATCCTCTCTTCCCATCGCTCCGGTGAACATTGAACCTACGGGTACATTCTCCGGCGTCCAATACAATGGAACCGACATGGAAGGTTGTCCCGTCATGTTGGCGAATGTCGTCCAGGGGATATAGGAAAAGGTTTTTTCCGCCAATTGATCCAAACTGCTCCGCACCAAACGCTTCAAGTTAAATCGATTGACCAAATTAATGAGTTGTTTTTCCGCCGCGTTTTGTTGAAGTTGACCTATTGGAAATGGACTTATACCCGTAACTGGCGTCAGCAGCACATCATATTGTTGATGGAATTGTCCCATCCGACGGGCAATTTCGTTCCAGTTGCGTTTGGCAACTGCGTATTCCATGCCCGAAAAAGCTTTACCCAAAAGTCCTACCGCGTAGGTAGCGGGCTCCACATCAGCCGGTGTTACGGCACGCCCAAGGTATTTACTTACTTCCGCCAAGGTAGCTGCGGTTTCGCAGCCAATCATGACGATAAAAGTTTCGGTTAAGTCTTCCCGGTGGTAGGGTAGCGTCACTTCTTCCACATGGTGACCAAGATCGGTCAATAATTTCACTGTATGTTCCACTGCTTTGATGCATTCAGGGTCAACGGTATGGCCTAGCGTATGTTGGGTTGCAAATGCAATGCGCAAGTTTCCAGGTTCTTGTCCCATTTCGTCGAGGTACGGGCGTAAGGGCGTCCGCGTAATGTGTAATTCTCCAATGCCATCGCCTTGAACAGCATCCAATAAGGCAGCACTATCGCGTACCGAACGCGTAACCGAATGATTGACAACCGCGCCACCCCAAACTTCGCCTTCATGGGGCCCAAGGGAGATTCTTCCTCTACTGGGTTTAATGCCAAATAAACCACAATTGGCAGCAGGAATACGAATGGATCCTCCACCGTCGCTTGCAGAAGCGATGGGGGTGATGCCTGCCGCTACAGCAGCTGCCGATCCGCCGCTAGATCCGCCCGCAGTTAGATTTAAGTTCCAAGGATTCCGGGTTGGTCCGGCGGTTTTGGGTTCGGTATAAGGCGTAAGGCCAAACTCCGGCGTATTGGTTTTACCCAAAAAAAGTAAACCCGCCGCGCGCAGCCGTTCAATTTCGTAACTCTCGGTAGTTGAGACTTGGTTTTGATAGGCTTTGGAGCCGTTGCGCATGGCGGTACCAGCAATGGGCATTTGTAGATCCTTGATCAAATAGGGAACACCAGCAAATGGCGCATGCTTAGGGTGGTCGGCGAGCATTTTTTTGGCCAAATCGTACAAAGGCTCAACGATGGCATTGATTTTAGGATTTACTTCATTGGCGCGATTGATGGCCAAATCAAGTAATTCACTGGCAGTAACTTGCTGGTCGCTAACCAATTGTGCAAGCCCTAATGCGTCGTATTGACGGTATTCTTCAAAAGTCATGGCAAAGTTGATTGATGTTTGGTTTGGGGGAAGATTACTTTAAAATTAAAAGTAAGTAAAAAAGAAAAACTGGTGGATAAAAATTTTTCTCAAGTAGCTCCAGATTAAGTTTATCTACTCATTTGGTTTTTCCCTTCCATATCCATTACCTTACAGCTTTATTATTCCCAAATTCTAATCTATATGAAAAAATTAATTTTCCTCCTATTAATTTTCCTAACAGCTATCTCGGTGTTTAGCCAATCCCCACAAGCATTTAATTATCAGGGTTTGGCGCGCAATGCCAATGGAACCCCGCTGGCTACCCGAAAAATCGCGCTTCGCGTGTCTATTTTAGCCGGAAGTCCTACTGGCAAAGCCAGTTTCACCGAAACCCATGAAACAACTACCGATGCCCAAGGACTTTTCAATATCGTGATCGGTAGGGGAGTAAGCACGCTCAACAAGCTTGACAGCGTAAAATGGAACACCGGCAACCATTTTTTATCAATGGAAATTGACCCCAATGGTGGAAAGAATTTCTTATTGCTGGGAGTGACGCAACTTTTGTCCGTACCTTACGCCTTATACAGTGGCAATGGAAGTCAATGGAAAAACAACAATACCGGGGGAATTTCCTACGATGGCAACCTAAGCGTTAATGGCGACGTCATTATCAAGAATTTTTACCAAGGACTGGTATTGCAATCACAAAATGGAAACTGTTGGCGTTTTGGCGTTGACAACATCGGCAGGGTGGAATTTGTCCCAATTCCTTGTCCAAAATAATGGTTATTATGAAAAAGTGGTTCTTATTTTTTTCTTGGATGCTCAGTGTTGCCTCCTTGTTCTGTCAGCAGGTTATTTTGTTGAACAATGGATCTTTTGAACGCGATGGCGCTGCTTTTAATGGAAAAGTACCCATGGGTTGGGAATTATTGGCTGGAAACGAAACACCGCCCGACCTACTGCCCAATGAGGATTCCCAGGTGCTTACCCCCGCGCCAGAAGGAAAATACTACCTGGGTTTACTTACCCGCAACAACCAAACCACCGAGGCAATTGGTCAACGACTGACCGGAACGATGTTCAAAGATACTGTTTACCAGTTGCGATTTATGGCTGCACGCTCGCCACAGTACTATGCTCAAGAACGGATTTCACAGCGCAATATCAATTTTGATATTCCGGTTATTGTCCGCATTTATGGCGGCTCGCAATCCGGCATCGCGCCCGAGCTCTTGGCTGAAACCCCGCCTATTGGGCATTATGAGTTCAAAGATTACATGCTGAGTTTTAAACCCAAAACCAATTGCAATTACTTGGTTTTTCAGGCTTATTACGATCCCAAGTATGGAAAGGCTTACAACGGGCACGTGCTGATCGACGATATCTCCGACATTGTGCAAAAGCTGGCAATGGACAATTAAGCAACTTTTAGATTGCTATTTCTACGCGTTCTTGATCCAATAAATGTAGGTCTTCCTCGAGGTGCATGCGGTTTTTGGCGTTGTCAAATTCATTACGAAAAAGCGCGTTCATGTTTTTTCGCTTGATGGCTTCCAAACAACGCCGGATGTCTTCTTCGTTTTCTAGTATCAACTTAGGTACTTCTACAGGCTTGCCATGGTCGTCTTTGGCCACCATGGTGAAGAAGGAAGTATTGGTGTGATGAATTTCGCCGGTTTTGATATTTTCCGACTCGACGTGAATGCCGACCACCAACGAAGAGCGCCCCACATAATTGATAGAAGCGCATAGAGAAACCAATTCGCCGACATTGACTGGTTCTCGAAAATTAACGCTGTCAACTGAAACCGTCACCACATATGTTCCGGCGTGTTTGGCAGCGCAGGCATAAGCAACTTTGTCCATCAATGATAAAATGATCCCTCCGTGAATTTTGCCGCCAAAATTGGCATAGGCTGGAATCATCAATTCGGTGATTGTGGTACGAGAAGCAGAAACTTTTTTAGCAGGAGGCATGTTCGTTTTGTTATTTTCAAGCCCAAAATAAGAAATTAATTATCATGTACGATTGGATATTCTTTGATGCAGACGATACGCTTTTTGATTTTAAGATCGCCGCGCGCCAAGCTTTTGGCATCATGATGGGCGAGGTAGGTTTGTCCAGCGATCCCGCCCTTTTTGAAGTGTATGAAACCTGCAATTCCGCCACTTGGCGCGATTATGAGGAAGGAAAAATCGACGCCAAAACCCTACGCACCCGACGGTTTGAACGTTTTTTGAAAGCCATTGAACAAGTTGGTGCTGCCAACCCAACGGAGATGAACCGCCTGCTGTTGGAAAATTTGATCTTGCACACCGAGATGTTGGACGGCGCATTAGAGCTTTTGGAAAACCTTCACGGAAAAGTAAAGATGGCGATCATTACCAATGGTTTACGGGAAGTACAGCGACCCAGAATACGACGTTTGGAGTTGGATCGTTTTTTTGAAGCCGTTATGGTTTCGGATGAAATGGGTTACGCCAAACCGCATCCCCGTTTTTTTGAAATGACCATGAAAGAAATCGGTCACCCGCCAAAAGATAAAATTCTAGTGGTGGGCGATAACCTCAACTCCGATATTCGCGGGGCAAAAAACGCCGATTTGGCTTCCTGTTGGTACAATCCAAAGGGCGCGGAGAATACTACCGGCGTACAACCGGATTATGTAATCCACGACATCCGCCAAGTTCGGGATCTTATCCTAAGCTAATGGTTTCCTGCATCGATACAAAAAGCGCTTGTTCACTGTCGGGAATGACCCCTTTTTCACGGGCTACGGCAAACAAGTGGGCAATGGCCGCTCGTCCGCGTTCGCCTAAGTCGAGGGTGAAATTGTTCACATACAAATTAATGTGCTGGTACATCACGGATTCTTCCATTTCTTGGGCGTGCGCTTTGACAAAATCCAAGGAAGCGGAAGGATTAGCTTGCGCAAAAGCCACGCTGCGTGCCATCACGCGATTCACTTTTTGCTGAATTTCCAGCGGCAATTGTCGGTTCACCACAATACCGCCCAGCGGAATGGGTAAGCCGGTGCTTTCTTCCCAATATTCGCCCAAATCAAGGAGTTTAACCAAACCCCGACTGGCATAAGTAAAACGGTTTTCGTGGATGATCAAACCCGCATCCATCTGGCCTTGCAAAACCGCGTTTTCGATGTCGGAAAACAACATTTCAGTTTTTTGCTGGGCAGTAGGGTAGGCTAGGCTCAATAAAAAATTGGCGGTGGTGTATTTTCCCGGAATGGCGATACGCGCCTGGGGGATGTCTTGCTTGGCAATGGGATGAAGGGCGATCAACAGGGGCCCAACCTTGTTTCCCAGGGCGCTACCGGCATCCAACAAAGCAAAATGTTCTACCAAATGCCCATAAGCATGGTAGCTCAGTTTGGTAACATCGATCGATTGGCTAAAGGCGCGTTGGTTGAGTTCTTCCACATCGGCCAGCAAAACATCAAATTCTAAGCCCTCCGTATCCACTTTTTGGTGAATCATCGCATCAAAAATGAAGGTATCGTTCGGACAGGGTGAAAAGCCAAGGCTTAATTTCATAACTTTGCAGAATGAATGTACAAGTAATCTACGAAGATAATCATCTCATCGCAGTTAACAAAGAAGCAGGGATGCTGGTTCAAAGCGATGACACCGAAGATAAGCCGCTGGAGCAGTATGTAAAGGAATACATCAAAGTGCGCTATGATAAGCCTGGCGATGTGTTTTTGGGCGTCGTACACCGTCTGGACAGACCCGTGAGCGGCGCGGTGATTTTCGCGCGCACCACCAAGGCGCTGGTGCGGATGAATGAACTTTTTAAGGAGCGAAAAATAGAAAAAAATTATTGGGCGATCACTTCCAGGCGTCCGGAGCCAATGCATGGTCACCTGACCCACTACATCGAGAAAGACGTTTCCCGCAATATTTCGCGGGCAGTAGATAAGATGAGCAATCGCGCCAAGGACGCCAAACTATCCGAACTCGATTATGAATTGATTGCGGAGTTGGAAAACAAATACCTGATTTTGGTAAAGCCAATCACCGGACGTCCTCACCAGATCCGCGTACAGATGTCAAAGATCAATTGTCCGATCGTAGGCGACGTGAAGTACGGATACCCGACGATCGCCGAAAATGGCTGTATTTACTTACATTGTCGGTCGATGTCCTTTATGCATCCCGTAAAAAATGTGAAGGTAACGTTTACTGCGGAAGTACCCGATGATCGGTTGTGGAATTTGATGGAGCGAACGGAGTAGTAAGGGATAGCGGAATTTTTACTAAAATTTAGTTCTAAGGAATGAGTCGATTATAAGGTATTAATTTGATAGCTTAAAGTTGAATCATGCCAAAGCAAATCCGCGGTATTTTACATCCCCTTTTGCTCAAAACCTATTGTGGTTGATCATACCATCTTTTTTATTAACTTTGTTTATCCCTTGATCAAGGGATACCTCTTTCGAAAACAGCGGGTCATGCGTAGTTAAAATTACTATTAAGAGAGCAGCCGAAAACTGGATAGAGTAGGCAAAAATCATCAATATTAAAACAATGAAAAATTTTCTTATTATTTTAATCGCCTTTTATTCAGTTTCTATTTCTTTTGCACAAGAAAGAATTCCTTCTGACCCTATACCCGGGGTTGATGTAAAATTAGGAAGAAAACCACCTGGGGGAGGGCAAATCATAGCCTCGGGAAAAACAAATGAAAAAGGGGAGTTTGACTTTAAAAACTTGGCACCAGGCATCTATTATGTAGAATTCGCAATCAAAGAAAAAGGGATCAAAAACGCAACACAAGCAGTAATAAGTGAAGATATTATGTTATCCACTAGTAGCACTGCTGTGAATCCTACAGCTACACGTGACGCGGTCATAGCAGGCAACCCACAGACACAACAAAAGTCAAAAGAAGATCCAAATCTGGTCAAAACAAAAAAAATCATGACGGATCAATATGGTGAAGTCGAGTTGGTGGTGACCTATCAGGGTGATATGATTCGAGGTAGTATCAACGTATCGAGAAGCAATATTAAAATAAATAAAAACTGATAACCAAAACCAATACTTGGCAATTATACTTCACTGCAATAGGTTTTGTGCAAAAGTTTGAAATCGGGGTGTAATTAAAGACCTCATTTTTGCTTTGGTTTTGGGGTTTTGATTGATATCGACTACCGCTTGTTTTATTGCTTCATGAAATTTGTGAGCACACT
>JBBRGN010000014.1:0-34409 GCA_038240665.1 Chitinophagales bacterium | reverse complement strand
TTTTTACGGCCCCAAGGCCATATTTTTCATACTGTTTTGTAAATTTGTGGAAGTGCGAGGAAGACATGGATTTTTGGATTTTTGGTCAAACTCAAATATCCCGTTTTTCTCGCCTTTTTCAAAAATGTCCAGTAGTATGGTTCAATGGTCTAAATTCTACGGTTGTATTGGGCCCTTATCAGGCGGTTGGTTCACTTGACTCCAACATCTTAGCGTCGGGAGGTAT
Organism: Chitinophagales bacterium; assembly: GCA_038240665.1. Lineage (GTDB taxonomy): Bacteria > Bacteroidota > Bacteroidia > Chitinophagales > Saprospiraceae > Haliscomenobacter. The sequence goes on along the minus strand of JBBRGN010000014.1, from coordinate 34,183 downwards.
CTACAAGCAATTTCGGGTACACCTCAGTAAATTGATGAACATCCGGTGAAATAAGTGTTAATTTGTTGTTACAAACAATTTGAAGTTATAGGCCAGTACTTTGGAGTAATTCCAATTTACTGGCCTATGATGATTAAGAGCTTATTTAAACCCTAAACAAGTCCAAAAACGCCTCTCTCCGTGTCCTTGCCAATTTGGCTTGTAGGCCATTGCGCAACACAACTACACTGAAATCTCCAGCAATGTATTCCTTGATGAAATTGAGGTTGACAATGAATTGCTTGTGGGTGCGAAAAAAAACTTTGCGTTCATCAAGCAATTCATCGAAATAACCTAGTGTTTTGGAAGCGAGTACTGCTTCTCCGTTTTGCAGGTGAATTTTAGTATAATTGCTGTCGGCCTCTAAAGCTATAATGTCTTCAAGCTCAATAAAAGTAATTCCGCGCTGCGTAGCGATGGTTAACTTGTTAAATGCGGTAGGGTTGTGAAAATTGGACTTCAGGTATTGTAACTGCGAAACGGGGGTTCCGGTTCGATGCAATTTTTGTATTGTTGCCACCAATTCCATGTCATCAATTGGTTTGAGCAGATAGTTAAAAGCGGAGTACTTAAAGGCTTTTACCGCAAATTTATCGTAAGCAGTAGTAAAAATCAGGGCAAAATCTAAATCCTCTGGTTCCAGCGCTTCCAACATTTGAAAACCATTCATTCGAGGCATTTCAACATCCAGGAAAACGATTTCCGGATGATGACGCAAGATTGCCGCTAAACCTTCCACCCCGTCGCAGCATTCTGCTTCAACCTTTACATCCGCACAATGCTCCTCTAAAATGCGGGCAATAACATTACGACAGTGGGGTTCGTCATCAATGATGATCGCTTTTCTGCTCATATAGGTAGGGTTAAATTTACTTTTGTTCCTGCGGCAGAACCATCCTGGTGGATCAAATCTTCAAAAGTCAGGTTCGCCTCAATGTTGTACAACTGTTTGATGATTGACAATCGCTCCGCGGTTATCTTCATGCCGAAGGATTTGTAGGAAGTTCCACTTTTCGATTTTAGTTCAGCAGCTTTTTTTCTGCCGATGCCATTGTCTTCTATTGTAATTAAAAGCTTGTCCTCTCGTTGGCTAATTCCAACGAATACTTTTCCTTTCTCAGCTTTGTGTAAAATGCCATGCCAAATGGCGTTTTCTACATAGGGCTGAATCAACATTGGTGGTACTTCAATAAAATCATCTTCAAGATCTTCATCCATCTTGATTTCGTAGTCAAATTTATCCCCCACCCGCAATTTTTCCATGTCCAAATAAAGCTGTAAGGTGCTCAATTCATTTTGTAAAGTAATTTTTTCACTGCGCGAATTTTCCAATACTTGTCGGATCAAACGAGAAAATTTGGTCAGGTAAAAATTGGCTGACGCTGAATCCTTGTTGAGGGTAAAACTCTTGATGGAATTGAGGCAATTAAAGATAAAGTGAGGATTCATCTGGGCCCTTAGTGCTTTCAATTCACTGGCGGTAGACTGTTGCTCCAGCCGAATTTTGTCCAACGCCGTTTGTCTGTCGCGTTGGGTTAGCGCCATGATAAACAAGATGCCATCCAGGGTAATCGCTCCAAACAATAGGTAGGTGGGCTCAAACCACGCCACAAGCCACAACTCCCATCCTCCGCGCAGCGCCAAAAGGAATAGGATAAATGCACTCAACAGAATCCAACTGGACCAAGCCGCATAGCGGTAAATAGGATGTCCAATGTACTTTAAAAAAGCGAAGGGTAAGATACATTGAAGAATCAGCATCATCACTTCAAAAAGAGATTCAGCTTTTTTTGCCCATAAAATATTCTGAAATAAATGGGTGCAGAAAATGTCCAATACAATGGCCCCCAACAACAAATAAATACCCCCGCTCATCAAGCGGTAAAGCCAGGGTCTTTCCTTCCAGGTGTTTAAAAACTCCCGGTACAAGAGCAAAATCAACACGGCAGTTAACTCATTTATCCAAACCTCAAAGCGGAGTGGTGCCTCTCCAAATGGAAATGTATTGATGGCATGTGTATGATTAAGGCAATCTACAAAATTGCTGAAAAACATCAAAGCACAATACAAATTTGCCTTCTCCCAACCATTTATAATAGATTTGAAAAAGGTAAAAATGGCAATGAACAAACTAATTCCAGCAATAAAAAAAGCGAACCAGCGGCCTGGTTCTCGGATTAAAAATTGTTGCTGATAGGCCCTCGCGGGGATGAAATTGCCAGCATACAATTTCGGAAAAGGTTTCCTGATGGCGGCTTTGTTCGGTACGCCTAAAAAAATATAAAACGTATCCGTTTGGGCTGCCCGCAATGGGATTTGTAATAAGTTTTCATTCCCTCGATAAATCAGTTGATTGGGGTTGGTTCGAAAACCCGCCTCTGCAATTTCCACCAAAGCTCCCCGCCTTGCTCTAAATGCTCGGATGTCCCATAAGTTTTGTACAAAAAGAGCATTGACAAAGGTGTCTTTTGATAAGGTATTCTGGATGACCAGGCGTTGCCATACCCTCTGCATCGAAGTAGGTAATATTTCGGAGGCAGGTGCGCTAAAAACGCCCGCAAAATCAATTGCATCAAATACCGAGCTTTCTTCTACACCTTGCCACTGAACATAATTTTGCACGGAAATCCCTTCAACAGGGAGTGGAAAAGATAGTGTTTGTTGTGCACTAGCGAGTTTCATTCCGCACAATCCCACGATGAGCAAGCCTATATTGTTGATTTTTATCATGGCATTCAATTCATTTCCAACAAAGGTACAACCCCTTTTAGCGTAGTACCAAAACATAGGCTCACCCAAAACTACAGTTGACTCATTGATCTAGCAGTTGTATCCATTCACCCAACTTTATTTAATACTTCCAGCGCATATTTGAGTTACTGTTGACGCAGTAAATAACCATTTCTTTCACCAATTCGAAAATCTTGAACCATGAAAAAAGCCATCTATTTGCTTGTTTTGTTGATGATTGTCGGTTTCTTTAACTTAAAAGCACAAGACAAATCAGCGACCCGAGCTAAAGAATCTGAAAAGGTTTGGGTAATTGTCAATTTCATTAAAGACGAAGCCAAAGCAGATTATTTGTCCTGGATGAACACTTATTTCTTTCCAGCCCTAACTAATTCTAAAAACCCTGTGATCCAAAAACAGTACCAATCCACCCGCTGGTTGGAACCACTCCGCCAAAATGAAGACAAAACCTGGACCTACGCTTTTATTATGGATCCGGTGGTGCCCAATGCCAATTATGACATTGCTTTCCTGCTGAAACAAACGTATGGGGAGGAAAAAGGTGCGGAATTGTCTAAGCAAATGGAAAGTTATTTTGCATTGCCAACCATCGCTTATGCCTTGAGGCAGAGTAAAATCTGAACCTGCGCTGAGAAAAAATTCTCGCTCCGCTCACTTCTTCATCTTTCCTGCATTTTAGAGAAGAATCAACAAACCTAGTTCATCACAAAAATCAAAACACCATAAAAATTCTGGTGTTCATGTAAAACCCTTAACCATGAAAAAGGCAATTGCAATCATTTTAATCTGCTTTAGTTCCTTCTCTCTTTTTGCACAATGGCAAAGAATACCTGGAGAAGGCTATGACATCGGAGTAGGGGCCAACGGTACGGCCTGGGTAATTGGCTCGGGTTACTCCATCCAACGCTGGACGGGAACAGCGTGGCAGACTATGCCAGGTAACGCAGCCCGACTTGATGTGGATGCAGCTGGATCCGCCTGGGTAGTCAATCAGGCAGGAAATATTTTCAGATGGAATGGTAGCAGCTGGGTAGCAGTCAGCGGCGCGGCACGTGACATCGGTATTGGTGCCAACAACGCAATTTGGGCGATTGGCAGAACGGAAGTAGGTGGTGGCTACAACATCTTGCGTTGGACAGGTTCTTCCTGGCAGACGATGCCCGGCGGCGCAGTACGGATTGATGTTGATCCAACCGGTAATGCCTGGGTGGTCAATAGCGCAGGCAACATTTTCCGCTGGAATGGCGCGGGTTGGGTGAGTGTTAGTGGCCAGGGCCGAGATGTGGGCATTGGCTCAGATGGAACAGTGTGGATAGTGGGTTGGAATGCCGTAGGAGGTGGGTATCCCGTTTACCGCTGGAATGGATCCGCACTGGTACTGACCGATGGTGGTCTGGAGAACATCTCCGGTGGACAAGACGGTGCTGCTTGGGGTACCAATTCAACCGGGATGATCTGGAAAAGAGCGGGCAATCCTCGAGTAATGACTCGCTTTAATCCAGCCAACCATGGCTTTAGATTCGAGAATGACTTTGTCAGCAATTTTGCAGGCATTGATTTTTATGGTTTATGCGGTGGTATGGCGTATTCGGCTTTGGACTATTTCAACCGGGGCATGGTTATACCTTCCCAGACGACTCCTCCGGAATTAGGCACCCCTTTGCGCCAATACATTTATGACCGCCAACAAAACTCAACCACAGACAACCTGGATAAATGGACAGAACTGACGGTCAATCCTTTTGGCGCTCGTACGAATGAATTCTTCAATTGGGGCTTGCAAGGCTTCAATGGCGGAAGGCTCCAGGAATTACGGGGGGAAATTGACGCAGGCCGCCCCGTACCGATTGGCTTGTTCAAAGGTGGAAATGGAGGCTTCAGTACCCATCATCAAGTTCTGGCAATAGGCTATCAATTGGGCAGATATACTGGAGATCTGGGACAATACAAGGAAGAATTGAGAATCTTCGTGTATGATTCAAATTTCCCTGGTCTAACCATGACCTTGGCACCAAATATAGGTAATGCCACCTACTACTACCTGGAAGAACCAACCTGTTCGTGGATGACTTATTTTGTGGACAAGAAATATCGTCCCGTTTCACCCCTGCGCTAGTTTTTCTCGTTGCGAGCTGGTGTTTGGTGAGTCAATCACCAAACACCAGCATTTTCTATTGATATTTAGTAGCCATTTAGGCCGCTCCCATTTCGGCAAAAAAAGTCAGACTTTGGCGCATTTATTTAAGGCTCTATTATGATTCCAACTTCCTATATCCTTAAATTATTTGATAAAAATTTGACAATCAGGTATTTAAATTAGATTGAATTATTTAATAAAATATTGATTATCAACGCTTTAAAAAATGACAACTTGAAACCATAATTGAGCCTAATTCCTAATTTCTAAACAGGAGTTTACATAAAAATCCCCCCCCAATCCCAATTATTTCCTTAAATTTATCTCAATTACGTCTGCAAAAAAAAACACAGCAACAACCACCGCCAATGAACCTCCACCTCCACACTGTAGCCCCCGGAGAAACCCTCCACGGCATCGCTCGCAAATTCGCTGTAAAGCCAGCACACCTCAAAACCCTGAACGGATTACGCTCCGCCCAGTTGAGCGAAGGACAAACCCTGCTCGTGCGCGTACTCCCGGAGGAGGCAGATTTCCCCTCTTCTCGGGATTTAACTGGCGGCTTCATGACCTATACTGTAAAAAGCGGAGACAACCTCTTTCGACTTTCCATCCAGTTTCATACCACCGCCCAGGCCATCAAAGCCTTGAATGGATTGAGTTCCGATGCCCTTAGCGTGGGACAAGTTTTGCAGATTCCCGGTGGACAAAGCCCCATTGTTGTACCCAGCGTACCGGCCCAACAAACCCAGACTTACCAGGTTCGGGCTGGGGATACCTTGTTCGGCATCGCCAGAAAGTTCAATACCACGGTGGTCAGCATAAAATTGATCAATCACCTGGGGGGAGATGGCCTCTCCATTGGGCAACAATTGACCATCAGCGTCCAAGCCAGCGGGGTGAGTTTTCCGATACCTCCGGCACCGCAGCCACCTAGGCCCCAACCGCCCTTTCAGCAACCGCCCGTAAACCCGCCACCATTTGTCACGCCTAATCCAATTCCGGTAGCCGCTGCTGGCATCAGCGAAGACAGCGCCAAAGTTTTTATCAACCTAACCCTCCTCAATGGTCAGCCTTTTCAAGCGGCATTGCGCAAAAATAATCCACTGGGAATCAATCCCAAAGGCGTTCAATACGGCGGCAAATCAACCATTTTCATCCCCACCCAACAGTTGCAGATGTTGGGAATCGATGAGGTGAGGAACCAAGCACTCCAATTTTGTAAAAAAATCGAAGGGAACTACGATGCGATCAATACCTATGACAATGGCATTTTTTCCTACGGATTTATTCAATTCACGGGTCAAAGCGGTAGTCTTGACAGATTGCTGCAAAGCATGCAAGATCATGCGCCTGAAAAATTTAACCGCACTTTTAGACAAGCCGGTATTTCGGTATCTGCCAATAAGGTACAAGTGCAAGATGCGCAAGGCAATTTCTTAACGGGCCCCGATGCTTGGAAATTCATCCGAGGTCAATATTCCCTTTTGACGCCATTTATCCAAGCAGGTTTTGATGCGGATTTGGTTTTTGAGCAGTACCGCCAAGCCAATTTGCTGTATGTACAGCCGGCGTTGAGTGCCCAATTGTCCTTGAATTTTGATGGTGGGTCAGTTAAGGTTCCCCTCACGGTGGTGCTCCCTGCCGCCCAAACGCAGGCCTTGGCAGTATCCTTATGGGTGAACCTTGGTTCAAGTCCAAGTGGTGCCCCCGCTTATTTATCTAGGGTTTTGTCCTCCTTTGCGCAGCAACGGGGAATCTCTGATCCTTCTGGTTTGGCACGGGTTCCTTGGAATGAGGTCAGCCTATTTATCAGTAATTTTCAAGACACTTTATTGGCAAAGTCAAAAAATGATTTGGCGGTATTGCGGGCCAAAGAGATACTGGCGAGTGGGTTGGCGTAGGTCATGTATTTTTGCTCTTACAACCTAATGGCTTTAGTCGTTTCGACTTTGAAATGGATGTTGAGCAAATAAAAATGTATGTATTTGAAAATGGATACATTACTAGTGGTTTGGAAATCTTTAGCTCGAAAGACTCATGTTGTGGGAAGTACCGGTAGTGCAAAACGGTAGGCTACTCCCCCAATTCATTATTTATCATTCTCTACCATCATCATGCATCCTTCATCGACAACTGCACCCTTTTCCTTGCAATATCCACTTCCACCACCCGAACCATCACTTCCTGGTTCAAGCTCACCACCTCCAGCGGGTTGCGTACAAAACGGTTGGACAATTGCGATACGTGAACCAAGCCGCTTTCCTTGATGCCAATGTTCACAAAGGCGCCAAAGTTGGTGATGTTGTTCACCAGACCGGGGAGTACCTGGCCCGGGTAGAGATCTTCGATACTTTTTACCTCGCGGGCAAACTCAAAGGTTTTGGCTTCACCGCGGGGGTCAAGACCCGGTTTGTCCAGCTCCTTCATGATGTCTTGCAGGGTTGGCAAACCCACCTGCTCAGTGCTGTATTCTCGGAGGTCAATTTTTTTGCGCAAAGTAGGTTGAGCAATCAAATCGGGGATCGAAACGCTCAAGTCTTTCGCCATTTTGGCAACGATGGGGTAGCTTTCGGGGTGTACACCGGTGTTGTCCAAGGGGTTGGCAGCTTCGCGGATGCGCAGGAAGCCCGCACATTGTTCAAAGGCTTTTTCGCCCATACGGGGCACTTTTTTGAGTTCAGCACGGGTGCGGAAAGCGCCGTTTTGTACCCGGAATTCCACTATGTTCTGCGCCAGCGTAGGCCCTAAACCAGAGATGTACGCCAATAGGTGTTTGCTGGCTGTATTCACGTTCACGCCCACTTTGTTGACGCAGTTTTCCACGGTTTGGGTGAGGCTTTCTTTGAGTTGCGTTTGGTTCACATCGTGCTGGTATTGCCCTACTCCGATGGATTTTGGGTCGATCTTGACCAATTCAGCCAGGGGGTCCATCAAGCGGCGGCCAATCGATATGGCACCGCGTACGGTGACGTCCTGCTGGGGAAATTCCTCGCGCGCTACGTCGGAGGCAGAGTAAATGGAAGCACCTGCCTCGTTGACCAAAAACACCTGTACCGGGTGGTCAAATTGGATGCTTTGACATACGCTCATGGTTTCCCGACTGGCCGTGCCGTTGCCCACGGCTATGGCGGCCAACTGGTGTTTGTTGACCAAGTGCGCTAAGGTTTTTTTAGCGCCATTTTCGTCGTTTTGTGGCGGATGGGGGTAAATGGCGGTGTTTTCTAGGAGGTTGCCGCTTTCGTCCAGCACCACGACCTTACAACCGGTACGGAAACCAGGATCTAAACCCAGTACGCTGCGTTGCCCCAGCGGTGCAGACAACAACAACTGGCGCAGGTTTTCCACAAAAACCTGAATGGCTTCAGTGTCGGCTTTTTCTTTGGAGAGGTTGCGGAATTCGGTTTCGATGGAGGGCGCTAGCAATCGCTCGTAGCTGTCTTTTACTGCCGTTTTTACTTGCGCAGCGGAAGGGTGGGAGCTAGGTGCAAATTTGTGCTCCAGTCGAAAGATGGCGTCTTCTTCGTCTTGCGGAACGAGGAGTACGCGTAAAAAACCTTCTTCTTCGCCGCGGCGCATGGCCAAGAGGCGGTGGGATGGACATTTGCTCAGCGCCTCGCTGAAGTCGAAGTAGTCTTTGTATTTGACACCTTCTTCATCCTTGCCCCGCGCTACTTTGGATTGGATGATGGCCGTTTTTTTGAATACCTGGCGTAGAAGGTTGCGCCCCTCTTCGTTTTCGCTGACCCATTCGGCGATGATGTCGCGTGCGCCAGCGAGTGCTTCCTCGGCAGTAGGTACTTCTTCGTTGAGGTAGTTGAGCGCCAGTTTTTCGGGTTGATCGCTGGAATATTGTTCAAAAATACGGGTAGCCAGCGGTTCCAAGCCTTTTTCTTTGGCGACGGAAGCACGGGTTTTACGCTTTTTTTTGTAAGGCAAATAAATGTCCTCCAACTCGGTCAAATGCAGGCATTTTGCAATCCGCTGCCGCAGTTCGTCGCTGAGCTTCCCTTGTTCCTCGATGGAGCCCAATACCGATTCTTTGCGTTTATCAAGCTCCTGAATTTTTTTGTACTCCTTTTGTATATTGGCCACTTCCACCTCGTCCAGCGAACCGGTAGCTTCTTTGCGGTAACGGGAAATAAAGGGAATGGTAGCGCCTTCTTCCAATAGTTTTAGGGTATTCCCGACTTTGTGGGCTGGAATGTTGAGGGTGTTGGCGATGAAGCCAATGTGATTCGTCGTCATATTTGGAGTACGTCTTCTCTAGTATGTGAGCTAGTTTATCATCTCAATCCTGCTCTAAAACGGCTGGGTTGGCTTTCGTATACCATGTTGTAGACCGCTTCAAAAACATCTTCCGGATTGGGTTTGGAAAAATAGTCCCCATCCGAGCCATAGGCCGGGCGGTGGGGGTGGGCAGCCAAGGTTTGCGGCGCTGAATCCAGGTAACGGTAACCGTTTTGGATTTCCAGTATCTCGCGGAGGATGTACGCGCTGGCACCTCCAGGCATGTCTTCGTCCAATACCAACAAGCGATTGGTTTTTTGTAGGGATTGTACGATGGTATGGTGAATATCAAATGGCAAAAGCGTTTGGGCATCGATCAGTTCTACCGAGATCCCGGCTTTTTCCAGCAGCTTGATGCCTTCCTGTGCAATGCGCACACAGGAGCCATAAGTCACCAAAGTCACATCGCGACCATATTGTAGCACTTCGGGTTCACCGATGGGTACGGTGTAGGTTCCCATGTTTTCCGGCAGCGTCTCCTTGAGACGGTAACCGTTTAAGCATTCTACAATGATCGCGGGATCATCTGATTGAAGCATGGTGTTGTACATGCCAGCGGCCTGCGTCATGTTTCGCGGGGTCAGGATGTAGATGCCGCGCAAGGAATGCAACATCATGCCCATGGGTGAGCCGGAGTGCCAAATGCCTTCCAAACGGTGACCACGCGTACGGATGATTGCCGGGGCAGTTTGGATGCCGTTGCTCCGGTAGCGAAGACAAGCCAAATCGTCGGATAAAGGCGCAAGGGCGTAGATCAAATAATCGATGTACTGAATCTCTGCGATAGGCCGCAAACCACGCATGGCCATACCAATGGCTTGCCCCATGATGGTCCATTCGCGGATACCGGTGTCAAATACGCGATCCTTGCCATGTTTGTCTTGCAAACCAGCAAATCCTTGGTTGACATCACCGATACAACCTACATCTTCGCCAAAGGCAAAAACCCGTGGATCTTTTTCGAGTATTTTATCAAAAAAAGCATTGAGGATTTCAAAACCGTTTTTCAGCGGCGCATTTGCGGCGATGATCGGTTTGATCACCGGGACTTTCAGCGCCGAAAGCGGCGTTTCGCTGTACAAGTGTTGGTGAAATTGTGGATCACTTTTGGCCATCACTTGTTCCATAAACGCGCTTAAAGTATTGCGTGCTTCGGAAGGTTCGCCTAAAGTCTGGTAAAACACCCGCCGCGCATTTTGCAACAGCTCGCTCGGGATTGGGGTGATCAGTTCGTTGGCTTCTTTAATCAACAGGGCGACTTCCGGATGGTTTTTAGGAAAATCCTGATAAATCGCTTTTAGCTGTTGATGAAGTTGTTTGTTGGGTTTATTGTAGGCTTCCCAGGCGCGATCGCGACCTTGTTTGGCTTCCTTTTTGGCGTTGGCACGGATATTTTTGGTCTCTTCCGCATTGGCATAGCCATTGTCGTGGAGCCATTTTTCAAATTGCAATAAGCAATCGTACTCTTTTTCCCAATTGAGCCGCTCTTTGGATTTGTAGCGTTCATGCGATCCAGAAGTAGAGTGGCCTTGTGGTTGGGTGGCTTCTTGGATGTGAAAAACGGCTGGACGGTGGGTTTTGCGCATTTCAGGCAAAACTTCGCAAAAAAGTGTGACCAAGGTAGGGTAGTCCCAAGCCTTAGCGGTGTAAATATCGACACCCTTTTCGTCGCCAATGGGTTGAAATCCCGACAATACTTCAGAAATACTGCCTTTGGTTGTTTGGTATTCAATGGGTACGGAAATGCCAAAGCCGTCGTCCCAAACAAAAATGGCCAAAGGTACTTGCAAAACTCCGGCAGCATTAACGGTTTCCCAAAATGGACCTTCGGAAGTGCTGGCATCGCCAATGGTGCAGATGCACAGCTCATTGCCTTTATCGGAAAAGTTGGTTTGCTCAATGGCATCACCGGCTTCGCGGTATTTGGTAGAAGCATAAGCCAGGCCCAGGGCGCGACCCATTTGTCCGGCGGTACAAGATATATCAGAAGTAACGTTGAATCGTTCGAGGTGGTTGGTCCAGGCACCGGTTTGCTGGTCGACGAGTGGCGTAGCGAAATGCGCGTTCATTTGTCGACCTCCAGAAAATGGGTCATTTTCATGATCGGCATAAAGCTGGGCAAAGAATTGTTCGATGCTGGATACGCCAAGGGCAAACATTAGCGTTTGATCGCGGTAATAACCCGAGCGGAAATCGCCAAGGCGGATAGCTTTGGCCAGCGCCACTTGGGGCAGTTCTTTTCCATCGCCGCTGATGGCAAATTTTGCCTTACCTGTGAGTACTTCTTTGCGTGCCAGCAGACTTACTTCCCGGCTGATGCAGCACCATTCGAAATCTTTCATTACCGCTTCGGTACTAAAGAGGTCTTCGGTTTGGGGATGCTTAGGCACTATTTTTTTTGAAGTGATTTTAGCCAGCATGTTGTACTACGAGTTCGAATGTTTGTCAATCGGTTCAGCAGATAGCCCTATTTTCAAGCCAAAATTAGTAAATAATTGGCAAAACGCTTTTGTTAATACTGAGTTTATAATGGGTTTGAGACAAGCAGAAAGAAAAGCAATTGACAATCAATGGGATGCAACCAGAAAGTTTTCAAAAGTGTTAACGAGTTGCAAACGATTTTTTTCTTAATAAAAAAAAGGTTCTCTTTGTTCTAGCAGATCGTCGAAAAGAATTAAAAATCTTCAGACGCTAGAAAACAAGGAAATTATTAAAAATTTAATTCATAACTCAAAATCGCATAGACATGAAGAAGTTGTTCGTTATCGTTCTAGTGCTAGCATGCACTGTATTTAGCTTGCAGGCTCAAACACAGCCAAAAGCCAAAGCAAAAGCCAATTCAAAATCTACTACCGCAAAAGTTAAGCAAACGGTAACTCCAGCAGTTATTACTACCCCTGCTCCAGCTCCTGCGGCTCCAGTACAGCCAGTTGTTGCTGGTGATGCTGGTCCTAAAATGATTTTCGAAGCTGAAACCATCGACTACGGTAAAATCAAAGAAGGTGGCGAGCCAGTTCGTCTGTTCAAATTCAAAAATACCGGAAACGAAGCATTGGTGATCACTTCTGCTCGTGGAAGCTGCGGTTGTACAGTACCTAGCTATTCTGAAAAGCCAATCCAACCAGGTGAAACTGGCGAAATCAAGGTTCGTTACGACACGAAGCGCTTGGGCCCATTCAATAAGCAGGTAACTTTGACGACCAACGAAAAAGAATCTACGCACTTGTTGACCATCAAAGGTGAAGTATTGAAAGTGGAAGAGCAGCCTGGCGTTCCTCAAAAGACTGGTTCAGGTGTGTTTAACAACTAAGGAATGATTCAACAATAAGGTAGCCTAGTTAAAATTGATACCTTATTATTGACTTCTTTCCAATTTTATCTTTCAATTGCAGCGCAATTTCTTGCTTTGCTGTTGAAGAAAAAAAAACGAATCATCCTGATCATTAGGATGGTTCGTTTTTTTTTGTGCCAAAAAATAACGCTGGAGGAATGAAGGCACTAACTTAAATAAAAAAAACCCTTGCTGAACAACTCCCAGCAAGGGTCTCTAACCCAAACAAATAAACACAAAAACTACTTTAAGATGAAGCAAACGTACAATAATTTTTGAAATTAAGCAAGAGTTTAATAAAAATTTTGCAACTTCTCTTATTTAAAGAATATCCATACTGTTTTCTGATGCTTTTGTTTTTGTTTCTCGCTTGGGATTCACTATTTTTCCGGGGTCAAACATTGAATGGCTAGCCATTCCCATTTCCATAGCTTTCAAACTACCTTCCATGCGGCTGCTTAGGTTTATTTCTTTTGGAACGCTTACCCTCGGATTGACTTGGGTGTTAAACACTTACCAACCTTTTGGTGCTCCGGTTCCCGCTTTAGGCGCTTTGTTTAGTCCGTTTTCTGGCTTTTGGGCCAACGCGGATGCGGCTTCGTTGCCCACCGAAAAACTGGAACTGCACTCGGAACAACTCCAGGGAAAGGTTGAAGTCCTTTTTGACGAACGCCTGGTGCCGCATATTTTTGCCGAACAATTTCTGGATGCCATTTTTGCTCAAGGTTACATCACCGCCATGCACCGCTTGTGGCAAATGGACATTTCTAGTCGCGCCGCTGCCGGCCGACTTTCCGAAGTTCTTGGCGATCGCACCTTGGAAAATGACCTCAACCAGCGGCGTAAAGGCTTGTTGCGTGGCGCTAAGGCAGCTTTGATAGCGCTAAAAAATTCAAAAGAAGAATGGTCGATCATTGAAGCGTATACTGCAGGTGTCAACGCTTACATCAAAACCCTCCAACCTGCCGACTATCCGATAGAGTTCAAGTTGCTGGGTTATGCGCCGGAACTTTGGACGCCGCTGAAAACGACCCTTTGTTTCAAAAACATGGCTGAAACCTTGTGTTACCGCCACGCCGACCTGCCCACTACCAATGCCCGCGCTTTATTTGGCCCAGCCTTGTTCGATTTTTTGTATCCGGCTTACAATCCAAAACAATCGCCAGTGATCCCCGCTACGGTAAAATGGGATTTCAAAACCTTGATGATTGCTCCGCCAAAGAAAGACCTTAAGCTTCTAAGTCAGATTTGGCCGCGCCATAAAATGCCCATGCCCGATGAATCATTGGGCAGCAACAACTGGGCCTTATCGGGCAGTAAAACAGCTTCTGGGCACCCCATTATTTGCAATGATCCCCACTTGAACCTGACCCTCCCTTCTATTTGGTATGAAGCGCAGATCCATACCCCCGAAACCAATGTTTACGGCGTTTCGATTCCGGGTTTGCCAGGCATCATCATTGGATTTAATGAAAACATCGGTTGGGGGGTTACCAATGTAGGACAGGATGTGCTAGACTGGTACGCCATCAAGTGGCTGAATGACGCACATACCGAATACGCTTATGATGACCAGAAAAAAAAGGTGGACATTAAGTATGACACTGTTTTTGTACGGGGGCGCAAAAATCCGGTCATTGAACCTTTGAAATTTACGGTTTGGGGGCCTGTTGCTTTTGAAAATGTGCCCCAATCACCCTATCGTGGTTTGGCCATGCATTGGTTGGCCGCCGAACAACCAGAGCCACGCGAATTCTATGAAGTGGGTACTTTTTCGCGTTTGATGAAAGCAAAAAACCACGCCGATTATGCCAAAGCGCTGATGGGGTATGATGCGCCGGCGCAAAATTTTGCTTTTGCCTGCAAGGATGGCGATATCGCGCTAAAAGTCAACGGTAAATTTCCCCTAAAAACGCCTGGACAAGGCCGATTTGTGCAAGATGGTAGTTTCTCCAGTAACGCTTGGCATGGTTATATTCCCCGCGATCAAATTCCCCAAGTCAAAAATCCCGAACGCGGATTTGTGGCTTCGGCCAATCAAAATTCGGCTTCGCCCGCCTATCCTTATTACTACAATGGCGAGTTTGATGATTATCGGGGGCGCTTGATCAATCGGCGTTTGGCGGAGATGAACAAAGCCACCATCCAGGATATGATGCAATTGCAAACCAGCAGCTATTCCTTGTTGGCTGAGGAAGCGACCCCTTTATTGTTAAAGCTATTGTCGCGCAATGATTTAACAGAATCCGAAAACGCCTTGGTCAAACAATTAGAAACATGGGATTTTAAATTCCGCTATGATGCGACCACGCCAGTCCTTTTTCAAGCATTTTTGGACTCCGTATACACCTTTACCTTTGATGAAATTTTGGATCAACCCGATTCCATCGAGATCCAAAAACCCCGTACTTGGCGATTACTCGAATTGCTGGAACAATTTCCGCAGCACGATATTTTTGACCGTCGGGCTACCAAAAACAAAAAAGAGAATGCCGCGGATCTGGTCTTGGATGCCTTTCATCAAGTAGTAAGAGAGTGGACCCCGAAATTCAAAGCAGGGTTCAATTGGCGCCAACAAAACAAAGCGGAAATCCGCCACATGGCACGAATCCCGGCCTTCACCAGGAATGATTTAGCGGTAAGCGGCTATCGACAAGCGCCCAACGCCAGCAATGGCGGTAATGGGCCATCGTGGAGGATGGTAGTAGAATTGGGACCAGAAATCAAAGCGTACGGCGTTTTTCCTGGCGGTCAATCGGGTAATCCAGGCAACTCCAATTATGATGCCATGATCCCCAAATGGGTGAAAGGAGAGTACAATGAACTATTTTTCATGAAAAATGCTCAAGATCGTCGACAGAAAGTGTTAGCAACCTGGAGCATGCAAAAATAATGAACTGATTCCTTGAAAAAAATAAACATATGAAATCGATAGTAGCTATTGTGTTGATTGCGGGATTGGGTTATTTGACGGGGTTATACTTGCCCTGGTGGGGATTTGTAGTCGTAGCTTTGGTGATTGGGGCAGTATTGGGAACCAACAGCATTCAAGCTTTTTTTTCGGGCTTTTTAGGCATGTTTTTGTTGTGGGGGGTGGTGGCTTGGATGAAAAATACCGATAATTCAGGATTGCTGGGTGGAAAAATCGGGCAACTGTTTGGACACCAGAGCGCTACAGGAATGGTGGCTTTGACGGCAGCTTTAGCCGGTATTTTGGGTGGACTTAGCGCCATTACTGGGTATTTAGCTAGGGAAGTGTTTATTGGAAAAACTTCCGTACGCAATCGAAACTACCGATCAAGAGCCAAAAAGGCTTATGCGCGAAAGTGAGACTCGGTAGCTAACCTCATTTCGGGTTTACGTCCTGATCAATCAGGAAAAACGCTTCACTTGTCTATAAAAATTGAACGCTACGAATAGGAACTGCACATTTGAAGAAAAAAATCTACCAATATGTGCAAGCAAGCCTATAAGTCGCAATACCGCCAATTTAATGCTTTCCCGCCGGAATGGGACAACTGGAACAAAGATCAGCAAAAAAAATTCTGGAAGGACAAGGATCAAAATGGCTACCAGAAATATAAATTTTATAAGCATTTTCGTGCTTATATGATTGTCAATGGTATCTTTTGGTACCTGAATATGCGGAGCGGTCATTTTTTTGGTTCGTTTCCCATCGCTTTCTTTTGGGGATTGGGGCTGTTTGCGCATTACGTTAGCGTTTTTGGTTGGCCGGATGCCAATACCTTAAATGGAACCGATGATTTGAACGACGATTTTGATCAGCCAGAAGCCCCTGTTAACCAACCAGGATGGAAAGACAAAGATCTAGTTTAGTGAAGTAGGTAAAGGAATCGATAAAATCGTAATTTTGAGGACTGTTTGGCGCTGCCAGGCAGTCCTTTGGATTTTAGAGGACATTTCCTAAGGAATGATTTAGCAGCAACAAATTCACCAACATTAAGTTATCTAGAATATGGGATCGTCAAAAGCACAAAAAGGAGCCATCGATAGCGATTATGCTAAAGCTCAAAAACGGGTGCAGCAAAAAAAGAAGTTTCAAAAACACTTTACCGTGTATTTGGTTGTGTCGGCTTTTCTCTTTGCCATTAACCAATTGACATCGCCCAACGAAATGTGGTTTTACTGGCCGATGTTGGGTTGGGGGATTGGAATAGCCATCCAGTACTCCCAGTTGTATGGGATACCGGGTTTGGTGGAAGCAGCTGATGAGGATTGGGAACGCCGCGAACTAGAAGTAGAAATGCGCAAAATCAAGGCTGCTAAAGGCGAACGTATTTCTACTGAAAAACCAGTAGAAAAACTGAACCTGAAACCATTGGATGAATTAAAACAAAAAGAAACCCGCTGGGACGAAAATGAATTGGTCTAATGGATTGTAAAGTCTAGGTTAATTCGGGTAAATCTGTCATATTTGCGGTCGTTTTTCTAACCAATTTCACTAGCATTGGCAAACTGTTTGGTAATTATACCTACTTACAATGAAAAGGAAAACATCGTCCGGATGATCGAGACGGTTTTTTCACTTGAACATCCCTTTGACTTGCTCATTGTGGATGATGGCTCTCCTGACGGTACGGCTGAACTCATCAAAGCGCAACAGGTTCAGTTTCCTGAACGGCTTTTTTTATTGGAACGACCCGGTAAAATGGGCTTAGGTACCGCATACATTACTGGATTCCATTGGGGTTTGCAAAAAGGCTATGATTACTTGTGTGAAATGGATGCCGATTTTTCCCATAACCCCAATGACCTAGTTAGGCTTTATCGATCTTGCGCAGAACAAGGAGCGGACGTAGCGGTGGGTTCACGTTACATCCGTGGAGGCAAGGTAGCCAATTGGCCGTTGGATCGCATAGTGTTGTCTTACGGCGCCTCTTTATATGTAAGGATGATTACCTTCTTACCCGTTTTAGATCCTACCGCTGGATTCGTTTGTTACCGCCGACAGGTACTGGAAACCCTGGATTTGGATAAAATCCGTTTTGTGGGTTACGCTTTCCAGATTGAAATGAAATTTGCGGCGTTTCTATTGGGCTTTACGATCAAGGAAGTCCCCATTACCTTTATCGATCGGGTAGCTGGCGCTTCTAAGATGTCGGCCAACATCATTCAAGAGGCGGTATTAGGGGTACTGAACATGCGCTGGAGGAGTTTTTTTACCAGCTACGCATTGGGCACGCCTAAGGAAGCCTAGTCAAAGCCAACCAACGCTCACCCTTACTGCTTTGCGGGCTCTCCTGGATTATTTCATTCCTAAGCGGCTCTATTCCCGCTAATCAATACCCAGAATCTTAAAAGACTGCTCAAATCAACCACATCTGCTTACTCTAATAAGAATTAGTACCAGGAAACTGCTATGCTTTTTTCGAAGCTGCCATTCCCGAATACGAAAAGGATAGGACTTCGATTTTTAAATAAAAAACAATTATTTTATTTTACTTTTTATTTAAAATTTTTTATTTTATTTTTGAAGCAATTATTGGATCTACCGCCTGGCTTTAGTTTTTTGGTAGATCCTACCGATTTTATTCCCACATATTCCCACTTAAATAATAGTGACTTTTTATTTGTATTTCATTCAACATTGGAGAGTGTTAAGGCATTTTTGTATTCGAAAAAATGTCTTTGTGTAATTCTTTTGGGTATATAAACAAGATCTAGCGGTCTGAAGTGGGAAAAGTTGCAAATAAATGTGAAAAAAAGTGGGGGAAAGTGGTAATTTGTGTAATTAACCCATATATTTGAAACACGAAAAAAGGAATAGGTATATCTATGCAACAACTACTCGGAGAATACGACTGCAAAATCGACGACAAAGGTCGAATGCGCCTACCGAGTGGGTTGATTAGCCAATTGGGCGAACAAGAATCCTATTCTTTTGTCATCAACCGCGGATTTGAAAACTGCTTGATGTTGTATCCTGAAAAAGTTTGGGATCGGATCTCTGAGGAAGTCAATCAGTTGAATCTCTACAACAAGAAAAACCGCGATTTTGTACGCTACTTTTATCGGGGAGCTGCAAAGGTGGTTATGGATGGCGCAGATCGAATTTTGGTTGCCAAGCGCTTGTTGGAATATGCAGGAGTTGAAAAAGACGTGATCCTGTCAGCGTACAACGACCGGATTGAAATTTGGGCTAAGGATCAGTACGACACCATGCTGGATGAAGAACCAGATGATTTCTCTGATTTGGCCGAAGACGTGTTGGGTAAGGCAAGCTTCAATTACAAAAACGAAGACTGATGCAGTACCATCAACCGGCAATGGCAGTAGAGTCGCTTGATGGTTTGGCCATCCAACCTGAAGGCGTCTACGTTGACGTGACCTTTGGCGGAGGAGGGCACTCTCGACTTGTCCTGGAGCAACTGAATGAAAAGGGTCGCCTCATCGCTTTCGATCAAGATGAAGATGCCTTGCAGAATGTATTTACCGATGAGCGATTCACTTTTGTACCGCATAATTTTCGCTATCTGCGACGGTTTTTGCGTCTTCATGGCGCTGAGCAGGTAGATGGAATTTTGGCAGATTTGGGTGTATCTTCTCATCAATTGGACGAAGCCGAAAGAGGTTTTTCCTACCGATTTGATAGTCAATTGGATATGCGAATGGATCGCGAAGGTGCTAAAACTGCAGCCGATGTATTGAATACTTACTCGGAAACGGATTTACAGAACCTGTTGAGTCAGTTTGGAGAAGTGCGGAATTCCCGTACGCTTGCGCAGCGCATCGTTGCCGAACGCCAAACGCGGCCAATTCGCACCATTGCCGATTTGTTGGCCATTACGGAGCCTTTGATTCGTGGATTGCGCCACCGGTATTTGGCGCAAGTCTTCCAAGCTTTGCGCATGGAAGTCAACGACGAAATGGAGGCCTTGGCAGATTTTTTGGAGCAAGCCACGGCATCGCTCAAACCAGGAGGTAGATTGGTGGTGATCGCTTATCACTCCATCGAAGACCGCTTGGTAAAAAACTTTTTAAAAGCCGGTAACCGAACCGGCGAACCGCAGCAGGACTTTTATGGGCACATTTTCCGCCCCTTCCAATTGATAACCAAAAAGGCGCTGACGCCAATGGAAAAAGAAGTAAAAGACAATCCTAGATCGCGGAGCGCAAAATTAAGAATAGCAGAAAAGCACTAACGCTACTAAACGAAATAGCAGATGAGTAAGAAAAAACCAGGCATGGGGCAGTATTTTGAGTTGGAATTCCTTACCCAGGAAATTATCCTTAAGAACCTCATTTTTGTGCTCTTTCTTGGTTTTTTAGCGATCATCTACATTGCCAATGCCCGTTATTCAGAGACGACAGTACGCGAAATCCAACATCTACAAAAAGAGATCAAGGAAAGTCGCTGGGAATATATGTCCATCAAATCCGAAATCATGTCCAATAGTCGGCAAACCCAACTCGCCGACAAACTGAGTGAAATTGGGGTGCGCGTGCATACGGGCGAGCCCAAACGGATTGTGGTGAACGATAAAAACGATTATTAACATGGATATCAAAAACGAGGTACTTTATCGGGTTTACTTTTTGCTGTTCGGTCTGGTGTTGCCAGCCGCTTTTTTGCTTTTGTTCAAAACAGTGAAAGTAGGCGTCATTGAAGGAGAGCGTTGGAGAGAGCAAGGAAAAAACAACTACGTAAAATACAAAGAAATCGAAGCGGATCGGGGAAATATCCTCGCTAAGGATGGTAGCATTTTGGCTACTTCTATTCCTTACTTCGATCTGTATTTTGATCCTGTTGCTTCTAATGAAAAAGATTTTACCGAAAACATCGACTCGTTGTCTTTCTGTTTGGCCAACTGGGTAGGTAGCAATTACACGGTAGGTGGTTTGCGCGATTGGTTGATCCAATTGCGACGTGATTCTTCGGATCGCCACATTTTGATCAAAAGCAAAGGGACTTTTTCCGAAAAAAGAATGATCGAGGAGTTTCCTTTGTTCAATAAAGGTCGATTTAGAGGCGGTTTGATCATTGAACAGCGCAATGAGCGTCGCCGACCATTTGGTTTGTTGGCTCAACGTGCGATAGGCTACATTCGCGATGGTGCTAAGCCAGTAGGTATTGAAGGTGCTTTTGATTATATATTGGCGGGAAAACCTGGCGGTCAATTCATGATCAACGTGGATAAAAAACACGATATCTGGATGCCGCTAGAGGATCTTTCCGCGATTGACCCGAAAGGTGGCGATGACATCGTCACCACCATCGATGTCAATATTCAAGACGTGGCCGAAGAAGCTTTGTTGCGCGGGCTGGATTACCACGATGCGGAATGGGGAACAGCGGTAGTAATGGATGTAAAAACCGGCGCTATTCGCGCGATGGTGAACTTGGGTCGGGGAGAAACGGGCTGGTGGGAAACCTACAACTACGCCATCGGATCTTCCGTGGAGCCTGGTTCTACAATAAAGATGGCATCCATGTTGGCCATGTTGGAAGACGGATATGTAAAGTTGGACGATTCAGTGAATATTTTTCATGGTAAAGTGAAGTTCTATGAGTCTATGATGGTTGATGCTTCGGCTGAAAGCGAAGGATTGGATACGACCTCGATCCGTCACGCTTTTGAGATTTCATCCAACGTGGGTATCGCCAGTTTGATCCAGAAAAGCTATGGAACTACTTCCAACGGCGCGCAGAAATTCATCAAGCGTTTGAAGCAGTTTAACCTAAACTTGCCTACAGGTATTGAACTGGAAGGGGAGGCTAGTCCCTACATCAAAGAAGCATTTAATGCCAACGACGATTGGAGCGGAATTACGCTACCCTGGATGGCCATCGGCTATGAAATGCGCTTAACTCCCTTGCAATTGCTAACGTTCTACAATGCAGTGGCCAACAACGGAACGATGATGAAGCCTTACTTGGTGCAAGCGGTACAGCGTTATGGAGAAACCATCAATGAATTTGCACCCACGGTGATCAAACGCCGCATTGCTTCGGATCGCTCGCTCAGCTTGGTTCGGCAGTTGCTCAAAGGGGTAGTGGACAATGGGACTGCTCATAAATTGCATACCGACTTGTATGATTTTGCTGGAAAAACTGGTACGGCTCAGATCAACTACCGCCGCACCTCAGCTACCAATAACAAAGTAGGAGGTTATCGGGCATCTTTTGTGGGGTATTTTCCCGCTGAGAATCCAAAGTATTCTTGCGTCGTAGTGATTCATCGCCCTCGACGAAATGGGTTTTATGGTGCAGATGTAGCAGGACCGGTTTTTCGCGAAATTGCTGACAATGCAATGGCTACTACACCTGATGCAACGGAACCTATCAACGGCAAACCTTTTGCCAAATTGGAAGGCAACATGTTGCCTGGATTTGATGTAGGCAATAAGGAAGACTTGAAAACGGTCATGAACTACTTGGATTTCAATTATTTCGGTCAGCCAAGTACCGACATGGCAGCCATACGGGCAAAGAAGGATTCTATTTTGTTTCAAGATCGGGTTGTCGCGGCCAAAAAAGTGCCCAATGTGATGGGGATGGGATTGAAAAACGCCCTCTACTCCCTAG
This sequence comes from Chitinophagales bacterium, assembly GCA_038240665.1. GTDB lineage: Bacteria > Bacteroidota > Bacteroidia > Chitinophagales > Saprospiraceae > Haliscomenobacter. The sequence goes on along the minus strand of JBBRGN010000014.1, from coordinate 12,088 downwards.
AAAATAGAGGTTATCAAGTGGCCATCGATGGGTTTGGGAAAGTGGTGGGGCAATCGGTTCCAGCTGGAACCGCTCTACGTCGAGGACGAACAGTAAAGATTACGTTGCGTTAGCAGCTTTAAAAACGGCTTTATGCAACTACAAGCTATATTCAAAAACATCAGCATTCGCCAAATACAGGGCAATCTGGATTTGGCGATCAATGAGATCGTTTTTGACTCAAGAAAAGCCGGGCCTGGGAAGGTTTTTGTAGCGATTGCCGGAGTTCAATCCGATGGTCATGATTACATTCCTCAAGTGCTCGCGGCAGGAACGCCTGTCCTGGTGGTAGAAAAGCTACCCTCAGATTTGAATGACGATATTGTTGTAATTCAGGTGGAGAACAGCGCCAAAGCGCTCGGGCAGATGGCCGCTAATTTTTTCGGTCACCCAGCAAGCCAATTGAAATTGGTGGGAGTAACCGGTACCAATGGAAAAACAACGACTGCTACTTTACTTTTCGACCTGTTCACGGGTTTGGGGTACAAATGTGGTTTGCTGTCAACCATCGAAAATCGGATTGGTACTACACTGGAGCCTTCTACCCATACTACTCCTGATGCATTGGCCATCAACGCCTTGTTGGCAAAAATGGTAGAGCTAGGTTGTAGTCATGTTTTTATGGAAGTAAGCTCGCATGCAGTAGCCCAAGAACGGATCGCAGGATTAACTTTTGCTGGAGCTATTTTTAGCAACATTACCCGTGATCACCTGGATTATCACCAAACTTTTGACAATTACATCAAAGCAAAAAAAGGCTTTTTTGATCAGTTGCCTTCCAGCGCATTTGCACTGACCAACATCGACGATAAACGCGGGATGGTGATGATGCAAAACACAGCGGCTACCATTTATCGCTATAGCTTGCGGCAAATGGCAGATTTTCGCGCCAAGATTCTAGAAAATACCCTGACAGGGTTGCATTTGGATCTTGATGGTTACGATTTTTACGCGCGCTTGATTGGGGAGTTCAATGCTTATAATTTACTTTCCGTCTATGCTGCGGGGGTATTATTGGGGGAAGAAAAAATTGAAGTTCTTGCAAAGTTGAGCGAATTGCGCGCTGCCGAAGGCCGCTTTGATTATGTGGTTGATCAACAACGCCGGATCACTGCGATTGTTGATTACGCACATACGCCCGATGCTTTGGAAAAGGTGTTGAGCACCATACAAACTTTGCGTACTGGAGATGCCCGCATCATCACTGTAGTGGGTTGCGGAGGCGATCGGGATCGGGGAAAGCGCCCTGAAATGGCAAAAATCGCTTGTAATTTGAGCAATCAAGTGATTTTAACCTCTGACAATCCGCGATCGGAAGTGCCTGAAACCATCATTGCCGAAATGGAAGCAGGGATTCCAGAAGGTGCGCAACGCAAAGTACTGTCGATCACGGATCGAAAAGAAGCCATACGCACCGCTTGTCGTTTGGCGAATTTTGGAGATGTGATTCTGGTAGCGGGGAAAGGACATGAAAAATATCAAGAAATCAAAGGGGTTAAACACCCTTTCGACGATAAGGAGATTCTGAAAGCAGAGTTATCCGTGTAGGAAAAGCCTAATGGCGATTTCTAATTGAATTACGGTTCGAAAAAACACACAAAACCGACCATGCGCGAGTTTGGATGTGGATAACTCGTGGAGCCCAAGTCAGGTAAACCATTTTGGAATTACTATTTTTGCGGTTTCACAACTAACAATCATCCAAAAGCGACGATTTACAATTTAGAGGTTATGCTAATTAATCTGATTGACTGGCTGAATGCCAATTTTGGCCGAATTCCTGGATCTGGAGTGTTTCAGTACATCACGTTTCGCGCAGGTACTGCCATGATTATTTCATTGATTATCTCCTTGATTCTCGGTGGGCGGATCATCAAATACCTACGCAAACTCCAAATAGGGGAAACGGTTCGCGATCTAGGCCTGCAAGGGCAAAAACTCAAAGAAGGTACGCCTACGATGGGTGGGATCATCATCATCATGGCGACTTTAATCCCTTGTTTGTTGATGGCGAAATTGGACAATGTGTATGTGGTACTCATGGTTTTTTCTACCAGCTGGATGGCTTCTATTGGGTTTCTTGACGATTACATCAAGGTATTCAAAAAGGACAAGCAAGGCTTAAGTGGAAAATTCAAGATCATTGGTCAAGTCGTATTGGGATTGATCATAGCGCTTACCATGGTTTTTCACAATGACGTTGTGGTGCGATTGGATACAGCAAAAGCCAACGAATTGGGACTCAAAGAATCGGATCGCCGGGGCAGCTTAATTTATATTGAACGCCCAGAAGGTGCCATTGAAAAAGGGGATTACAAAACCAACTTAACCAATGTGCCACTTCTCAAGGGTAATCGCTTGGATTATGCTTGGTTGATGCCTGGATTTGATCACAGCGAGCGAAAATGGGTCTGGTTGCTGTTTATTCCCTTGGTCATCATCATTGTAACCGCTGTTTCCAATGCCGCCAATTTAACCGATGGGCTAGATGGGTTGGCTACTGGGGTTTCGGGAATCATTGCGGTTACGCTGGGTATTTTTGCTTATGTATCCAGTAATGCGATTGCTGCCAACTACTTAAACATCCTCCATCTTCCTGGCACGGAAGAACTGGTGGTTTTCTCTGCTTGCTTGGTAGGCGCGTGCATCGGGTTTCTGTGGTACAATGCTTTTCCAGCTCAGGTCTTTATGGGCGATACGGGAAGCTTGACCTTGGGCGGGATCATCGCAGCGCTGGCAATTTTGCTGCGTAAAGAGTTGATTATACCGGTTTTGTGTGGTGTTTTTTTGGTAGAGACTTTATCGGTGATGATTCAAGTGACTTACTTCAAATACACCAAAAAGCGGTACGGTGAAGGACGCAGAATATTTTTGATGTCGCCTTTGCACCACCACTTTCAGAAAAAAGGGATACACGAAGTGAAAATTGTTACCCGATTTTGGATCATCGGCATCTTGCTGGCAGTACTAACGGTAATCACTTTGAAAACGCGTTAATTACGGCAAAAAAAGAGCAACATGAGCGGTAATCCAAACACTTTTATCGTGGTTTTAGGCGCAGGAGAAAGCGGCGTCGGTGCGGCAATCTTGGCAAAAAAATCTGGTTATCAAGTATTTGTATCTGATCGAGGTCAGGTCAAATCAACATATAAAGAAGAATTAGAACAACACGGCATTCCATACGAGGAAGGCCAACACGATCACCCCAGGATTCTTACTGCTGGATTGGTAGTAAAAAGTCCAGGGATTCCTGATACGGCTCCGCTTTTGATGGAGATCAATCAAGCCGGAATTCCAGTGATCTCGGAAATTGAATTTGCGGGACGATTTACGAAAAACTTTATCGTCGGGATCACCGGCAGCAATGGTAAAACAACGACTACCAAGTTGACTTATCACCTGTTGCACACCGGCGGTTTAGACGTAGCCATGGGCGGAAACGTGGGAAAAAGCTTTGCCAGAATCATTGCTGATAGGGATTATCCTTATTACGTATTGGAACTGAGCAGTTTTCAGTTGGAAAACATCGAGCAGTTTCGGCCGGATATCGCGATGATTTTGAACATCACTCCTGATCATTTGGATCGGTACAATTATGTGATGGACAATTACATCAACGCCAAGTTCAACATCGTCCGCAATCAGCGCGCTGAGGATCTTTTTTTGTACAACAACGAAGATCCCAATGTGGCCGGAAAAATAAGCGATTACAACCCGAAAAACCGCCAAACGGCCATTTCGGAAAAAAATATCTACACCGAACGCCTAAAAGTAGGCGATCAGGAATTTGACTTGTCGACATCGGCTTTGAAAGGCAGACACAATGCGATGAATGCCCTTTTTGCCATCCAAACGGCTTTGACTTTGGGTCTTGATCCTGAGGTTATCCAAACGGGACTGAACACCTTTGTAAATGCTCCGCACCGCTTGGAAAAGGTGGCCGTAATTGATGGTGTGACTTACTACAACGACAGCAAGGCAACTAATGTAGATTCTGTCTACTATGCCCTACAAGCGATGACTGCACCAACGATCTGGATTGTTGGGGGTCAAGACAAAGGCAACGATTACGCGCCATTGTTAGAGTTTGTAAAAGACAAGGTCAAAGCCATTGTGTGTTTGGGTGTCGACAATGCGAAGATTATCCAGGTTTTTGCTGGAATGGTGCCGCAAATTGTCGAAACCCGCAGCGCAATAGCAGCAGTGCTTGCCGCCAGCGAATTGGCAACAACGGGAGATGTAGTCCTGTTATCGCCGGCTTGTGCCAGTTTTGATTTGTTCAAAAACTATGAAGATCGGGGCGATCAGTTCCGAGCCGCAGTTTTGGAACATCAAACCTAAAAATGAGTATTACTGGGAGTGAAAAAGTGAAGACTTCAACACCATCCAAAAGATATAAAACTGAAAAAAATGTCCACAATTATTGCAAAAATCAGTGCAGAATTACGCGGCGACCGCTCCATATGGGCGGTTCTGGCCATTCTGGCGGTATTTTCCCTGCTGGTAGTCTATAGTTCTACTGGAACTTTGGCTTATCGCGAACGGGGAGGAAATACCGAGGCTTTTTTGATGAAGCACCTTATGATTGTTGGTGGTGGCATTTTCTTGACTTACATCTGTCATCAGTTGCATTACATGGTGTATCACCGGGCAGCTCCGGTACTGTTTTTGATTTCGATTCCCTTGTTGTTTTTTACCTTGTTTTTTGGTTCCAACATCAATGAAGCACGGCGCTGGATCTCTATCCCCTTTGTAGGGATTACTTTTCAAACTTCTGATTTTGCTAAAATTGCGCTGATTACCCAAGTAGCCAGGGCGATTTCTTCAAAACAGGATTACATCAAGGATTTTAGTTCGGCTTTTGTACCGATAATTGTCCCTGTTTTGATCGTCTGTGGACTGATAGCACCAGCAGATTTGTCTACTGCCGTTATTTTGTTTAGTACCTGTTTGATGATGATGTTTGTAGGGCGGGTGGACGTTCGGTTTATACTTCTGTTGTTGCTCCTCGGATTTATGGTATTCTCGATGTTGATCATTACGGCCAAATTTTTTCCCGATTCGATTCGGGTAGATACTTGGGTAGCACGGGTACAAGACTTTCTCCTTAATCCTGATGGCGGCTATCAAGTACAACAAGCCAAGATTGCCATTGCCAATGGAAGTTGGTTTGGAACAGGGCCGGGCAACAGCATTCAAAGAAACTATTTGCCATCGCCTTATGCCGACTTTATCTTTTCCATTTTGGTAGAAGAATATGGCGTAATTGGTGGCGCGATCATCATCTCAATGTATGTGATCCTTTTTTTCCGGGTTACCCGTCTGGTAACCAAAAGTTCAAAAGCTTTTGGGGCTATTGTCGCTTTGGGATTGGGCATTAGCTTGGTTTTTCAAGCTTTTATCAATATGGCGGTTTCTGTGCATTTGGTACCAGTAGCAGGGGTTACTTTGCCGCTGGTCAGTATGGGAGGAACCTCGATATTATTTACTTGTATATCATTTGGTATCATCCTCAGTGTCAGCAAGTTTGTTGAATTGACTGGCGAGGGATAAGTAACGATTTTAAAAAAAATTGTAAGCGACTATGAGCACTACAACACGAATCATCATCAGCGGCGGCGGCACTGGAGGACACGTCTTCCCAGCGATTGCTATTGCTGATGCCATTCGAGCTCAACGTCCGGAGACGGAGCTGTTGTTTGTAGGTGCTCAGGGGAAACTAGAAATGGAAAAAGTTCCTAAAGCCGGTTACCGCATCGAAGGACTTTGGATCAGCGGCTTTCAACGTTCCTTAGATTGGCGCAATTTGCTGTTTCCCATTAAGTTAGTAGCCAGTTTGGCTAAATCCATGCGGATTTTGCTACAATTTAAACCCCAATTGGTAATCGGGGTGGGCGGCTATGCCAGCGGTCCTTTGTTGGAGGTGGCTACCAGATTAGGCATTTCCGCATTAATTCAAGAACAAAACTCCTATGCTGGAGTCACCAATAAACTGTTGAGCAAAAGAGTACAACGGATTTGTGTAGCGTATGAAGGGATGGAAAACTATTTTCCTGCTTCAAAGCTCGCCCTTACCGGTAATCCGGTGCGGAATAATTTATCAACCTTACCCAGCAAAGCAGAAGCCAAACTGCAACTAGGGCTAAGTGATGAAAAAAATACCTTATTGGTTGTAGGCGGAAGCTTAGGTGCGCTAGCGATTAACGAAGCTTTGGCTTCCAACACGGCCTTTATCGTTCAACACCCAGAGATGGAAATCATCTGGCAATGCGGAGGCAGCTATTTTGAAAAATACAAAGATTGCGCAACGGCGCAATTGCCGAATGTTAAGTTGTCCGCATTTATTGAACGCATGGACTTGGCTTATGCCGCAGCTGATGTAGTGGCTTCGCGGGCCGGCGCCTTGACGATTTCTGAGCTGTGCCTGGTTGGCAAACCAACCATTTTGGTTCCTTCTCCTTTTGTGGCGGAAGACCATCAAACCAAAAATGCCGCGGCTTTGGTCGGCAAAAACGCGGCGATCTTAGTAAAAAATCGAGATGTAGGGCAGGAATTGCTGCCCCAAGCTTGGGAACTGTTAAAGAATGATATCAAACGCCTGGAATTGGCGCAAAATATACATGAATTGGCTCGACCAAATGCCGCAGCAGCGATTGCCGCTGAGGCATTAAGTTTAGTCTAAGTTTTTAACGCTTGCATTTGAAGGTATTTAAATGCAGCACTTACTGATACTAAAAAAAATTATGAACCTGCAAGACATCCAGAAGCTCTACTTCATTGGTATCGGCGGCATCGGTATGAGCGCCATCGCCCGCTACTTCCTTCAGCGAGGAGTAGAGGTGCATGGCTATGATCGTACCGCTACGCCCTTGACCAAAGCGTTGGAAAGCGAGGGTATGCAGATTCATTACGAAGAAGATTTGAGCAAAATTCCGACTGGCGTGGATTTGGTGGTATATACGCCAGCCGTTCCCACCAGTCATGTTGAATTTCAATATTTTCTGAACAATGGCTTCCCCATTAAAAAACGGGCGGAAGTATTGGGCATCATCAGCAAAGGGATGAAAACAGTGGCGATTGCTGGTACACATGGCAAAACCACTACTTCGTCGATCACTACCCATCTTTTGCGCACAGGAGGCATTGATTGTACTGCTTTTCTAGGTGGAATTGCCCGCAATTTTGAATCAAACTATGTACTGGGTTCCAGCGATTGGGTGGTTGTAGAAGCCGATGAATTTGACCGTTCTTTTTTGCATTTGCACCCTGATCACGCGGCGATTATGTCAATGGATGCGGATCATCTGGACATTTATGGAGATGCCAATACGCTGTTGGAAACTGGTTTCAAGGCCTTTACCAAACAGATCAAACCCAATGGCCAATTGTGGTTGCAAAATCGTTTGTTGGCAGATTTCCCTGATCGCGACGATGTGCATTCATTTGGCGTAGACGAAGGGGATTACCGTGCACAAAATGTACGGGTTGAAAATGGTTTTTTTGTATTTGATTATACCGCTCCTGGACAATCGATTGAGGGCTTGAAACTAGCTTTACCAGGGCGGCACAATGTAGAAAACGCTACGGTGGCTTTGTCAATCGCTTTGGCGCTGGGTGTTGAGCCAGAAGCCATACGGGAAGGTTTGGTTACCTTCCGTGGGGTGAAACGCCGCTTTGAATTGGTTTATCGCGGGGCGAATGTAACTTACTACGATGACTATGCCCACCACCCAACAGAATTGCAAGCAGCCATTCATGCCGCACGTCAGCTATTTCCAAAAGCCAAAATAACTGGGGCTTTTCAGCCACATTTGTTTAGCCGTACCCGCGATTTTGCCGATGGATTTGCTACGGCATTGGATGGTTTGGACGAAGCTTATTTGCTAGACATTTACCCAGCACGGGAATTGCCCATGCCAGGTGTGAGTTCCGATATCATTTTTTCCCAAATGCATTTGAAAAACAAGCATTTGATTTCGAAAAATGAATTGTTACCGGCATTGCAAAAAACACATTTGGAAGTATTACTGACACTAGGTGCTGGCGATATCGATACCCTAGTGGAACCGATTGGCCGATGGCTGCCACAAAAATACCCCTTGACATGAGTACACCATTTTTTTCAAAAAAACAAATGCGCCAATTGGGCTGGACAGTGGGGCTGTTTCTTGGCGGGTTGCTGATCATTTCAGCGGTAGAACAGAAGTCTGGTAGTCTAATTCAAGGCATCAAAGTGGATATAGAACCATTGGCTGGCGGTAATCTGATGATTCAACCTGAAGATGTCATGTCTACAGTAGGTCACAGCTTTGGATATCACTTGGAAGGTTTGCCCATTAAGGCCATTGAAGTACAGCGTTTGGAAAAAATTTTGGAAGAAGATCCCTTGATCAAAGACGCCAACGTATACATCGACTCCCGCAATTATGTGCGCATTGGCATCGAGCAAAGGGAACCCGTGTTGCGCATCATTGACCGGAATGGTTTGAACTATTACTTGGACAAAGACGGGGTCAAAATGCCTTTGTCTAAACATTTGACAGCGCGGGTGTTGGTGGCTACAGGGAATATACCACCCCATGTCCCCGACTTTTTGGAACGCAAAAAACACTTGATAAAGGACTTGTTCCAGTTGTCGAAAGACCTCCGGAACGATGAGTTTTTGCAAGCACAAATTGAACAAGTATACGTAAGCAGCAATAAAGAATTTGTCCTGATCCCGATGGTGGGCGACCAAAAAATTGTTTTTGGCCGCTACGAAGACGCTTTGGACAAACTTCAAAATCTAAAAATCTTTTACAAGGAAGGAATTCCTTATGAAGGCTGGCGAAAATACCGTAGAATAGACTTACGGTATCGAGGCCAGGTAGTTTGTAAATAATTTTGATAATCCTAGCAGGGTTGTCAAAGTATTGAAACCCCAGCTTTTTTTTGGATGATTGTAGTCCCTATTTGACCTTAAAATGGACATTCATGATGGAAACTAATGCACGTAATTCGGATTTGGTCTTATCGCTCGACATCGGCACTACCAAGGTTTGCGCCATTGCCGGACGTAAGAACCAGCACGGGAAACTGGAAATCCTGGGTGTAGGAAAAGTAAACTCCGAAGGCGTTTTGCGGGGTGTCGTTTCCAACATCGAAAAAACAGTCAACGCAATTGCTGAGGCAGTTGCTATGGCTCGGCGCAGCGCTGGAACTGATTTTGATCAGGTTCACGTGGGTATTGCCGGCCAGCACATCAAAAGCCTACAACACCGAGGTATTTTGATGCGCGACAGCACCATTGGTGAGATTAGCCAAATTGACATCGACAAGTTGATCTCCGATATGTACAAGTTGGTATTGCCTCCAGGCGATAAGATCTTGCACGTATTGCCTCAAGAATATTCGGTAGACAACGAGCAGGGCATCACGGATCCCATCGGTATGTCGGGCGTAAGATTGGAGGCCAACTTTCACATCATCACCGGACAAATCACCGCCTCTAACAACATTCAGCGATGTGTAGAGCGCAATGGCCTGAAAGTCATCAACATGACTTTGGAGCCTATTGCTTCGGCAATGGCGGTGTTGAGTGAGGAGGAAAAAGAAGCCGGAGTAGCCTTGGTTGATATAGGTGGCGGAACAACCGATATCACCATTTTTCAGGAAGGTATCATTCGCCATACTGCGGTGATTCCTTTCGGCGGCAACGTCATTACCAAAGATGTCAAGGAAGGCTGTACTGTAATGGCGCAGCAAGCCGAGAAACTTAAAGTTCGTTTTGGATCAGCCATGGCGGATGAGGTATACGACAACCGCATCATTACCATTCCTGGTTTGCGGGGGCGCGACCACAAGGAGGTTTCTGAAAAAAATCTAGCGCGGATCATCCAAGCGCGGGTTGAAGAAGTTTTGGACTATGTGGTCTGGGAGATCCGGCGCTCTGGTTTGGAACGTAAATTGATTGCTGGTATCGTACTTACCGGCGGCGGTGCGCTTTTGAAAGACATTGATAAACTGACTGAATTCCATACGGGGCTGTCTACGCGTATCGGCGTGCCGATTGAGCACTTGGCTCATGGCTATTCAGAGAGTCTAAGTAGCCCAATATATGCTACTGCCATTGGCTTGCTGATGAAGGGCATCGAAGATCGGGAAAAAGGTCGGATCAATATTGAACAGCGCACTACTGTTGCAACCACAACCAATGTTCCTACTCAGCCCGTAGTGGAAGAAGAAGACAACCGAAGTGGTAGCACCTGGTACGACCAGATTTTCAAAAAAACCAAGGAATGGTTCGAAGCAGAACCGGATGCTGAGTTTTAATTCATCGTTTTTTTTTGCCGATAAAAAAGTCGGAGATCAAGAAAAAAAACGTTCATCAAAAAAAATCAAAGGGTATGCTTTTCGATTTGCCTAAAGGAGAAAGCCCAATCATCAAAGTTATAGGTGTAGGCGGTGGCGGTAGCAATGCAGTCAATCACATGTTTAAACAAGGTATCATCGGCGTCGATTTTGCCATTTGCAATACGGATATTCAGGCCATGAATGCCAGTGCTGTTCCCACCCGCATTCAATTGGGTGAAGAAGGCTTGGGTGCTGGTTCAAAACCTGAAGTGGGAAAAACCGCCTGCGAATCATCCATCAAAGATGTTGTCGCTTATCTGGAAAACAAATGTAAAATGTTGTTCATAACCGCCGGAATGGGTGGCGGTACTGGTACTGGCGCAGCGCCAATTATTGCCAAAGTGGCCCGAGAAATGGGCATTCTGACAGTAGCCATAGTCACTTTGCCTTTCAATTTTGAAGGACGTCGGCGGATTTCACAAGGGATGGATGGATTGACGGAACTACGCAAAAACGTGGATACCATCATCATCATCTCCAATGATAAGTTGCGTCAGATCTATGGAAATCTTTCGGTGTCAAATGCCTTTGCACAGGCAGATAATATTTTGACCACCGCCGCCAAAGGTATCGCCGAGATCATCACAGTTCCGGGGTATGTCAACGTGGACTTTGAAGACGTCAACACTGTGATGCGTCAAAGCGGGGTAGCCATCATGGGTACTGCTTCGGCAGAAGGAGAAGACCGCGCTCGCCGTGCTGTGGACGAGGCATTGCACTCTCCTCTATTGGAAGACAATGACATCAAAGGCGCAAAGCACATCTTGCTCAACATCTCTTCTGGTAAAAAAGAAGTGACCATGGATGAGATCTTTGAAATTACCGAGTTTGTACAAGAAGAAGCCGGTTATGGAACCGACCTCATCTGGGGTAACTGTTTTGACGAACGTCTTGGCGATAAACTGAACGTAACGATCATTGCAACCGGTTTTGAAAACCGCAGCTTTGCTGGTGACCAGCGTGAAACCAAAACCGATAAAATCGTGGTTTCCCTTGACGAAGACTTGGATCGTTCAAAAAAAGATTTGGCCAAACGGAACATATCGGATATAGGTTTTGAAGATTCAGAGACCAGAACTGCGTATACCTTTGAATTCGACAACATCCGCGCGGCCATCGACAAGCACCAACGCAACAACCACTACGAAGAGCCTTTTTTGAAGGAGGAAAATAAAGAGAAACTTGAGGAAGAACGCCGCCGCAAGTCGGAGTTAGACAACCGTCGTCGGGAGCGTTTGCGAAACAATACCAATTCGCAAAAACTCAACAATCCTCAAGTGGTCAACGATTTGGAAAACGAGCCAGCTTACCTCCGCCGAGGAGTGAACCTGGAAGATGTTCCCAATTCCGCAGAACCAGCATTGTCGCAATGGACCATCTCCGATGATGACGAAGGAGAATTGCGTTTGGGAAATTCGTTTTTGCATGATAATGTAGATTGAGTAGGGTAGAGACATTAGCTTTCCATTACTTATGTTCAAAAAAAGGCCGTTTCCCATTTTCTTTGGGAGCCGGCCTTTTTTTATTTATTGCTCATTGATAAAGGATTTTTGCCAATTAGAGAAAAATAACCAGCTGAAAACAAAAAAATCAGTTAAAGTTTTTTTTGTGTCAAAAAAAATAAATAAAAACAATTAGATTGAGGTCAAAAAAAGCC